>NC_013790.1:767500-1085000 GCF_000024185.1 Methanobrevibacter ruminantium M1
TAATCTGATCTTTCCTTTAAATCCATATCTTTTGTTGATTCATCGCAGTCTTTTAATATCTGTTTTAAGTCATCAACTTCAAGCAGATTTACCGCCAGGCAGAAGAAGATATGTCTGTTGGCAATATTATACCTGTTTAAAATATGGTTTATGATTTCCTTTTTTTCAAGCTGTTCTTTGTGATAGTTTTCGATTCCTATAGTTTTTGCTTTTTGCAAATCCTTTTTCTGATTCCTGTGTGTGATTAGTGAATCGTATAATTCAATTCCATCATATTTGTCACAGGGATATTCCTCACATTCGAAGCAGTAGTCTATATTTCCATGTTCAATGCTGCATGGTGCTATTGTGCAGGTCAGATAACAGGCACTGCCTTCACGACAGCCTGTGCATCTTTTTTCAATAAACATTGGGCATAAACTGCAGTTAAGTCCGCACAATGACAGCAGCAGATCAGTCCGTTTAAATTTTTTATTTATCATAATGACCTTTTATTTCTCCTTATTTGTGCCATCCTTTCGAAATCACCATATTTCAAACCTAATGCCATTATAGCACCAGTGCAAGCTCCACAAACTTCTCCTTTACGCATACCGCCTCCAAATGATATGCTGATTTTAAATGCCTGTTCTCTTGAAAGTCCAAACTCTTCACAAAATACCTCTAAGACAGCTTGTGAACACATATAACCATCTTCAAATAATTGTACTGCTTCTTCTACATAATTCATGATATTAAATATCTTTTTGTTAAGTATATAATTTTAATGGACAACACAGTTTAATATATTCCAGACCATAGCAACCTTGCCATACCCATGTTATAAGCGAGCCAATTCGCCCGGCCGACCCCCACGCCGGTGCGTAAGTGGAGGCGTGTGTGGGGAGGCCTGGGTGAATAGAATTGGCGAGCACTACTATAGGGAGGAACCAATCCTCTCCAGTCGGTTCTGTAAATCAAGCATTTGAATAAAAAGTTAAATATCAAACAATCATCATGTTCCGCCCAACCATAGGTTGGACTGAACGCCTTGAGCATAAGCGAAAGGCCATAATATTGGCATAACGCACTTTAAATTATCTACTACTTTTAGTGAAATTTGTTCTATACCATACGAACAAAAAATTATTAAAAGTAGAAGAATTATCCGCTACTTTTTAGTTAAATTTGTTTAAAAAAATAAGACATTATAATTCAATATAATATGGACATATATTAGCGAATTCATCATTATCTAACCTGAATCCTTTTGGAATGACACCAAGCTGTTTGAATCCTAACTTTTCATACAATTGTCTTGCAGATAAATTATCTTCAACAACAGCATTGAACTGAAGAATTAGAAAATCAAGTTCTTTTGCTTTTTCAATCGAATCCAAAACCAGTTTTTGACCAATATATTTTCCTCTGGCTTTTGAGGATACTACATAGCTGGCATTGGCAATATGGCTGCATCTTCCCACATTATTTGGATGGAGAATATACAGTCCGAGAATTTCACCGTCAAATGCAACTCCAACATGACTTTGACTGTTGAAAAAATCCAAACCTGTCTTTAATGTCAGTACTTCTTCTTGTGGAAACGCATTGCCCTCCTCGACAATTTCATTCCAGATTGAAATCATTTCAGGCAAATCATCCATGGTAAATTCTCTAATAATCATCATTTAGTTAGTTTAAAAATAATGTTATATAAAATTTACATTAACAATCTCCAAGATAACAATCTAATGCAACATATGTTGCAAAAATTTATATATAACCACTACCATAACAAATATTAAAATGCAACATATGTTGCATATTATGGTGATTATATGAATTATCAAGAAATATCAAATATCATTAAAGAAAGCCTAAACCTTAAAACCAGCCCAGTTAGCGTGAAATTATTTGAAAAAGAAAAGGATGCAGAAGAAATTTTTGAAAAAACCAATAAAACAATACATTGTCAGGCAATAATAACAGCAAGTAAAGGAAAATCATTTTATGGAACCATAGATGAAATTGGATGTCCGATTGGAGCGGGAATTTTGGGTCTAAAGGAACTACCTGAAAAAATACTTAACGGATCACAATTCGATAAAATGAATGTAACCTCATCTCAGGAAAGCGGGAAAGCATTAATTGATTCAGTTGCTAAAAACAATAGAATAGAAGCCATTGCATACATGCCTTTGGAGGATTCAAAAATAGAACCTGACGTTGTTGTGGTAATTGCCAAACCAAGACAGATTTTCGATTTGATAAGAGCCAATACTTATCAGGAAGGAAAAAGAATGGACAACAGTGTGGGAGGAACACAATCACTATGCGGAGACATTGTAGTAAATTCAATTCAAACAAATGAACCCCATATCTCATTTGGCTGTATAGGCTCACACATGGCAACAGAACTCTCAGAAGACCAAGTAATAATCGGAATACCAATATCCAAACTTGAAGAAATAGCTAATTCTTTAAATATAATTAACTAAAAGGTAGAATATTATGAAATTTAAATTCAATACACCATTAACTGAAGGAAAGATAATCAAAAGAAACAGCCAGTTCACCTTGGATGTTGAAATCAACGACAACATTGAAAAAGTGCACTGTCCCACAACCGGACGGATTGGAAATATTGATTTAAAAAATGTTGCAGGATTACTTTCCAAAAGCGACAATCCCAAAAGAAAAACAAAATATACCTTAGAGGCAATATCCATCAGCAATCTCAACAGAAAAGATAAAAAATGGATAGGAATAAATCAAATAGCTTCAAACAAATATATTGAGCTGTTTTTAAAAAATCATCTTCTCGACGGGATGCTTCCGGAATATAGTGAGATTAAAAGGGAAGTTAGTCTTGGAAAATCCAAATTGGACTTTTTAGTTGGAAGCACATATCTTGAAGTTAAGACTCCACTTCAAACATTACAAATAGAATACGATACAGATATTAAAACAAAAAAAGTTTCATCATTCTCATCAACTGACAGATTCATAAAGCATATCAATGAACTTGCAGACAGTCTTGAAAGTAATGAAAAGGCAATACTTCTAAATACATTTCAATATGACAATCCAGGATATGAAATCTTAAATCCAAGTACAAATTATATTGAAGTCAGCGAAAATGTGGACAGATGCATTGAAAAAGGATTGGAGATATGGCAGGTAAATATGAAAATAGACCATGAAGGTGTGGAATTACTCAAATACTGGAATACAACATCAAACTTTAGGAAGATAAAATGAAAAGCAAGGATAAAATTGTTAAAAGTCTAATTGAACTAATGGAAACTCATGAATTTGAAGAAATAACTGTAAAAGATATATCCGAACTGGCTGAAGTCAACAGGTCAACATATTATCGCAATTTTAAATCAAAAGAAGACATCATAAAATACAAGTTAGAATCGATAATGGACGAATACCTGAAAGAATTTGAAAGTAAAACAGATAAAACAAAAGAGACTTATATCCGAACAATTCTTGAAACATTTCTCAAACATGAGGAATTTTTAAAAATCATACATAAGCAAAATCAAAGCTACATACTGCAAAAAGTACTCGCCAATTACTTTGGCGACGTATTGAAAGACACCTCTAAAAAGGAAAGATATCAAGTCTATTACCATATCGGAGGAATTTACAACTTTACAATATGCTGGATTGAAAATGACATGAAAGACCGACCGGAATATCTTGCAAAAATAGGTGCGGAGATAACATCAAATATTGAACCGTATTTGCTTAAATAAACTCTTTAGGGGCCTGACGATTTTAGTTTTCAGATAATTGTTGTATGGCCGTTTTTGAGTAAAATCCTTGTGATATAATCAGTGCTCCTAAAAATACATTTAGATAAACGGTTTTTTCTACTGATTTTGGAGTATATTTGTGGATTTCTCTCATATTCAAGCCTTGTTTTAATAATTTGAAAAAATCTTCTATTTTGCCCCTTATTGGTTTAAATTTTTCCCATGAATCTATTTTTTTCATTAATTCCATTTTTAAACTGTTGTATAATCTTTTTTCTTTCATTATTCTCTTTGTTTTGTTAAATACGGCTAGTGGATAAGTTAAAATGTCATCCAATCGGGTTCTGCTGAATTTTTCTTTTGGAAAAATGAAAGGAATGATTTTGTATTTGCTGATTCCGATTTGGTAGTTTTTATAGCTGTAATATCCTTTATCAAAGATTAATGTGTCTCCTTTTCTGATTATTCGTCTTTTTTGAAGGTTTTCTAAAATTTCTTCGAAAAGTTTTGCATCGTTTGGAGCTCCAGAGTGGACTAAAATACAAACAGGATTCATAGAATCATAATCTAATACAACAGTTGCTTTAAATCCAATATAATAACCTTTAGAGGATGAATAACTCCATTTGAGATTAATTTTTTCCAGATGTTCTTTAGTCTTTTTATTTCTGTGGAAATTAATATCTACGTCCACTGGGGTCGCATCAACAATAAAAGTCTTTTTTCCTCTTCTTTTAACCATATTCCTTGAGTTTAAGATTCTGTTTAAACATTTTATAAGTTTTTCAGAGTTTATTTCTGAAAAAATTTTATAAACTTGATCTGCAGTCAAAACTTCAGAAATATTAAAGTATTTGCGAAGTTCTTTTTTGGATTTAAGCTCGTTTAAAATGAATGGAATGTCAATTCCAAAGAACATACTTATAAATATAATTTTAAAAGTAAATATTGTTCTATTTAAGTTTTTAAATCCATAGGATGCTAATATACTTTTGGATTTTCTAGAATCCATAATTTTAAATATTTCTTTCAACAAAATATAATTTGGGTCTTTATTATCTAAATTTAATCTATGCTTCATTATTATCGCCAATAATATATTTGTAAAGCATATTATTTAAATTTAACGATATTAAAGACCTATTTTTTTATATAACTAATAATACAATTGTATTTTTAGAAATAAATACATTTTTATAGGGTAATGAATAAAAATATAGAAAATCTGAACGATTTCATACATAAAAAAATTCAGGCCCCTAAATTTCTTTTTCAAATAATTTAAAAAAAGGTTTTACTCATGGAATATATTAAATTAGGAAACTCCGATTTAAAAGTCAGTAGAATATGCATGGGATGCATGGGGTTCGGAGATCCGGAAAATGGAATGCACACATGGACATTGCCTGAAAAGGAATCAATAGAAATAATTACAAATGGCCTACACAATGGAATTAACTTCTTTGATACTGCTATCGGTTATCAGAATGGAACTTCCGAGCAATATGTGGGAAAAGCAATCCGGGAAAACGCTTCTCGTGAGGAAGTTGTTGTTGCAACAAAGTTTCTGCCTAGATCACAGGAAGATATTGGAAATAATGTCTCTGGAAGACAGCATATCCACAATATGGTCGAAAAAAGCCTTATAAATCTTGGCTTGGATTACATTGACCTGTATATCTATCATATGTGGGACTACAACACTCCTTTATATGATCTTCTTGAAGGATTAAATGAGGTCATTGAAGAAGGTAAAGTTAAATATATTGGAATATCAAACTGTTTTGCCTGGCAACTTGCAAAGGCCAATGCACTTGCAGAAATGGAGGGTTTTGCTAAATTCGTATCAATTCAAGGCCATTACAATTTAATTTTCAGGGAAGAGGAACGTGAAATGATTCCATTATGCCACACAGACAATATTGCATTAACACCATACAGCGCACTGGCTTCAGGAAGATTGTCAAGGCTCCCTGGTGAAGAATCTAAAAGATTAAATGAAGATTACTATGCCAAATTGAAATATCAAAATTCCGAACAGCAAGATTTAAAGATTATAGAAAGAGTCAATGAACTTGCTCAAAATTATGGTGTGTCAATGACAGAAGTGTCTCTGGCATGGCTACTTACAAAAGTTACAGCTCCTATTGTAGGGGCCACTAAAATGCATCATGTTGAAGGTGCAGTTAGTTCCGTTGATTTGACATTAACGGAGGAGGATATTAGTTATTTGGAGGAACCCTATATTGCTCATGATTTGGTAGGAGTAATGGCAGACAATAAGGTTTCAGCCAGTGATAACGAGAAAGTCTGGATTAAACACACTAAAAACAAGATTTAAAGAATGGAATCAAATTTTTAATCCTTTGAGGTTGAATTATTCGGCACTGTTGTAAATGAAAATCGATGATTTATTGGATACTTTAGAGATTTCTGTTTTCGGAGGACATTGTTATTATAATAGGTGAAAAAATGAAAATTATAGTTTTGAAAGGAAGTCCAAATATTAATGGTTCTTCTAATCTTCTTGCAGATAACTTCATTAAAGGAGCAGAAGAAGCGGGCCATGTTGTTGGAGAAATTGATGCTGCTCATGCAGACATTGCACCATGTTCTGGTTGTGTTAGCTGTGGCTATGAAGGTCCATGCATAATTAGTGATGATATGGATATTTTTAGAGAAAAAATCCTTGAAGCGGATATGCTGGTGTTTGTAACTCCATTATACTATTATGGAATGTCAGCGCAGCTTAAAATTCTAATTGACAGATTCTGTTCAGCAAACAGTTCCATTCAGTCAAGTCATTTCAAATCTGCACTTATAACCGTTGCATATAATTCATCCAATTGGACATTTGATGCACTGGAAGCACATTATGATACTCTAGTTAAATATCTTAATTTAGATGATCAAGGCAGAATTTTAGGTTATGGTTGTGGCACTCCCTCAATGACAAAATACTCTGATTATCCTAAAAAGGCTTATGAATTTGGAAAAAGTTTATAATCATGTTACATTTAAAATAAGTTTTCACATAACAAAATAATCTATGTTTCCAATAATAAATTCATTTATTTTCCACTTTAAAACACCAAATATTTTGATAAGATTTATATGAACTGATATTAAATATTATAATGTAGGAGCTAAAAGTACATTATATTTTGTATAGTATACGGGCAACAAAAAATCTATATTATTTGGGCTTTATTTAACTTATTATTCATTAATATTGGTTTAATTCTTGATTAACTTAATATACTTATTTTATAATTTTATTAAGCATTATATGTTGATATTTTTAAAAATTGAGTCTTTTTTTAAGGAATTAATTTGGTCTTTTTTAGCAGGTGTTTATATTTTGTATAGTTTTTTCAGTATATTGGCTTTATATTCAGTGTAAATTCTTTTAAAAATTTATTGGGGAAATTCAATAATCTGGTTTTAATATAATCAGTAATTCCCATAATAATCATTTCATATTTTTTATATAAAATAAGTAATAAAATTAATGTGGATGGAATATGAAAAAAATGATTTTTATGAACTGTAAGTTTTTTAATGGAATATTCTAACTCTTGTAGAAAAATTAATGATAATGTAAAAATAAATACATAATTATATATATTATATAAAAATTATATTACTATTTCGCATAATAGAAAACTAACATGATATAAATAATGAAAAATAGATTTGTTAAATCATGCCTGTTACAAATAAGACCAGATTTGCAATACTTGCAGAACCGAGGTAAGTTCCGGAAATTACGATTATTGCTATAATGATTCCTTTCCAACCAATCTTTTTAAATTCCTCCCAATCGTTACCGATTGCAATACCGACATATGCTAAAAATGCAGTGCAGATTGTAGTTAACTCAATTTGAGAGACATAAGTTATTATAATGTCTGAAGTTGGAACTCCAGGAATGGCTAAAAAAATACCAAGTAAACTTATATAAATGATTGATGGGATATCCCATGGAATTATCCTCTCAAGGCACATTCCGATAAGGGTAATAATTGAAATGATTAGCATTCCGATGAACACATCAAGCAAAGGGGTATGATAACCTATGAAATTTCCAACTGTGCCGATGATTGAGAAAAGTACGAGGAAAGTGACCCATCTTTCAATCTTACCAGAACTCAAATCCTCAGAAGTAGCATATTTATCATCTTTTACTCCTTCAATAGCATATTCGTCATCAATGGTTCTCCCCTCACCTTTACCTATGATTGGAGATAACCATTTATACAATTTTTCTGCAAGAGGCAGGGAAATGAATATGCACATGTAAATGCCTAAACAAAATGAAAGAATGTTACTGCATCCTGCAAAGGCCTCCAATTGGGTAGCCATGGCAGGGTACATATGCACCAATGGAACCAATGCTGCAGCATTCATGCTTGCGCTTCCTATGCCTGAAGCCATTGCAAAGGCATATGGATGGTAAGGTATGAGCGAAATGCATATGCTTGATAGGAAGCTGATAAAAGGAGTGCCGATAATGGATCCTATAACAAAAATGGCTAAAACTCCCCTTGTCTCAGGGGATTTGAAACCATACTTGTCGATAATGACTCCCAAGTTAGGTTCGCGGCAAATGGAACTTGCCATACCGATTACTTCTCTTCTAAATCCTAAAATCAAAGCAACGGGCAATGCTATAAGAGTGCCCAAATCCCCCAAAAGTTGTAAAATCAAGGAGGGGCCGACATTAAAAATAATATCAATGGATTGTCCGCTCGAAATAGCTAATTTAGCAATTAAAACTCCTATAAATAAAACCATTGCTCCTTCAGCTACCTTTGATTGCTTTTTACCTATAAATTTTATAGGTTTTGCTAAAAAAAGAGCCAAACCCATGATTAGGGCATATATTAAAGGCAATAATAAAACACTTATGGTATCAGTGATTCTAATCTCTTTAACTCCAATGGCCATTGAAATGGCAACCAGAACAAAACAAACTATATGCAGGTTGTATTCCTTCCATGGGGGTCGTTTCTTAATAGCCCTGTCAGTTTTTCCCCTAAACGTTTCTTGCGGTTTATTATTTGATATAAGATCTCCTCCTGAGAAGAAATTTGGCATTGTCTTTTTAAATTTTTTCTCTAAATGAACGTGGAGTTGTTGGCCTTGGAATATCCTTATGGAATTCAGCAGCCAAATCCATAATTTCCACTGAGATATCGCCCATTCTTTCGAATGATTTCACTACACGGGATATGTAAATATAATAATTGGACATTTCAATATCCTCAAAAGAAGTTTCAACCATTTGGTTGGCAATGAGATTCATGGCTTTTTGTTGAGTTTCATGAATTTTTTCTTCTGTATCCATCAAATTTCCACGTGAGTCAATATTCCCATTAATAAAAGCATCAGTTGCATATGAAATAGATTTTTGTGCATATTTATGCATTTTTTTTAATATATCTAAAAGTTCATCGTCTACGGCAGTCTTCTCATTAATGACAAATTTGGCAATATGGCCTGAATAATCTCCAATGCGTTCATAATTGTATGCCGCTTCGCTGAACAATAAAATCTTGGAAAGTTTGGAATGGGGATCAACATCAACGACAGTTTCAACAGATGCGCGAACTTTTTCATACATATTATTTGTGGTAAAATCCAGTTTTAAAGCTTGTTCTGCCAAGTCCTTATCATTAGTTAAAATGGCATCGAAAGACATTTGGACCTGTTCTTTAACATGCTCGCTCATGCTGCTTAGCATGTTTTCAATTAAAAAAAATGCGGAATGCTGTTTGAGATTGAAGATAGGGTCTGAAGAGCCATAAATTTCATCATATTTATTCAAGTCGATGACATAAGCCCTTTTGACAATGTCTTCTTCAATTAATGGTTTAAGCAATTGAGTAACATATCTTCGACTAATCTTTAATTTTTCGGCAATTTCATCTTGAGTTGACGGTTTATCATAAAAAATAATATTCAAAATGTCTTCCAAAGTTTTATCGCTCCGCGCCATTGAAAATCCTCTCCATCAATCAAATTTAAAAAATTAACTTCAAAGAAATTTTATTGTGAATGCAAATATTTTCACATTTGCCTATAATAAAAACAATGATTTTGGACTATTTAAACTTTGCTAAAATGTGAATTTTTATTCACAAAAAGTGAATAATATTAGGTGAAAAACATATTTCAAAAATCCGGATTTCAGATAATGGGAATAAAAAATAATGAAAAAATATTTAAACGAAATAAAAAGACATGGGAGTTTTAATATGTTTGCATTGAAAGAATTATCCCATTTCAAAAACATTATCAAAAAAAAGATTTCATTATTTCCAGTAATATTCTCATTATATTATTTATTATATTTTTTATATAAAACAAGTAATAAAATTTTTGAAATATCGGGTAAATTTAAAAGTAATAAAAATATATACTTCTTTGTTTTATATTATAATTAGAGAGCTAAAAGTAGTAAATATTTTGTATAGTATACGGGCAAAATATTAAATTAATTATTTTTTATAAAAAGAGTAATTATCAATAAATACTTTATAGTGATGATGTGTAAATAAAAAAGCGCTTTTAATTGATTAAAACATAAAATAATAATTTTATAGTTATAATCAAAATAAAAGCTTTTAACTATTTTTGAATAAATTTAGAACTAATAATTTTTATATGGAGATTATTCTTAATGGATTTTAGATCATTAAGTCTAATATAAACTTTTTTTAAATTCAGAATTTCTCCAAGATCTTACCATAGACCTTTTTCAGTTCAGGACTAGAGTTCTCATACATTCTTTTTATAATGAGCTCAGGTGTACTCTTAGCCAAATAATTCATCTTAGGGGTCCTATCCACAATCAGATTATAATTCTCATCCAATCCAGTTGCCTCAATACCATCCACCCTAATGTCTGTATACTTCATAAGCTCATTAGCCATATGGGTTACAATGATTGCAAAGGAATTGCTGTCCTTTATCATCTCAATAAAGCTTGAAATGATCTTTACAGCGGCTTCCAATTCTGTAATTCCCTCAAGTTCATCAAGAAGAACCAATTTTTCACAGTCGCTTGTCACAATTGGCATAAACACATTAAGGAATGATTCAAATGCTCCGGCATCCAATGATCTCTTTTTAGAGAAGTGATAAATCTCATCCAATAATTTTATCTTAGCCATATTTGCCGGAACTGGAAGGCCCATCTGTGCAAGAATCGCTATCTGGCTGATTGTCTCAAGAAGTGTTGTCTTTCCACCACTGTTTGCTCCAGTTAAAAGCGCCACATTCTCCTGCTCATTCAATTTATAATCTATCCTTTGAATCTCTCCATTCTCATTATCTTCCTCTGTCTCCTTAAGGCATAATTCCAAATGAAGGGCTCCTTCAAGAGCATATTCGTTTGAAAATTCAGGAGCATTAAGCTTATAATGGTATGCAAAGCTTCCTAGGGCATATTCAAAGTCAAATTCAATTGTTTCCTTAACCTCCCTTTCGGCCTGCTCCTTAATGAGAGCCAAATGTTCGGCAGCAGTGATTTTCATGTCAAAATAGTTGTTCTCGCTGCTTGAGAGAATCTCCATCTTGATTCTCTCCATCTCCATATCATCAATTTCAATAGGATATTTTTTGATGAATGGATCAAAGTCAATTCCACTTTTTGCCTTTATGTTCTCTTTTGATTTAGACAAGATTTCGTCAAATATTTTCTCTATCTTAGGGGGCAAGGCATTATTTAATAAGTCAAGGACTTCATCTCCTTCAAGGTCAACATTGTGTATCCTAGTTTTAAGTTCCTCATCAATATAGGTCTTTTCTTCCTGAACGATTCCATCCAAGTCAATCTCTTGGGTCTTGTAATTGTCAAGTTCCTCTAAGACCGGACCAACATCCTCCAAGACAGTGCTTTCACCTAGGATCTTTCGGATTTTACAAACATTCTCAAAGAGTTCCCTGTTTTCCTTGAAGTAATCTAAAATAATCTCAGGCACAAGCTGGTAGTCTTCAGCTTCCTTGCTTATCATGATGAGGTTAGGCATGTCTCCAAAGTCGAGTATCCCTTCAGAGTAGATGTAATAGACAAGCTCATATCCGCTGATTTCCTCCTTGAAGAATGGTGAATCGGAGGCAGTTAGGATTGTATAGTATTTGTTCAGTCCAAGGTCCATTAGATAATCGCTATCCTCAGCGCTTTCAACAAGTATTGCCTTGCTGGCATCGTAGTTTGCCTTTGCATTCTTTGGCTCATGGAGATTTCTCATCAGCTTGTTCAGCTCATCAAGAGGCAGTTTGCTGACTCTTTCCTTAGCGCTCATGACAAATGAAAGCCTTTCGGCAATAATGAATTCATCCTTTATTGGAGCTAAAAGCAAGATTCTGTTTTTAGAGTAGTTTGTATTTGAATATTTGAGGATTTTTTCAATGATTTCTTCATATAGCTGAATTGCACGTTCGCTTTTTAAAAACTTCTGTGCAGGATTTCCCAATAATTGGTTCATTATTTCAATCGCCTTTCTTTGGCTTATTCCTTCAATTTGGATAAGTCTTTCAAGATCAAGCTCATTTATGACCCGGTTAAGTTCCTCTTCTCCTCCAAGGTTTAGCAAAATCTTTTGGGACAGCTTATCTCCAATTCCTTTTATGTTCTGTAATTCGCTTCCTTCCATAATAATTCCTCAAATTTATTACTTTAGGCTCTTTTATTTCTATCTTGTCATTTTGGCTCTTTTAAAGAATGCTATTCTTTTTAAAAATTAATAAGATTGATCTAATCTGTTTTTCATGAAAACCTATTAAGATTTAATTAAATTAATTAATTAATCAATTTATATTTTGATAAGATTCAAATATTGTAATTTCTATTTTAATTCATTAAGTAATATCCTTTATAATTTTTATTATATTTTAAATCTTTTGTTTTTTCGAAGATTATGATATTTTTCACATCAAAATTGATGTGACTTCGTAAATGTTTAGTGCATTATAATAATTATTTTTAGTTTTTATGAAATTTTAATAATTATTTTAATCCTATATCAAAATTTGCTTTAGTCAATTGCTCTGAATGTTTATTGATAATTTCTTTAAACTCACCTAGGTCATAATCATCATTATCTAGGGAATCCCTATAAACCATTCCAATATCCCTAATATAATCAATGCCCTTCCATCTGCAGTCAATGGAATAGTTTTTGATTCCAATTGACTTCAAGTAATCAATCTCATCAATCAGGCAAAACTCCTCTGAGTTTAGAATAATCAGATTATCCTCATTTATGCTTGTTCTTATTGGGTAATATTGATCCTTTCTGTTTTTTAGGTAAAACTCATTTGAAGAGATGTCCATTTTATCCCTTCTCATCTTCTTATTATATTTGTCGATTAGCTTCAATTGTTTTTTGGAAATAAGTTCCTTTCTTGTGGTCATGGCTTCAATCTTTCCATGAACCAAGATTTCCATTTCAGATAATCCCTCATTGTTTTTGTTTGTATAATAGTCTTCCATTAATTTTTCAATATTCTTCTTATATAACTCGGGTGATATGCATAATGTCTTATAATTTTTTAATTCCATAACACTATATGCATTATATACATTTAACGGATAATTTCCATAAAGTTCTAGCTTAAACTTATCTTTTAATGAATCGTCTAATCCAATTAAACTAGTCATAATATTAATGTGCAAATTCATTTTATTTAGTATGCCTAATATCTTTACTATTGATTCCTTGGATTGCTTATGTGCAATGTCTGGCAATTTCCATATGAGTTCATAGTCTTGGTCTTGGGCCAAGTTGATTGCAGACTTTAGGAAGTTAACACAGTAGCTTATGTTAAGTTCTTTTGAGTCATTTGGGTTGTAGTTTTCTATTCTATCCTTTGTAATTTCATCCAGTCTTCTATTTGGCGGTATTTCTAAATAGATTCTATTGAATAGAGTATTTGAAAGATCATTGATTTTATTTATTTCCTTTAAGCTTTCTAGGCTATTTATGTAGATGGATAGATTTTTTGAATTCTTATTCTTATTTTCCAATTTGGCATTGGATTTTAAATCATTGTTTTCTTGTTCTGATTTAACTTTGGCCTTTAAATCAATCTTTCTATCCAGTTCTTTAGACAACTCCTTAATGTTTTCTTCTGCAATTTTTATATCTTCATCAGTAGGAATGTATGAATTAATTACTTCCTCTTCAAGCTTGTCAAAGAATTCTCTTCTAAGCTCATTTATTCCGCTTATTGGTGTGAATAGGCTTTTATTGTTGTTTACTGTAATCTTTTCGATATAATAAGGGAGGTCTCCTATCTTCATCAATTGCTTTTTGATGGTCTCATTTGTAATAGGCTTTTTGATTGCCTCTTCCCATGGCATTTCCCCTCTTATTTTAAGGGTGATTACCTTTCCATTGTCCAATTTAAGGTTTCCTTTTAGGTGAGGGTAATTGTCGCTGTCTATTCTAAAGTAGAGTTCCAGATTGGATTTCTTTATCATATGCTTGGACTTGTCGCTTTTTAGATTCTTGACTTCATTTATCAGGGAGTTTCTCTTTGTAAGGTATACCTTTGAGCCCTTCTCAAGAGGAAATGGGATTCTTTTGTTCTCCCTAACTCTTTTTATAACAAGTAGTTTGCCTTCTATGTCCTTGTCCTTTTCCCTTTTTCTCCAATGCTTGTCTTTGGAATCTTTTAGGACAGGCTTTGAGGATATGTCAAATCCATAAGTCTGAATGATTGAATGATAGTTTTCATCATTTTCCATCCTTTTTATTTTCTTTTTATTTTTATCTTTCTTATTTGATTTGGATTCATTTTGTTTATTTTTATTGTTTTTATTAGATTTATTGTTTCTTTCATCAGAGTTTTCTCTATTGATTCTGCTTTCTATTAATATTCCATCTCCTTTTTCGGGAATGTGAATTAAATTGTCATTTAATAGGATATGAATCTCTTCTGTTTGAGGATTGTATCTGTGAATATTTCCAATATATAATCCCTGATGGCCAGGTTTCTTTCTGTTCATGATCATAGGATTGTTTTTTGGAATAAGATGACCTGCCGTAAACTCCCTATTGAAGACCAGTCCTAATTCTTCCTCTGAATTTCTGTTTTCTTCCTTTTGAATCTTCTTAAGGCTTTCTATCTTTTCCTTATCCTCTATCTTTTTTAAGTCTGATTTTCTTCCTTTCTTTCCCTTTTTGGTTTTTTTGATTGATTCATTTATGTTTCTATTCAATGACTTTGAGGTCTTGTCGTATCTTAATCTGTTAAGTCTTTTTCTGTAGTTCTTAACTACAGTTGCCACATAGTCTGTGCTTCTCATTCGCCCTTCTATCTTTAGGCTATCAATGCCTAAATTTACGATTTCATCAAGGTTTTCATATAATGACAGGTCCCTTGGGGATAAAAGATAGTTTCCTTCGTTCTTTGGACTGATTCTTTTGCTTTTGTTTATGGACAGTTCATATTGCTCCCTACAGGGCTGTGCGCATCTTCCGCGGTTTCCGCTTCTTCCTCCTTGAAGAGAGGATAGGAGGCAATGGCCTGAATATGAATAGCATAGCGCTCCATGTGCAAATATCTCTATTTCAATTCCTAAGGAATGGGCATATTCCACTATTTCCTTAAGCTCTCTCATCTCAATTTCCCTTGGAAGGACTATTCTTTTTATATTGTGATCGTAGGCCCATTTGATGCCCTCTATATTGTGGAGGTTCATTTGGGTGGAAGCATGTATATTGAGTTTTGGAATATGTTTGTTTATTATATTTATTAGTCCGATGTCTTGAACAAGTACTGCATCAACTCCCATTTTGTATAATTGGAGCAAATATTCGCTTACTTTCTTCAGTTCACCTTCCTTGATTAGGGTGTTTACTGTTACATAGGCCTTGACATTATGCAAATGGGCATATTTGATCGCTTCTCTTATTTCGGGAAGGGAGAAGTTTTCAGCATACTTTCTAGCACCATAGTTCTCTCCAGAGAGGTATATTGAGTTTGCGCCAGATAAGATGGCAGTCTTTAAGTGTTCAGCACTTCCAACAGGGGCTAATAATTCAGGCAATTTCATATTATTCCTCAAAATTGATAATCTTTTGTTTTATGGGGATTGTAACTAATTATTTTTGATTCTCTTGCTTTCTTTTAGTTTAAACTTTTTTCTTTATTTTTCCTTTTAGTTTAATTTTCTTTTAGTTTAAACTTTTTTCTTTATTTTTCCTTTTAGTTTAATTTTCTTTTAGTTTAAACTTTTTTCTTTATTTTTCCTTTTAGTTTAATTTTCTTTTAGTTTAAACTTTTTTCTTTATTTTTCCTTTTAGTTTAATTTTTTCCATTACTAATCTTTAACAGTCTTTTTCATGTAACCTTCCATTTATAAAGTTTCCTTGATTTAGTCTGGATAGGGTTATGTTTCGAATTTGATCCTTTAGCAGGCTTAAGTCATAAGTATTGTCCTCTTTTAATGCCTGCAGGTATAAAGAGATTATTGTAGAGCTGTATTTGGCTGATGAGAATCTTGTATCGATTATTACAGAATCAACTCCTGTATCCTTTATAAGCTCCACTTCCTCTATCAGGCATAGGCAGTCCTTATTGATGAAATGGCTATGCTTATTATAGTCAAATACAACCTTATATTTGAATTTCTTTCTTTTCTTATCCTCAAGGATTGCATAGTCATCTGCAGAGTTTATTATGAAGTCTTTTCCATCATTTAAATTGGAAAAGTCGTCTTTGCTGCTCATGACTTCAAGGTTTCCTTGAATAATTATGTTTAGGTCGGTTTCTTTGTCTCCTTTAATGTATTGGTATTTTGATACAAGTTCCTTTATTTCCTTATGGGAGAGTTCTGATGATAGGATAAGGCTTTTAAATCCAGATTCAGAGAGGTTTTTGACATTGTAGCTGTTCCAGATGTTTAGGTTGTGGTTTCCATAGATGTCTGTATTGAAGCTTTTTCCTATTCCGGGAGTGTCATACATTATAGGGATGCTTATTCCTTCTTCTTTTAGCTCATCAATGATTTTGCTTAGTTTTTCTATCTCTTCATCTGAAATAAAGGAAGACAAGACTAGAACTAATCTTTCATCTTCATTTGATTTTGATTTATTATTTGGATTATTGGAATTGCCAACTATTGAATAAGCTTCCTTCAATAGGTCCTTAATCTTTTCAAAATACTCTTCTGGGCTGTTGAATGAGAATGATGGGTCAAAATAATATTTATGAATAGGAAGTTTCCTTGTCATCTCCAAAAGCTCAAGGCTGTCAACAAATATTGATAGGTTCAGTTTTTCCTTTCTTAGATCAATGTCACTATATGTTTTATATTCCTTTATAAATTGATTTACCTTTTTATTTGTAGCCCTCACTTCTTTTTTGCTTGGCTTATAATAATCAAGCAGTAGATTTGTGGCTTTTTCAAGAAGCCTTCTTCTGATTTTGTTTAATTTTCCAATAGGTATGAAAGTGTTTTCAGGCATGCCATGAATGTTCATTTCCTTTATATAAAATGAGCTGTCTCCAGTCTTTAGCATTTGCTTTTCTATATCCTCTTTGCTTATTGGTCTATTCAATGCCTTTTCAAACTTGGTTTCGGAAATATAGTTAAAGTTAAAGCGCTCTATTATGTTTTTGTTGTTTATTCCCTTTTCCTCTATCTGGAATCTTCCTGTGACATTTAGGCTTAAATCCTCATTCCAGTATATGTCTAGGGACAATGGGATGTGCTGCTTTATTGTTTCATTATGGAATTTCTTTAATTTATCGTGGGTTGACTTTGAATAGCTTAAGAGTACCTTATCTCCTTCACGGACATTTCTTGTGGTATTTAGGATTATATAATCGTCAGTCTGTTCTTTAATGTTGTCAATATAGATTCCCTTGATTTTGTCCTTATATTTGAATCCTATTCCGTCACCGATGTCAAGGTTTATTGAAAAGTCCTTGTTTTCTTTGGAAATCTTAATCTGCTCTCCTTTCTTTTCGATGATCTTTCCGATATAGACTCCCTCGTGGCCTGAGCTTTCCCTTCCTAGGACTTGGCCTGGACTTTGGTTTAGGATATATCCATCTGTAAATTCTCTATTGAAGACTAAATGAAGGTCTTTTTCATAGTCCCCCTCATCTCCATCGATTATATGTCTGTATGCATTAACGATTGTCCCTACATAATCTGCAGACTTCATTCTTCCTTCTAATTTTAGGGAGAATACTCCGGCTTCTTCTATTTTATCCAAACCTTTATAGACTGCCAAGTCATGGGTTGAAAGAAGGAATCCGTTTCCTACATTGTAGTTTTTGTATTTTAACTTGTATTGCTTACGGCAAGGCTGTGCGCAGGCTCCCCTGTTTCCACTTCGTCCGCTGTTATAAGATGAGATGTAGCAGTTTCCGCTGAAGCAGTAGCAAAGTGCTCCATGGCCGAATACTTCAAGTTCCATATTTAAGTTTGAGGATTTTAGCTTTTCGCTGATTTCCCTTATCTTATCCACGCTTATCTCACGTGGAAAGACAATTCTTGATATTCCATTCTCAACAGCCCAAAGAATGCAGTCATAGTCGCTAAGGGTCATTTGAGTAGATGCGTGAACTTCAAGACCAGGGATTAGGGTTTTGATTAGCTCTATAATTCCCACATCCTGTACAATAACTGCGTCTACCCCAAGCTTGTAGAGTTTGAAGAGGTATTGGACAACATCAACAACCTCAAAGTTGTTTATGAGGGTGTTTACTGTTACATGTATCTTTACTCCATTTAAGTGAGCATATTCTACACTTTTCTCAATTTCTTCAAGTGTGAAGTTTTTGGCAAAGGCCCTTGCTCCAAAGCGTTCGCCAGATATATAAACTGCATCTGCTCCTGCATTTACAGCAGTAACTAAAATGTCATAGTCTCCTGCAGGCGCTAATAATTCAGGTAATGTCATAAGATCTCCTATAATTGTGATTTATTTGTTTAAATTCTATTTTATTAGTAATTATTTTTTTATGATTTTGCTAGTTTTTGTTTATTTAATTTTATTTTATTTTTTTTTAATTCTTATTAAATAATCTAACTATTAATAAATCTGTTAATTTTGTTATATACATATTTTTATCAAAATTAAGGATTGAAGTCCGATTCTAGATTATTTAGTTTTCTAATCTAGATTAATTCTTTTTAAAAAATTGCAAAAATATTTATTTTTTAAAATTCAATTTCATATTATGTATATCGTATTAGAAGGAATAGATGGTGCTGGAAAATCAACTCAAATAAACTATTTAAAAGGATGGCTGGAAGATAACGGCTTTAAAGTTGAAACAATTGTTGAACCTACCGATTTGGAAGTTGGAAATCTTATTCGTCAATTGTTGACTAGGTCTGATGCTACAAGTGACACTATGCAAAAGACTTTAGGCCTTCTTTTTGCAGCTGACAGACTTGTTCTTATGGATAAAATCGAAAAGCTTGAAAGTGAAAGGACTGTTGTAATAAGCGATAGGTCTTTTTATTCAAGTCTGGTATATCAAAAGCCACAGGATTGGATTCGTGAGATAAATAAGTTTGCAAAAATCCCTGATTTGGTTTTGCTCCTTGATTTGGATGTTAAAAAGTCAGTTGAAAGATGCGATGGAACTGATGAATTCGAAAATGAGGAGTTTTTAACTGGAGTTAAAGAGAATTATCTGGCATTATCTAGAGAGAATGATAATTTTAAAATCATTGATGCGAATAATGGTCCAAATAAAGTTGCATCTGATATAAAAAAAGCTGTTGCTCCTTTATTTGATATCTGTGTAGATTGCATTAGGTAGTTTGAATATTTATCCTTTGAATCTGTGTAGATTGCATTAGGTAGTTTTAAAAATAGTTAAATAAATAATTATTTAAAAAAAATAATCTTATAATTAGCTTTTTTTTTTTAAAAAATAAAAAGGAAATTAAATAGACTTATTGCCTATCTAATTCTTCTAATCTTTTTTTCATCATTTCAACAATGTATTCTTGAGCTTTTTCCAATTCCTCTTTAGTTCCTTGGAGTTTAGGTCCGAACTCAGTTTGCTTTAGTTCCACATCGAACTTTTCAAAAACATGAGCAAGCATCTGTTCTCCAATTCCGTTTGTAAGTTTCATTTCGTAAATTGGTTCTTCTTCCATTTTTTCACCTTTATGTCCTTTTTATACTTTAAGTATCTTATAATTAAATCTTTTTTTACTATAATTATGACTTATTTTGATAAAGCTTTTTTTAACTTTGATTTAAACTTATTCGCCAGATTCCATAAATTCTCTAACTGGCTTTAAGAAATCAATGAGGAATTTAGTGATTCCATTTTTTAAGTCCATTGGATGAAGTTTGCCTTCGCTGTACATTGTATGCAGTTCATCTTTTGTTAATTCAAGGTTTCCTCCGAATTTTTCAGGTCTTTCTATGACGAATGTGTCTTGTTGGGAGAATACAAAGAAGTCTGCAATTTCAATCATTGGGTTTCCTTCGATTTCACCTTGCGGACAGTAGCTTTTTCTTATTTTTTCCTTGATTGTCTTTTCGTCATCATCCACAGCGATATAGTTTCCTTTGCTTGAGGACATCTTGTCATCGCCGTCGAGACCATGAATCAAAGGAGTGTGAATACATACAGGAGCTTCCTTTCCGATTCTAGGCAGGTTTTCCCTTGCTAACATTTGGATTTTTCTTTGCTCCATTCCTCCTAAGGCAATATCTACATTTAATGCAGACATATCAGCAGTTTGCATGAGAGGATAGACTACGCTTGCAACTTTTGGATTGTCATCGTGTCTGCTTACTTGATCCATACTTCTTTTTGCTCTTTTTAAGGTTGTTATGGTGGCTAATTGGTAAACATCATTAGTATATTCGCTTCCGGTTTGGAAAGATGAACCTAAGATGTATTCTGTATCATCAGCTAATCCTAAACCTTGAAAACACCTTTTATTGTATTCTGCAGTTTCTGCAATCTCTTCTACAGTTCCTTTTCCATTCAAGAAAGCATGGTAGTCTGCAAGAAGGATCTTTATCTTAAATCCTAACTTTTGCAATTGCTTAAGCTTCATTATGGTAACTGCATGACCTAAATGAATTTTTCCAGAAGGTTCATATCCAGTATAAGCAATTGGGGTTTCTTTTTCAAGCTTTTGCTTTAATTCTTCCAGTTCTATGATTTCAAGTGTTCCTTCTTGGATTAATTCTATTTTTTCTTCTATGTTCATATAATCACATTTTTCTTTTTTGTAATTAGTAAGTATAAGTTCTTTCAGTGTTTTTTTTTCAAATAATAATTGTAAATTATTATTTATTTAGTTAATTAATTATTAGATCGTTTTTTTTTACTTAAATAATAAATATTCTGCCCTCTATTTTTAATATATCAATTTCATCCCCGATATTAAAGCCTTCTAATTTTTCATTCATATCAAGGTCCAATGGGCTGAAGTCATCTGGATCTAGGATTTGAATGCTCTTTGGAGATTTTGCAGTTATGATTGCCTTTTGAATTCCATTTAGGTTTTCCATCTTTTCAATTGAATCATACTCTCTCCATTTCAATGCCAAGGAGTCCTGATTTTCCAAATTGGCCAGGAGAATTCTATTTCCATCAATGGCTTCCACCCTATAGATTTTATCATTATACTTGATTATATTCTCTTTTTCAAACTTAGGAAGCCTTAATGATATCCAGATTCTGTATAATCCTTTTCCTGTAGACTTGTCTTCGCTGATTAGCCTTGGAGATTCCTTGACTTTTCCTCCAAGCTCCTCTTTAAGATGTTCCACAACCTTTTTAGCTGACTTTAAGGAACCGATATAATAGTCATTTCCTTCCTTAAGCTTAGCCACTTGTGGAATATATGCCAATTTGTCTTTTTTAAACTGCTTGTCCAGTGTTCTGCCGATTATTTCTTCAGCTTTGATTATTTCATCTTCCTTAAGTTCCCTATTGTCTGCACGAAGTTGAATTACTGCTTCATAGTATCCTGCATTTCTTTTGCTGCAGTCTGGACAAACGGAATATTTGATTTTAACATTTGGCGTATGGGTTTCTACAATTTCCTCTCCAAGAACTGTCGCCACTGCTTCAATGTAACATTCTGCAATTGTTCCTCGCATTTGGTCTATTTCCAGTTCAATCTCTTCATTTTCTGCTAAATCATTAAGTTTAATATTGTTTTCTAAGGTACGATATATAATCTCATCCTCTGGAATATATTCGTCTTTCCATTTTCCTTCCTCTAATTTAGCATTACAGTGTTTACAGATGGTTACGGTAATGTTTTCTGGAATTTCCATCAATTGAAATTTCTTCAAATAGCAATTCTTGCAGATTCCATCTACCATTTCAACATCAGTGGCACCACATTCTGGACAAAACATTTAAAACGCCTTTTAATAGTAAAAATAAATAAAATAATTAAAATAAATTGTTCAAATCAAATCTATTAAATTGTGCTGATTAATAATGGTTTCATATGATTTAATAGAGATTTGGCTTTTTAAAAAAATAAAAGAGAAAAAAGAGTTATAATGGTTTAAGCGGAGCTTTTGCACCACATGCAGCACATTTTAAAATAAATATTCTATCTTCTCTTATGATTTTAGTATCTGGCCTGTTACATTCATGACAGATAACGTATTTTTCAATATATTCGTCAATTCTTTCGTTGATTAAAAAGTGATTGAACTTACCTTGAAGGATTGCTCTTACTCCTTCCAGGTTTCCTGCTGTACCTAATTCCCTAAGCAGGTATTTTAATATATGCTGAGGGTCTCTATTTAATGAGTCTGCAACATCTTTGAAATTTTGAATGAATGTTCTATTACCTTGAATAACAGAGTAAGCTTTAACTGGTTCAAACCTTTTGGTTTCAAATACTTCAGGAGGTAATTGATCAATCGCTCTGTTTAATAAATTTTCATAATCGTCCATTTTATCGCCTTCTTTATGATTGAATAAATATAATTAAATTAAATGCTTTAGGATAGTTTATATCTTATTATTTTAAAGTTCTAATTTATTTGTATGGTTTTTAAAGCATTTAAGTTATAAAAATAATTTTTTAAAGTTTTTATAATCAAATAGTTTTCTATTAAAAAGATAGTATTTGAGTTATATTAATATAAATTATATATTTTATCATTTATTAAGTTAATGTATATAAATGATTTAAATGGAATTATTTGGTTAAGTGGAATTATTTGGTTAAGTGGAATTATTTGGTTAAGTGGAATTATTTGGTTAAGTGGAATTATTAATTTTGTTAAAATAGGTGGCAATTATTTTTAAAATAATTAAAAAGAGTTAGGAATTATTAATTTTGTTAAAATAAGTGCTAATTATTTTTAAAATAATTAAAAATAAGTAAATTATTAATTTAGTAAAAAAGGAATAAAGAAATAAAAGTAAAAAGAAAAAAAAAGAAAAATGATTTATTTAAAATGCTCTAATCAAATGTTTTAATTATTAAGCAGTATTAAAGAAACCATTTCTTGGTTCAAATATGATGCCTTTTCCTTTAAGTTTTTTAACAAGAGTTTCAACCTTTTCAGGACTCATATCATATTTCTCTTTCATGTTTTCCTTAAGAGTGTCTATAGGAGCTCGTTCGAATTCCTGTTCAAGAAGCTTGATTTCCTCTTCTATCTTTTGCATTCTTTCCCTATCTGAGGTTGTTGTTCCTCCTTCCACTCTTGAAATATCTAACTGTCCTGTTTCAGGGTCTAATCCAATTTGCTCTAATGTTTTCCTTTGCAATGTGATTGCTCTTTGAGCATCCACTGCCTCTACCTTGTCCTTTAATTGGAGCTTTGCGCTTGCTTCAGCTAGACGGATGATTGCTTCAAGTTGTCTTGCTGTAATTGGAACTGGAGTGTCTTCCTCCACCCCTGCACTTCTTACAGATACATAAAAGTCTTCCAATACCTTGTTTGCCTCGTCGGTTAGGACTGGATTTATGTTTTTACGGGCATATGCGATATATTTTCTAAGGAGATCAGGCTCTATCTCATAGTTTACGCTTTCAGACTGGTGTATCTTTAGAATGTGTTGTGCCAGTTTTCTATCGTTTTCAATGTTTGGCTTATCTTCAATTACAAAGGTAAGGTCGAAACGAGAAAGAATCGGTGAAGGCAAGTCAATTTGGTCTGCTAAGGTTTTATATCGGTCGAATCTACCGAATTTAGGGTTTGCAGCTGCAAGAACTGAACATCTTGTATTCAATGTAGCCATGATTCCAGCCTTTGCAATACTTACTGTCTGTTGTTCCAATGCCTCGTGAAGGGCTGAACGGTCTTCGGAACGCATCTTGTCCAATTCGTCGACACATACGTTACCTTGGTCCCCAAGCACCAATGCACCTGCTTCAAGAGACCAGCCGCCAAGCTCATCTCTTACTGCCGCTGCAGTCAAACCTGCACCTGAAGTGCCTTTACCACTTGTATATACACTTCTTGGTGCCAATTTTGATACGTACTTAAGTATCTGTGACTTACCGATACCAGGGTCTCCGACAATGAGGATGTGGATATCTCCCCTTAAACGTGTCTTGTCTTCAAGGTGCTTTACAGATCCTCCAAAGAGCTGCAATGCAATCGCTTCCTTGACCTCTCTGTATCCTCTGATTGAAGGTGCAGTGGAGTTAATGATTTTATCATGTATGTTAGGGTCTTGGGATAATTCAAGGATTTTAGCCTCATCCTCTTCGCTAAGGTGCAATTCCTCAAATTCCTGTTCTAAAGGCTCAATATGATTTACATAAATGTAATTTTTGAATTTTCCGCTTTTTTCTTCTCTGAATGTTTTTAAAGTCCCTGTAATCCTGACCTTGTCTCCTGGACTCAATTCATCCACCAAGTCATCTTCCAATACCATAAGCATTTGCTTAGGCTCTGTTCCTCCTGAAAGGTTTTCCAAAGGCTCTTGCATTCTGGCGCTTTGAGTGTCTATGTATTTGGATTCCTCTTGAAGCAGTCTGAATGACCTTCCTCCACATTCTGTACACATGGAAGGTTCCATTATGCGGCTTGAGGATGTCTGTTCAACTTCTTGTTGTCTCATGCAGCCTCTGCATTCGAAAACACCTTTTTCAATTCTTGGGCGAATCTCATCGGTTTTTCTTACGATTCCATCTGCTGAAACAAACTTTCCAATGTATTTACTTAAGAGATCGCTTAATGGAACGTTGTTTGTAAGATTTTCGAATCTGATATTTAAATTAGCGTCTTTCATCAATGGATCGATATTCTTGATAGCCTTTTGTGAAGTTGTAATGACTTCATCAGGCTTATCGATTAATAAATCCGCCAAATCTGGATCAAACATTTCTAAATCGTTATAATCGACTGTCAATGACCTTTCATCAGGATATTTTTCTAGAACTTCAAATACATCGTCCTTGTAAATTGTAGAGAAGAATTCTTCAAATCTTGCAAGTGATGCTTTGGTTTTGTTAGTGGGACTCATAGTATACTATTCTCTATATTTAATATTATAAAAGTTTTATTGATTTTTCATTTTTTGCCTATTTTTTCACATCAAAATTGTTTTGATTTCGTAACAATATTACTTTGATTCACTAAGTTATATTTATACTTTGCTTCAATTTTACTTATTTTTTTTATTTTACTCCTCTTTTAAGGTTTAGGTTTTAATAGTTTGGTTTGATTGATAATCATTTTTTTCATATTCTCTTTTTGCCTTGATTTTATGATAATTTTAAATACTTAAAAGTAAATAATTAATGATGTATAATAATTTTATAATAATTTTATAAAAATTTTATAATGTTTTTGTAATGTTTTTATAAGTTTTTTTTAATGTTTTTAAAACATTTATAAATATTTTTATTATTTTGGTGAATATATGAGAAAATCAAGACTAAATTTATTTAGATCAACTTCTATGTTAATATCAGTCTTGGGAGTGATTGTAATTATCATTATGGTAGTTGCAGCTGCTTATGTTGGATTTAGCGTTGTTTCATCTAGTTTGACTGGTGGAATTTCCTCTGGTACTCAATATGATGAGTTAGCAACCTTAAAATCCAATTGCTCTAGTTTAGAAGCCCAATTCAATATAACCGGAACTAAGATTTATGCAATGCAAAACATTACCTTAGAAAGAGAGTTTGTAAATGCTCAAGTGGAGTTAATTAAGGTTCAAAATGATTTGGATAGTGTTGAAAGTGCATTGGCATCCGGTCAGCCTGCTTCAGAAGTTGATAAAAGAATACAACAATCAAAAGAAGATTTAAAAATAGCTCAGCAGGCTTATAATAGTTTATCTGTTAAATAAATAATCAAATTATTTATTTAATCTTTTTTTATTTTTTTTAATCAATATTTTGCTATTTTTATGGTTTTACTTATTTATATTAATTTTTAATTTATTTTATAATAATTTTTAACTTATTTTTATTAATTTTATTAATTTAATGGATTTTTATTTATTATGTATTAAAGCCTTTTTTATTATTTAAAAGGAATTACTCTTTATTTCTACTTTTTCTACTTCCAGGACCTTTTCTATAGCCTAATCCAACAATATACATCTCTTTGCTTCTGTGTCTTGATGATGGTGGCTTTGTGGATTTGACTTTTCTAAAGTCCTGCTTGATTTCATCCAATAAGCGCTTGTATTCAGGGCCTTGGAATGCTTTGATTACCATATTTCCTTCGGTTTCAAGGATATTGTCTGCTATTTTTATAACGGTTTCCACTAAATCAACTGAATTTAAATGGTCTATTGTCTTAATTCCAGTTAATGAAGGTGCTGCATCTGAAATAAGGACTTTTGCTTTGCCGTTTGTAAGTTCCATAATCTTATCTTGAACTATCTCTTTGGTGAAGTCCCCTCTAATTCCATAGAAGTTCTTTTCAGGGAATGGCTTGATTCTGTTCAAATCCACTCCAACAACGATTCCCTCTTCCCCAACCTTTTCCAAGGCCACTTGAGACCATCCTCCTGGAGCTGCACCTAAATCCACTACAGTGTTTCCTTCTTTGATTATTTTATACTTTTTATCAAGTTGTTTAAGTTTATATGATGCTCTTGAACGATATTCTTCACTTTTAGCTCTTCTATAATAGGGATCTTTCTTCTTTTCCACTTGCCATCTACTTCCCATTTTGATACATCCTTTTTAAATATTAGTTAATTATCGGTTAATTATTAGTTTATTATTGATTATTCGTTGTTTATTTATTAGTTTATTATTGCTTTATTATTAGTTTATTATTACTTATTTGTTGTTTATTTATTAGTTATTATTAATTGAAACTTATTTATTCTTTATTTGCTTTGTCTTTAAAGAAATTTAAAGCAGAACAAACAGGATTTCCCACTTTAACGAATTCAAAATTAATATCATTTCCATTTATTTCCATAATTGCCACTGAAGGGTCTGACAATCTTGGATTTGTAGGGCTTCCCGGATTAACCAGAATCACATTTTTAATCTTTTCAAGCTGTGCAACATGGGAATGGCCGCTTACAAGGATGTCTACACCTAATTCCAATGCAGTGTAATAGAGCTGTTGGGTGTCTCCTCTTGGATAGACTTCTCCATGGACTATTCCTATTTTATGGCCTTCAGCTTCAACTATTTTAGATGGAGGAAGATTCATTTCCCCTACAACCCTGTCCATATTTCCTTCAACTGCATGGACCGGTGCAATTGCCTCCAAATCATCAATAACGCTTTGGCTGGTGATGTCTCCTGCATGAAGAATCATTTCAACATCTTCAAATGCATCCAATACTTTTTGGGGAAGTTTCATTCTTCTATCTGGAATATGGGTGTCTGATATTAATCCAATTAACATTTTAGTCACTTAAATGATTGATTTTAAATAGTTCTTAAAGTTAAATTAATAATTCTTAATTTAGAAAATATAATTCTAATAAAAATCAAATTTAATTATTTGTTCATAGACATATAAACAATTGTTTTCTTTTAACATTAATAAATTTGTTTCACATTCATTATATATTTTGTCTGAATCGGTTCCTTTTTTTATAACTTTCTTAAGTTGCTTATTGTTTTTTTCCAATTTTCAATTTTCCACTCAAGTTTAATAATAAAACTTTATAAGTTTATAATTATATAATATTAATTATCTGATAATTATTTTGTTCAGGAGATTAAAAATGGGAAAAGTTAGTAAAGAAAAAATATTGGAGATTTTAGATGGCTATGATAAGGAAAACATTACCATAGCTACTCTCGGTAGTCACACTTCCTTGCATATTCTTAACGGTGCTAAAGAAGAAGGCTTTAGAACTGCTATTGTATGTGAAAAAGGTAGGGAAGTACCTTATGAACGTTTTGAAGTTGCAGATGAATTCATTATGGTCGATGAATTTAAAGACATAGTGAATGAAGATGTACAGCAAAAGCTAAGAGATATGAATGCAATCGTTATTCCTCATGGTTCCTTTGTTGCATATGCGGGTTTGGACAATGTTGAAGACAAATTCAATGTTCCTATGTTTGGAAACCGTGATATTTTAAGATGGGAAGCTGAAAGAGACCTTGAAAGAAAACTATTGGTCAATGGTAAAATTAGAATCCCAATGAAATATGATGACCCTTCAAAAATCGACCGTGCAGTAATGGTTAAATTCCCTGGGGCAAGAGGTGGAAGAGGATACTTTGTAGCTTCATCTCCTGAAGAATTTGATGCTAAAATCGATGCAATGAAAGAACGTGGATGGATTGAAGATGAAGATGTGGCACAAGCTCACATTGAAGAGTATGTTTCAGGCTGTAACTACTGTATTCACTACTTCTACTCTGCTTTGAATGACGAAGTGGAATTGATGGGTATGGACAGCAGATATGAATCCAGCATTGACGGATTTGTAAGAATGCCTGCTAAGGGTCAATTAAGCATTGATATCAGCCCTTCATATGTTGTAACCGGTAACCACCCTGTTGTAATGAGGGAATCCTTGCTTCCACAAGCATTTGAAATCGGTGACAAATTGGTCAAAAGTGCAGCAGAGCTTGTAAAACCAGGTTTGAACGGTCCATTCTGTATACAAACTCTTGTAAACGATAACCTTGAAGTTGTTGTATTTGAAACAAGTGCAAGAACTGACGGTGGTACTAATACCTTTATGGAAGGTTCTTCCTACAGTTACCTTAAGTATGGTGAAGGTATGAGTATGGGAAGAAGAGTTGCACGTGAGATTAAAAACGCTTTAGAAAACGGTGGTTTTGAGAAAATTATTACATAATTTTCTTTTCTACTTTTTTTAGTTTTTTTTCTTATTTTTATATTCTTTTATTTTCTATTTTTCTTTCTTTTTTTTGACTCTTATTTTTCTATTTTTCTAATTTTTATCATTTTAATTAGTTCGTATGGTATAAAATTATTTTTTTTTAGAAATTCGTTCCTATTTTTGAAAAACTATATTAAATGAGTTTCATTTAATAAATTATAAAAATGTAGTTTTTACTTTAATAGATTATAAAAAAAGAGTTTTTACTTTAATAGATTATAAAAAAAGAGTTTTTAGTTTAATAGATTATAAAAAAGAGCTTTTCTATTTTAAATTATTAAAAAATTTATTTAATAAAAAAAGAGATAAAAGAATTCCATTTGGAATTCAATTAATTAAATTATTTTTTCCTTCTGCTTTTTGGAAGGAATAAGTTAGCAACATTCTTTTTGACACTTCCAGTGTCTTCAAATTGTTTTTCTTTTTTAGGAGTGTCTTCGACTACAATACCCCCTGCTTTTGCTTTATTTCTTTGCCTATCTCTGTAGAGGTATCCTCCAAAGTATCCCATCAATGCGCCAAGTCCGAGAATTCCGACAGTCATGATTATATCTGCCATTTCACCTGATCCGTATGATCCTAACATGCCTGAAAAAGCTAAATATAATAGTGGAGTTGCACCTACAATTCCTAAAATGATTGATTTAAGTTCAGTTTTTGCAGTATATCCTATGTATAATGGACCTATTGCTGCAAATACCATTAAAATGTCTAGATTGTATTGGTATGCAACAAGCGGGAAAAATGCATATGCTGCTGCACCAAAAATTAATGCTTTAAAATCAATATCTGGAAGGTTACTGTTTTTATTCTTTCTCTCCTTAGGTTGTTTTGCTTTTTCTGCATCTACCATTGAATCACCTAAAACTCAAAATTATTACTTTCTATTATCTTTATTAATCTTTATTTTTCATATAATTTAAAGGTTAATGTTTTTTTTTAAATTTAAAATGTGTTTTTCATTATTTAAAAAGGATAAGTGAGTTAATATTTTTATAAAAATAATAATTGGGATAATGTTTATCCGGTCTTTTTAAATAAGATTTTAATCAGTTAAATAAAAATTAAAAACAGATTTATAAAAAAGAAAGAAAAAACGAATAAAAAAATTTTCTCTAAAAAAGAAAGAAAAAAAGTAATAAATCAAAGATAGAAAAAAAGAAATAAAAAAAGGGAATAAAAAGATAAAAATTTAAATAAATAATCTTATTCTTTTTCTCCGCTTAAGGCTCCACCTACAGCACCAGTTATTCCCATAACAATCATATATTTGATTATTGTAAATACAATATCAATCAAGCTTGTAATTCCTGAAACTGTAAATCCAGCAAGTCCTCCGAGGAATCCCATCATTGCAGTTCCTCCAATTGTGACAAGTATTATGAATAGGATTGCTGATATGATTGTTCCGAATGCTCCTGCAAGGGCTGCATTCCACATTCCGCCTAATATTCCTTCGTGAGCTATATATCCTACAATGAATCCTACAATTAAAAGACCCCAGAATTCATAGCGTCCAAAGAATAGGTAAACAACAAGTGTCAATATAAATCCTAATATCACAGCATTCATTTTTGCCATTTTTTCACCTCCCAATTATTTTGTCTATTCATTATCTGCTGTTTCTTTAGCATTTTCTAGAACTTTTATACTTTCAAATTTTTCCAATGCTTCAGGATCGTCCTTAAACAATTCTGCAATTCCTCCAACTGAGCCTAAGATTCCTGAAACTTCAGTAGGCAAGAATATTTTAGTTGCTCTTCCATCAGCAATGTTTTCAAGAGCCTCCAGATACTTGATTGCAATCAGGTCATTAGTAGGATTACCTGCATGGATTGCATTATAGGTGATTTCGGTTGCCCTTGCCTTACCTTCAGCAATGGCAATTTCCTGATATTTGTTTGCATCTGCAACTTGCTTTATGGCTTCAGCTTCCGCTTGGGCTGCAAGAATCTTGGATTGCTTGTCCCCTTCTGCCTTTTTGATTTCAGATTCCTTATAACCTTCAGACTCTAGAATTGTAGCTCTTTTCATCCTTTCGGCTTTCATTTGTTTACTCATTGCTTCAACGATGTCCTTTGGAGGTTCTATTCTTTGAATTTCTACACGGACAACTTTTGTTCCCCATTTGTCAGTTGCAACATCAAGGGTTTCACGCAATTCTGTATTGATCATCTCTCTTGAAGTCAGGGTTTGGTCCAATTCCAAGTCACCGATGATATTTCTTAGATTGGTTTGTGCAAGCTTGGTAATTGCCTGATAGAAGTTAACAACATTGTATACTGCATTGAAGGCATCTATGACCTCGCAAAAGATAACGCAATCTACAACTACAACGGTGTTGTCCTTTGTAATTACCTCTTGAGGAGGAACATCTACGACCTGTTCCCTTAAGTCAACCTTTCTGATTGTCTCTATAAATGGAATAACAATGTTCAGACCTCTTTCTACAGTTCGGTTGTACTTTCCTAATCTTTCTACAACCCCTTTTTCATAAGGTCTTATGATCTTTATGCTTTTGTATGCGATTATTGCAATGATAATTATTATTAATATGTAAATTAAATCCATCATATCACCCTTTTATTGGATTTAGAGTTTTTCAACCTTTAACTTAACTCCATCTATACCTATTATTTTTACTTCTTCCCCTTTAGATATCTCCTCATCTGAAATGGCTTTCCAGACTTCTCCTTTTATGCTTATTGCTCCAATATTTTTTTGCCCAATATCTTCCATAGCTTCTCCATTCAATCCAATCAATCGCTCTGTGTTTGATTTTTTATCAATTGTGTTTCTATTAAGCCGATTAAAGAGAGGCCTAGAAAGAATGATAAAAATGACTGTAACTAAAATAAATGCCACAATTTGGATTGTAATGCTAAATTGGAAATAGTTAAATATTGCAGCAGCTAGCGATCCAAGTCCTATGGATAATAGGTAGAATCCACCTGTCAGCAGTTCTCCAATTATGAGGATAATGGCTAAAATTATCCAAAATTCTAAATACAATTTATCACCCGCTAATAAAATTTGTTTTTAAGTTTTCACTAATCTTTTCGTTTTTTGTAAAATTCTCCATTCTTTAATTAATTTTTCTTAAGTGAAATAAGATATATTTTAATAGTATTTAAACTTTCTTATTTTATTTTAAAAGTTTAATATATTAAACTATATATGTTTTTATTTATTCTAAGAATTCTCCTATATTTAAATTTACTCTAATTGGATTAAAATGCTTATTTTTAGATATCATATATTAATTTTAAGTTATTTTTTGCTTTTTTTATTAAAACTGATTGTCCATCTCTTCCTTGATCTTATCTAGAACTGCCCTATGCATCCTTTTTGTAAACTCTGCCTTATCGTCCTGGTGGAGAACTTCCAAATATCCTTGGGAAACCAGATTGAATGCAAATGGGGTGGGGATGATTGTATTTATTGTTTTTATTTCCATCTCTCCGCTGTCAATCCATGAGATGACTCTCTTTGCATTCTTGATGTCCATATAGTCCTCTGTAGCTTCCCTTCGGGACTCCTTAAGAATTGGGAAGTTATTGTCCATCTCTTGAATGTGCTTTAGCAGTATTTTTCCTCTGACTTGCTGGCGCCCTACAGACTTCTCATGGCCTTTATATCTCCTTAGGGTCATGAGGGAGCGTCCTGCGCAATGCCTGAACCTGCTTGCTAGGGTTTCAGTCTTGTCAAGTGATTTGATTAGAATGTTTTCAAAGTTTTGAGGATTTAATCTGTTCAATGCCTCTAAGGCCCCCATCTTTCCATCTGAACTTAAATAAAATCCATTGTCTGTAATGGATATTGTTATGTTTCGCTTATTGAAGTCTGAGGCTAGAAATGCAACTGCCCTAGCTATTGCATCATTTGTCTTTCGTCCGAATAGGCTATGGAATATGACGAATTTGCGCCCTCCAAATCCTGTGTAGTACTCTACAAGGAGCTTTTGCTTATGTGGTATCTGCGCATAGAGATACTGCTCATTGAAGTATTCATAGATGGAATTTGCTGCAAAATCATCCACATAGAGATAGTCGTGGAGAAACTCCATTATCTCTTCCTTGCTTCTGCCATACTGGAACTTGCTGTCAAGGATATATCTGAATCTTTGAATGTCCACTGCAAGGTCAAATGCAAGTGGCAATTGCTCTGAATACCAAGATGGAATTGATGGAGGTCCAGATGCAGGGGATACATTTATTGTCATTCCCTTTCCATATTTGAACTTATATGTTCGACCTCCCAATACAAAGCTGTCTCCTTTCTTAAGCTTTTCCATAAAGTCCTCTTCAACCTTTCCTATGACCTCTCCGTCGCATTTTACAATAACTGCCGAATGATCAGGGATTGTTCCAATGTTTGTTGAATAGAGCATTCTTGCAAGCTTTCCCCTTTTTCCAAAGGTGTTCTCCTCATAGTTTATCCAGATTTTGGCATAGACATATCTCTCTTCAAGCTCTACATATTCTCCGGCAAGATAGCTTAATACGTCTTCATAGTCGTCTCTTGAGAGATCTTTATAGCAGTAGCTTTTTCGGATGATATCAAAGGCATAGTCAATGTCCCATGGGTTTTCTATTCCCATTCCATAGATATGCTGTGATAGGACATCTAAACAGTTTTTAGGAATCTTTATATTATCTATCTTTCCTTCCTTTGCATTCTTTAAAAGCACACTGCATTCGACAAGCTCATCTCTGTCTGTAACGATTATCCTTCCCTTTGATTTCTCATGCAGCCTGTGTCCGCTTCTTCCAATCCTCTGAAGTGCCCTTGAAACTGATTTTGGAGAGTTTATCAGGATTACAAGGTCAATGTATCCGATATCTATTCCAAGCTCAAGGGATGTTGAGGATACAACTGCCTTAAGCTCTCCTTTCTTTAGCTTTTCTTCAGTTTCCAGTCTCAGTTCCTTTGATAAGGAAGAATGGTGAGCCATAATGTTATTGCTGTTGAAGTGCTCTCCATAGAGCTTTTTAAGATTATATACATACCTTTCGGTGGCGCTACGGGTATTTGTAAAAATCAGGCTAGTCTTATGCTCCATAATCAAATCATCCAATAGGGCATAGGTAGCAAGGCGAGTGTCTTCGCTATCAGCTATTACAATGTCATCCACAGGGGATATGACCTCTATGTCCAGTTCCTTTAGATAATTGATGTCCACTAGCAAACAGTCCCTTTCTGTTCCATATTCGTATCCAACAAGAAATCTTGCCACTTCCTCCAATGGAGATACCGTTGCAGAGAGCCCTATTCTTACAAACCCTCCGATTAAGGCCTGTAGCCTTTCAAGGGATAGGCTAAGGTGAACTCCCCTTTTGTTTTCAGCAAGTGAGTGGATCTCATCGATTATCACATATTTCACATGGGAAAGCTTTTCCCTAAACTTAGGGGCCACAAGAAGGATGGATAATGTTTCAGGGGTTGTGATAAGGATATGCGGAGGGTATTTTAACATCTTGTTTCTTTGATATTGTGTGGTGTCTCCTGTTCTTACAGATTTTCTTATGTTTAATGGCTTTCCAGCTATTTTTTCTATCTCTTTAAGCGGAGTGTCTAGATTGCGCTCAATGTCATTGTCCAATGCCTTAAGGGGAGATATGTAAATGCAGTATACCTTATCTTCAAGCTCTCCTTTGTCTGCAAGGGTTGTAAGCTCGTTAATTACTGATAGAAAGGCGGTTAGTGTCTTACCGGAACCTGTTGGTGATGAGACAAGTATGTTTTTTCCCTTTTGTATTTCTGGAATTGATTGTTTTTGTGCTGGTGTAAAGTCTTCGAAGCTATTTTCAAACCATTCTCGTACAAACGGATGAAGATTCTTGTAAATCTGCTTCTTTGAATATGTTTTAGTTTGTTTTTTAATCATAGTATCATTTTATGGTGGCTTTTATTGATTTAATTTTTCGGTTTTTGGTTATATTTATTTTATAATTCATTTATTTTATAGTTTGGTTTTATTAATTTCAAAGTAGTTTATTTTATAGTTTGGTTTTATTTATTTGAATAGTAGTTTATTTTATATTTTGCTTTTATTTAGTTCAAATTAATTTAAATATTAGTTTTTACTTAAATAGTATTAAATCAAAAATAATATTGTGTTTTAAATATTTTTTAAGATAATTAAATACTATTGTGTTTAAATACTTTTTTAGTTTAAATATTTTTTTAACGAGGATTTATTATGGTTGAAAAATTATCAATTGATGAAGCTATTGAAGCATTGAAAGATGAAGATGTGGCTAATAGGAAATTAGCCATCAAAAGCTTAGAGCATAAGAGCGACGATAAGATTATCGAACCTTTGATTGAAGCCACTAAGGATGAAAATGCTCAAGTTAGATTTGGAGCTGCTGAAATATTAGGGGATATTGGAGATTCAGCAGTTGATAAATTATTGGATGAATTTAATAAGGAATCCGGTTCAAATAAACGTTTTTTAGCTGTTGCACTTCAAAAAACTGGCAGCGAAAAGGCAGTTGATGCATTTGCTGATGCATTGAATGATGAAGACTTTGGAGTTCGAAAAGTAGCTGTAAGGGCGCTTGGAGAACTTAGGGCTGAAGATAAGATTGATGCCATTGCCGAATGCATAAATGATGAGGATGGTGGAGTAAGGACTGCTGCTATCTTTGCTTTAGGAGATATTGGAACTGATAAGTCCATTCAAATCATTAAGGATGCAAGACGTAAGGAAAAGGACAAGGACTTTAAGAAGTATTGCAATAAAGCAATAAAGCAAGCTGAAAAAGTTCAAAAGTCTGGAGGCAAAGTCAAGTCTTCCAAAGGTCAGCCAATGAGCACAATTAAGGAAATGGAAAAGCAAGATCCAGAAGCTGCCATTAAGGCTTATGAAGTTCATGTAAAAAGCGGCAGCACTAAGGACACTCCTTATAAGCGTCTCGCTATATTGTATAGGAAGATAAATGATTATGATAATGAGACTAGGGTTTTAAAATTAGCTATTGAAGTTTTATCTAAAGAAAATCCTAGCAAGGTTGGATGGTTTGAGAAAAGATTGGAAAAAATGACCTAATCTTTTTTTTTATCTTTTTTTTTAGCATTTCTGCTCTTTTTTATGTTTTAGGTTTATTTTTTTCATAATTTTATTCATTTTTACTCTTTTTACTCTATTTATTCTATTTACTCTATTTATTCTATTTACTCTATTTACTCTATACTCCTTTTATTTATTTTAGATTTTGCACTGTCATTTTTATTCTAATAAATATTTTATTGGACTATTTGGTCTTTAATTAACCTAATTAAGTTTTATATGGGCTAATAAAGTTATATATTCTTTAAAAAATTATTTAAACTAAAAATAGAAAGATAAATCTAGGGATACTATGGATATTTTCAATTATATATTTCAAATTATCGTTTCGGTTTTGATTTTTGCAGCAATCTTTGCTGTTGGAATATTGCTAAGGGATAAAATAGTCCATAAGCTAAATTTCTTTGTAAATCCTCAGAATTATTTGCCTGAAGAGGAAATACAAACATTGAAGCAGGTTTATTATTTGATTTTAATTCTAATTTTAGTTGTGTGTATTCTAAACTTCTTCTTTGACAATAATATCATATTGCCAAACAGTCCGGAATTCTATGTATTCAATTCCTTTTTAGATATTATAGTTTCAGTATATATAGCAATAATCATTTATGACGGCTCTAAAAAAAGCAAAATATTATTGATATTCCTAATTCCTATTCCATCAATTGCATTCCTATTATTTGGCGAATCTTTAATTGAATATTGGGATTTTGTACGTATTCCTGCATTATTATATATTATGAAGATATTTTATGATAAGTTCCATATTTATACTGATAAGTATAATTTGGAAAAATCAATACTTCTTCTCTTTTCAATAGTGTTCATTAGTTTTATTATAACATTGGTTGCTGAAAACGAAGATCCATTAAACGCATTGGTTATGGTCTCCAATGCATTTACAAGCAAGGGATATACAATTTTAGGTGAAAGCACTATAGGAAAAATAGATAGCATATTTCTAGTTTGGGGAGGTTATATTATATCTGGAGCTGCTACAGCTACTTTGACTGCTGCAATTTTAATTAAACACTTTAATGCTAAAATAGAGAAATTTGATGAAAAATTTGAAGAATTAGAAAAGTTAATTTCCGAATAAAAGGATGATTGATTCTTTAATCTATAAATATCAAATCTTTATTTTACATTGGTGCATATAAGTCTTATCTTATTCTTTTATTTTTCTATTTTTTTTTAATTATTTTTCATTGATGTCATACAAGTCGGTTCTTCTATTTTTTAGTACAGGTATCTCTTCTCGAACTTGCTTAATCAAATCAAGATCCAATTCAACTATTTTTAACTCTTCATCATAGTCTAATTCTTCAATTACTTCTCCCCAAGGACTTACAATAATTGAATGCCCATAGGAATTATAGCTTGCCTCCTTATCCAAAGCGGGGGCCACTCCTATTGCATAAACCTGATTGTCCAATGCCCTTGACCTAAATAGAAGTTCCCAATGTGCAGGGCCGGTTGTCAGATTGAATGCCCCTGGGAAAATTAATATCTCTGCTCCGTTTAAAGCTAAAATTCTTGAAAGCTCTACAAATCTTATGTCATAGCATATTCCAATTCCGATTCTTGCAAAAGGTGTTTTAATGATTGTAAAGTCATCTCCTGCACTTAAAGTGTCTGATTCCTTAAAATAGATTTTATCCTTTATATCTATGTCAAATAGGTGGACCTTTCTATGTTTTCCCAATATCTTTCCTTCATTGTCAAAGAAAACTGATGTGTTGTATAAGTTATTTTCATTAGAAGAATCATTTAAGACAAGTTCAGGTACAGATCCTGCTAGAACATAGATATTTTCTTCATTTGCAGTTTCAGATATTGATTTCAATGTTCTGCTATCTTCTAGGGTCTCTCCATATTTAATGAACTTTTCGTTTTCATATGGGCAGTTAAACATTTCAGGCAATATTGCAAGGTCTGCTCCTTGTTTTTTAGACTCTTTTATCATTTCAATTGCCTTTTTGATATTCTCGTCCTTATTGTCTACTACATTCATCTGACAAAGAGCTATTTTGATTTTATTCATTTTAACACCTTGATTTGCTTATTTTATGATTTTAAGTTTTATAAGTTCTGTTTTAGTTTAATTTCAATATTTGACATTTAATTAGTTTATTAAAAGAAGTAAATAAAATAGTTTAAAAAATAATAAAAAAAGTTATTTTCAATGCTTTTAATGCATTGGAAAAAATATAAAAAAAGAAATTATTAAAAAAGTAGAAAAGTTAAAAAAGGATTAATAGATTAGTAATTGCTTGTGTCTTCATAGTTATAGTTGTCGTAGCTTTCCTCTTGGTAACTGCTTTCCTGATAGCTTGTATCAAGGTTTGCAGTGTCTCCAGCTACAACATCCTTAAAACTAATACTATTAATCATATTTTGAATTTCAGTTGTATTCAAAGATGTCAAGTTCTGATTGTCAGATTTTGCATTGTTTGCAACGAAGCAATAGTAGACTCCGTCATGCAAGATGCATAGGTATCTGGAATAGCCTTGATCTTGAGTGCTTATGATTATCTCTTGAGCTGGGACGCCTCCCACATTAACCTCTTGATATTCAAGGATTTCTCCATTTAAGGAATGGGCAGTGTCATTTACATCTGATAGGATTTTTTCATAAGTGATTTCATCGCTTTGAATTGTTGTAAATCCAATTAAAGTTTTATCTTTAGTTTTGAATGCAAGATCGGTCATGTTGGAATCTGCATTGGTATTGTTGTATACAGACCAGTTACCAGAGTAGGTGAAATTGATGATGCCGTCTGTATAGTTCATCACCTCATCAGTTGTCTGGTTTTGCATTTGATTAAGTCCGATTCCTGCGATTAAAAGAATGATTAGTATGATTATTGCTATAATTCCAATCTTTTTAAGGTTTATTCCGCCAGATGAACCTTCATCTGATTTTTTAACAATATTTGGTTTAATTTCTTTTTTAGGAGCTTCTTTTTTAACTTCTTTCTTAGGGGATTCCCTTTTAATTTCTTTTTTAGGAGCTTCCCTTTTAGGAGCTTCCTTAGCTTTAGCATCAACAGTTTCTTCTTTTTTAGGCATATTATATTTTGTAGCAGGATTTTTTATTCCTTTATCCTTTTGCTTAAATCCTTCTGTTGCAGTTTTAGAGAAACTTGGTTTTGAAGTTTGTTTTAAGAAAGCTTCTTCTCTTTCCTGTTTATTTTCAACAGCAGTGTTAGTGCTGCTCACTTGGAAACTGCCAATTTTTTTGCCTATTTTGGAACTAAATCCGTCGGATTTGCTTGAAAATATGGAACTTTCACTAGAAGTTGATGTTGATTTAGCTTTTTTATCACGACTTGGGGGTGTAGAATTTGCCTCTGACTTTGGACCTAGCTTAGCACCACAGTTTCCACATACTGGTGCACTATCATAGCTTGCATTTCCACACTCTTGACAATATTTCACCAAAGTTTTAACCTCCTACTTTTTTATAACAATAATCTTTATATCTTAAATAATATTTAAATATTTTTAATTTTAGTATAATTTTTTCCTAGTTTTTAAAATCAATTTAATTTAAAGACTTTTTAGACATTTTAGAAACAGATTAATTTGAGGAGGTTTAGTTTTTCTTCAAGTATTTTGGTAAATTTTTTTAGTTTTTCTTTAGGTATTTTGATAAATTTTTTCTTAGTTTTATGTAATCAAGTTTTTGGTAAATTATTTTATTTAGTTTTAAGAAAAGTATAATTAATCAAAAATTATTATAATATTAGAAAGGTTCTAAATAGATTATTAATGATTTTTCATAAATATTCGTTATAAAAGTGATTTAAATTTAAAATAAGCACAATGTGATAATTATGGTAAAGAAAGAAAAGATTAAATGTGATAATATTAATTATGCAGTTTATAGGATTGATGATTGGGAAAACGATTATGAAATAAACATTATTGGAACTGCAAGAGAGATTCCAGTAACACAGCCTACCCTTGAGCATATGCTAAAGCAGATGGATCATATTCGCCAATCAGTATTTGAAATAGGTGGAAAAAAGGTTAATGGAATGATTGGATTGTCTATGCAGTTTAATCCAAGCTTTGCTTCAAGAGACATTGATGAGCTTATCGAACAGGAGCAAAAGGAGTTTGATTCAATCATGGCTGAATTGAATGCCCTTGAATTGAAGGACGCTAAGGATGTAATATTCTTGGACACAGATGAGTATGTCATATATAAATTAGAGTATGATGGGCATAGCTTAAGCCCAAAGCCTTATAATGACTACGCTAAACAGCATCATTTGGATGAAATTAAACGTTTGAAGGAATTAAGTGGAGAAAGGTTTGTTTTAGAGCTTTAGTTCTTTAGTATTTTTTATCTAAATAGTTTATTTAAACTTTTTATGCATTCTACAAACGCTGATTTGATATCATGTCTAAAATTCAACAATTGCAGGAAATAATAAATTCATCAGACAATATTGTTTTCTTTGGAGGGGCTGGTGTTTCAACAGAAAGCGGAATTCCAGACTTTCGCTCTGAAAGCGGAATCTTTAAAAGCCTGGAAAAATATGGGGATGTTCCGGAGAATCTGGTGTCTCATACTTACTACTCAGACCACACAGAGGAGTTCTTTGAGTATTATAAGGACACTCTTGTATTTGATGGTGCTAAGCCAAATCCAGCTCATTTGAAGTTGGCAGAGCTTGAAGAAAAAGGCAAGTTAAGGGCAGTTATTACACAGAATATTGATGGCCTTCATCAAAAGGCCGGAAGCAAGAATGTCCTGGAGCTTCATGGAAGCATTCATAGAAATTATTGTCAGATTTGCAATAAGGAGTATTCTCTTGATTTTATTTTAAAAAGCGAAGGCATTCCAAGGTGTGATTGTGGTGGTGTTGTAAAGCCAGATGTTGTCCTTTATGAAGAGCCTTTAGACAATAGGATTCTAGCTTATGCAATCGATTACATTCAAAATGCAGATACATTGATTATTGGGGGAACTTCCTTGGTTGTTTATCCTGCAGCAGGTCTTATAAATTATTTCCATGGTGGCAATCTGGTTTTAATTAATAAGAGTGAGACTGGCTTTGATTATATGGCTAATTTGGTTATTAATGAGCCAATTGGAGAGACATTGTCTCAAATCAGAGTTTAAATATATTGTTTATAAAACTAAAATTCCAAGACCTTCAAGGAGTATTTTTACACCAAGAAGAATTAAGATCACTCCACCGACTATCTCAAACTTGTCTCCAAAGTAATTTCCTATTTTTTTACCTAAATAAAGTCCAATTATTGTAAAGATAAATGCTACAACTCCAATCATTATTATAGGAATTAGAATATCTACTTTTAGTACTGCATATGTTATTCCAACTGCAAATGCATCAATGCTTGTAGCTATTGCAAGCAATGTCAATTCCTTAAATGAAAACTTATCAGAGTCCTTCTCATCCTCTTCATCACCAGAGAGACTTTCTCTAATCATATTTGAACCGATTAAAAGAAGAAGTATGAATGCAACCCAAGGTGCAAAGGTTGTAATGAGCCATTCAAGTTGGATTCCTCCTAGCCATCCGAGAACAGGCATTAAAGCCTGAAATCCACCAAAGAATATTCCAAACCATAAAGCTTGGCTTTTTGTGAGGTTCTTTAAGGTGAATCCCTTTGTTAGGGAAACGCTAAAGGCATCCATTGCAAGTGCGATTGCAATCAGTAGAGTTGAAATAAAATCCATAATAATCTAAAACCTTTTCATCTTGTTTGCTATTTAAATGCATCTAAAGTTACTTTTTTATCTTTTTTAAGCTCACGAGGTGGTTCTACTGAGACAAATTCAATACCTTCTTCCTCTAAAAGCTCAAGGGCATCATCACCTATTGAAGGAGCAACAAGCAAGCCTCTTACCTTTTGCTTTTCCTCTTCATGTCTTATTTCCTTGTTTTCCCTATTTTCAAAGTCAGTGAGATAACGCCTTATCTGTTTTACTGCAGTGATCCCTGCCTTTCTTGCCTTAAGCTCTAAAACCATAAGGTTTCCGTCGGCATCCTTTCCTAAAATGTCAATGAAACCATGCTCTGTAGCATATTCCCTTACAGTCGGGCGGAATCCTTCCTCTATGATATGTGGATTGTCCCAAATCATATCTCCCATATCCTTTTCATAGCCTGCCCTTTCAAGCTCTTCATAATCTTCAATCAGGTTATATCTTGCATAATGAATCTTTTTAACTTCAACTTCCAATAGTTCAGGTGGCTTTCGCCTGTGGCTTTCTAAGTAAAGGGTTTCATCTTTTATCAAAGCTTTTGTTTTTGATTTTGGAGGTTGCCAATTGACCGGATCCACCTTATTGTCTTGGTGTATCAAAAAGCAGCCGTCTGGCTTAATCATGATTATTCTTTCTCCATAGTCAAGTTCACTTAATGCACGGCCTTCATAGCTTACCTTACAGCATGCAAATAGGAGCATGGTTGCTTTTTTCACTAATCCTTCTTCGATTAGCTCATATGCCTCTTTATAATTGGGATTTTCTAAGATTTTATATTTCATTTTATCAGTTTTATTGTTAATTATTTAAATTTTTCTTTGCTTATCAAATATTTGTTTTTGGATTTTATAAACTTATTTGATTTATTATGTTTTGATTTCATTTTTTAATACTTTTTTAATCCATTTTTGATTTTTGTATTAACTGAGATAAAATTATTTTATTTAATTTATGTGATGGGAGTTAAGCTTATGGTCTTAAAAATAGTTTGACAAGTTCAGATAAAGTTTATTTTCTAAAAAGAAGGTCTTGAAAATTAAGCATTAAATTACTTTTAAAATATATGATTTTAGTTCTATCTTCATCAAACATTTACTTTATATATAATCAATTATATATTATTAATAGTTGGGAATTTGATATTATGGAAATGAATGAAAATGTTGAAATGATTACAGGAGACCCTAAAAAGGCAATCAATAAACTTGCTTGGCCTTTGATAGCAAGCATGCTCTTGATTTTTTTAAATAACATTATAGACAGTATCTGGGTTGCAGGGCTTGGGCCTGACCCTCTTGCTGCAATCGGCTATGTCACACCTCTCTTTATGGTGCTTGTAGGATTTGGAAACGGTATCGGTGCAGGTGCAACCTCACTTATCTCCCGTTATATCGGAGCTGAAAAGAGGGATGATGCAAACAATGCAGCGATTCACTCTGCCATATTAAGTGTGGTTGTTTCATTGGTTCTCACTGTCATTGCCCTTTTGATATTAGAGTCCTTGCTTAAGCTAATGGGTGCTGGGTCTGTATTGAAATATGCAATGGACTATGGTGTGATTATATTTCTTTTCACTGCCCCTATATTGATACCTCCTATATTTGGTGGTGCTTTCAGGGCTGAAGGAGACATTAAACGGGCAACTGTGCCTATTGCACTTGTTGCTGTAATCAATATGATTCTAGATCCGATATTCATGTATGTATTTGGCTGGGGAATTTCAGGTGCTGCCTTTGCAACAGGTCTTGCTCCATGCTTCGGTCTTTGCATGATGCTCTATTGGATATTCATTAAAAAGGACACTTATCTCTCATATAATAGAAAGGATTTCCATAATAATTTGAATATGTATAAGGATATTTTAGTTGTTGGAATACCTGCAAGCCTTGAGCAGTTAATCATGGCTGCACTTGCAGTTACAGTCAATTATATGCTCACCCTTGTTTCAGGTTCAGTTGCAGTGGCTGTATATACTGCAGGATGGAGAATAATCTCATTAGGACTCTTGCCAGCTATTGGAGTTGGAACTGCTGCCATTACAGTCACAGGTGTTGCATATGGTGCAAAGAAATATGAAAACATAAGGACTGCATGCAGATATTCAGTTAAGCTAGGTCTCATATCCTCTATTATAGTATGCATATTGCTCTTTATATTTGCAGATCAGATAGCATATATCTTCTCTTATTCAGAAGCAAGTGCACATCTCTTGCCTTTAATTGCAGGATTCATACAATTGATGTGTCTATTTATTTTATATGTTCCATTCGGTGCAACTGCAGGTAACGTTTTCCAAGGACTTGGAAAGGGAACCACTTCATTTGTATTGACCACATTCAGGGAGTTTGTCCTTGTATTGGTCTTTGCATATCTTTTAGGATTTGTATTCCATATGGGAGAGACTGGAATTTATTATGGAATGCTTATAGGTGGATTTATTGGTTCTGTAATTGCATATGGATATATTGAATATTATGTTGATAGATTGATTAAGGGAAAGGTTAAAGGAAGCGATATTTAACTTGCTTTTTCCTATATTTATTTTTATAACTTAATCGAGTTAAATAAACTCTTTTAAATGATTTTAAACAGATATATGATAGAAAATAATTTTTTATTTAATCCTTTTAAAGGATTATTAAACAGATAGGATAATAAATAATAATTTTTTAAATCCTTGAAGGATTTTTGAACAGATATGATTATAGATAATAATTTTTATAAGGCGGTTTTTTAAATATGCAAAAAGTAATTAATTCTCATTGTCACATTTATCCAGATAAGATTGCAGCAAAGGCTGTTAAAGGAATACGTGATTTTTATGACCTTCATATGTCTTTAAATGGGACTGTAGATGATTTGATTGAAGACGGTAAAAAAGTAGGGGTTGTTCATTATCTCATCCACTCAGTTGCAACAACTCCAAAGCAGGTCGAGTCAATCAATGAATTCATTTCATTTGAAGTAAACACTCATCCTGGCTTGTTTACAGGCTTCGGCACCCCTCATCCAGATAGCGAAGACATTGAAAGGGACCTAGACCACATAATTGAACTTGGCCTTAAGGGCGTAAAGGTTCATCCAGACTTCCAGCAGTTTGCCTTAAACGAGGAGCGTGCTTTTAGGATGGGTGAGGCAATCAATGAAAGGGGATTGCCTATTATGATTCACTGTGGCGATTTCAGGTATAATTATTCTAATCCCGAACAGTTAAGGCCTTTCCTTGAAGAGTTTCCAGACCTTACAGTGATTGGAGCTCATTTTGCAGGATGGAGCATGTGGGAGAAGGCTACAGAGGAATTGGCTGGAACTCCTAATCTGATTGTTGACTGCAGTTCAAGCTTATATTCATTGACTCCAGAGACTGCAAAGGACTTGATTCATGCATATGGTGCAGATAAGGTTCTATGGGCTACTGACTTTCCGATGTGGGAGTCTGTAAGCGAGATGGAAATGTTTAATAAGATTGATCTTAGCGAGGAAGAGAGAAATACTTATTCTTTATGAAAATGCTAGACAAAGCTAATTGGGGCTTAAGGATTAATCCATTTCTTTTAATTTTATAATAATTGATCTATTTTTATTATTTTAACAAATCTTATTTTTATTTAGATAATTTTAATTCATTTTAAAGGAAGTTTTAAAATGTTTGATGTGGAAAGTATTGAAGTGGAGTATTTTACTCTCAAGGAATTTAAATTTAAAAACGGAGAAGTCCTGAAGGATGCAAAAGTCGAATATATCACCTTTGGAACTCCCAAATATGATGATAATGGAATTATAAATAATGCAGTAATCTATTTCCATGGAACAAGTGGCAATTGTCATTCTGCAAAGCGTTTATGCGAATCTATGGGTAGCGGAGATATATTGGACACAGATAAGTTCTTCTTTATTTCATTAAGCACTTTAGGCAGTCCAAATTCAGCAAGCCCATCTTCAACTGGCCTTATGAACAAGTTTCCAGAATATGACATAGAAGATATGGTCAATTTCCAAAAGCAGTTTGTTGAGGAAAGATTCGGAATCACCCATATTAAGGGGCTTATTGGAAACTCTATGGGTGGATTTGAAGTCCTGACATGGGGATGTGTCTATCCAGATTCTGTTGACTTTATAATTTCTCTTGTAAGCAGCTTTAAGGTAGGGGGCCACAATTATATATTAAGCAAGGTGATTGACAATATATTCACTTCAGATCCGGATTATAATGATGGCGCATATGATTTGCCTATTTCCGATTCTTTAAAGAGAAGCTTAAAGCTCTCATCAGATGCAATGTATTCATTTGGATTGTCACGGGAGGAATATCGAAATAACCTTACAAATGAGGAATTAACCGAATTCATGGCAGAATTTGCAGAGGAAAGCCTTGAAGAGGATCCTAATGATGTGGTCTATATGAATAAGGCTTCCATTGATTTTGATATAAGTGAAGATTTAAAGAATATAAAGGCCAAGGTTTTAATTATAGCAATCAATCAAGATCAGTATTTCCCTCCTAATTTGGATGCAATTCCAATGAGCAAGATGATTGAAAACAATAAATTGGTCATATTTGATTCCTGTATGGGTCATGTTGGCTCTGGTGAATTGTTTAAGATAGAAGATGACTTAAGGGAGTTTTTAACTGAATTCTACTAGATATTAGTAGTTAATTTTTAACTGAATTCTACTAGATAAAAGTAGTTAATTTAAAAGAGTTAAATTTTTATTTATTTTCTAAATTATTAATTTTTCAGGTGTTTTTATGGAAATAACTTATAAGGATACTCATGACTTTAAGGAAGAGGACCTAAAAGACTTGTTCTTATCAGTGGAATGGTCTTCAGGCCATTTTCCAGACAAGCTTGTCATAGCCATGAAAAACTTTGAGACAGTTTATTCTGCATGGGATGGCGATAAGTTGGTAGGTCTTGTTTCAGCTATGGATGATGGAATAATGACTGCATATGTTCATTATGTTCTCATAAGACCTGAATATCAGGGAAAGGGAATTGGAAAAGAGCTATTGAAAAGAACAACAGATCATTATAAGGATTATTTGAGAATAGTTGTGGTTTCATATAATGAAGAGATTGAATTCTATGAAGCCTGCGGCTTTGAAAAGGCAGATGATGCAAGCCCTATGTTTATAACAGAATTATGGACTTAGTTTAAAAAAGGTTTTATACTTACTAGTGGACTTAGTTTAAAAAAAGGTTTTATACTTACTCACGGACTTAAAAAAGGTTTTTTAACTGTTAAGGACTTAAAAAAGTTCAAATCAATTAATTAAAGAGGATTAATATGTTTAGCGTTAAAGTTGATGATTATGGTGAAACTGAAGATGATATGCATTTTGTAACTTATATGATTTCAGGATTAAGTGAAGCTGAATTGGATTATCTTATTGCTAATCTTGAAGGAGAGCTTGCCCTTGAGGATGGCAATCTGTTTTTAAATATATTCTATTCAAAGCAGTTCTTCCCATTTGGTTCAGATGATGCTCATTTCAAATTGGACGACTTTATTAAAAGGGAAGAAATAGAAATGACTTATTTCATTGCAAGCTTTTTAGAGGATATGAAATAAGTTTAATCTTTTTTCTTCTTTATTTTTTTATTAATTCATTAAAAAATTTCTATTTTTCTATAAAAATGATATATTAAACTTATGATTCTTTTTTTTATTAAACAACCAAATCTGGCTTGTTCTTGCTTTGATACGCATACCAAGTACTGTTTTCAATCAGGAACTCTCTAGCTGCATATGAAAGTATCTCATCAGTTTCTCCTTCTGTTCTTATTCTGTCTTCTATAATTCCATATAGTTCAACCATCCTTTCATGGTCATCTATCTTTTCGCTTAAGGACATCTTTCCGTAATAGCTTCCTAAAAAGAGTGTGAATGCAGACATTCCAGCCATAGCTAATTTGATGCCTAGATGAATTATATCTCCATTTAAATTGAAAGTTGAAGCGGGTATGAGATATTCAAAGATCAATGCAATTATATAGGTGGCTATTGTCACTGTAATTGATGCATATGTGACTATTTTCTGTGTCCTCATTTTCTTTTTTGACTTTTGAAGAGCCCCTTCATGATATTTCTTTTGGTGTATAATCCAGTTATCCCTTATTTCTCTCTTTTGAGGCAATTCAGTGAAATCCAAGGTTCCCAATACCTCTTTAACCAATGGAACTCCATGCTCGATAAACCAAGGGAGGATATCTATAACCTTTTCCTGGGCTCCTGCATAGCTTAGGAAAAACTGAAGCCTTAATGATTCTGCTAAGACCCTGTATTCAAGATATTTATCATGATAGTTCAACTTATTTGAGACTAAATGAATTCCTATTAGGATAAACATCAAAAGCACGCAAGGTATGATAAAGGCGCTTATGTCCCATTCAAAATAGATGAAGAATATGATTGTAATTATGGTTCCTATGCTGGCAAGCAAAAGCAGGATATTATTGTGTATGTTTTGGTTTTTTCCGCTTAATGCCCCTGCAATTCCATGTAGTTCATCTATTTGAAGCAGTGTAGGATTGTCTATTTCCTTTAGCAAAGGACGATATGTTCCTTTAAAGTTTGCCTTGTCCTTATCAAATGTTTCTTTGCTTATCATAGTATCCGTTTAGTAGTTTCTATAAAAATAGATGGTTTTAATAATTGATTGATAGTTTTAGTTCTTAAAATGGATTAAATCTTTAATTAGATTTTTAAGAACTGATTAATAGTTTCAGTTCTTAAAAAGCGATTTGATATTAAATATTAAAAAAAGAATAAATTAAATTTTATTTAGAAGCGTCAAGCATTCTTTCAACTGCAGAAATAGACCTTTCTGCAATGTCTTCTGGAACGGTGATTAAAGGCTCCTCATTAACAAGACAGTCTTTAAGCTTTTCAAGTGTGTGAAGCTTCATTGTCTTGCAGATAGCTCCTTCAAGCAAAGGATAGTATGTTTTATCTGGGAATTCTGCTTCAAGTCTTGTAATGAGATCCACTTCAGTTCCAATGACAAATTCTTGCTTTTCGCTATCTCTGATGTGTGAAAGCATTCCTCCAGTGCTTAAGACGTAATCTGCCATATCCTGAACTTCCTTATTGGATTCTGGGTGAATGATTATCTCAGCATTAGGATATTTTTTCCTTGCATCATCTATATCCTCCTTATGGAATAGCTTGTGAACATAGCAGTGACCGTCACCTGGAATCGGAATGATCTTTTTGTCAGTGAATGGTTGTACAAACTCTCCAAGGTTTGTATCTGGTCCAAAGAGAATGGTATCCTCTTCTATGCTTTCTACAACCTTTTTAACATTTCCAGAGGTACAGAGAATATCGGATTCTGCCTTTGCCTCTCCGAGACTGTTTACATACAGGCATACTGCAGCGTCAGGATATTTTTTCTTAGCTTCTATTACTTGTTCTCCTGTAAGCATATGTGCCATAGGACATTCCGCTTCAATATCTGGTATTAAAACCTTCTTGTCTGGATTTAACATATATGCAGTTTCTGCCATAAAGTCTACGCCACAGAAGACTATGATGTCCTTGTCATCAATCTCTTTTGCTTTCATGCATAATTCAAGAGAATCTCCTAGAAAATCAGCTATTTCCTGAATCTCTTTAGGCTGATAATTGTGAGCAAGAATGATTGCATTCTTCTCTTCTTTCAATTGAATAATTTCGTTCTGTAATTCTGTTGTCATTTTATCACTAAAAATACTTGTTTAAAATGATATTTTCTTATTTGTTGTTTTATAAAGAATTTCTTCTTTAATAAAAGGTTTTTGTGAATTTTGGGTTTAATAAAGAATTATTCTTATGATTATGAATATTGTTGTTTTTAAATATATTTTGTTTAAACTTAATATTATATTTATGTTTAATAAGATTAAGTAGTTTAGTCATATTTTTTTAATTTGCCGTAAACTTGCTTTTAGCGGATATTATTTAACTATCCTTAAGATGCCTGCATTCTTTTCATCCATGAGATAGTCATAAATTAGTTTATTGCTTTCTTCTAAGATTACAGCTTTTCCAGGGTCTCTATCCTTATAATCATTTATCCAAAAGCTGATTTCAACTTTAGAGCCTTCTTCATTTATTTCTCTAGCTAAAATGACTGGTTCTTTGTCTTTATTGATATATTCATATTTTTCCATAGCCTCTGTCATCTTTTGCTTGTATTCGAAGATATCAAATCCATGAGGCAATATCACATCAAGCCTAAGCCTATAATCCTCTCCCATTGGGAAGTTTTTATATGTTTTGGTTGAAAGAACAGAGTTTGGAATGGTTACCTTAAAGTTATCCATACCAATCATTGTTGTATTTCTAAACCCAACCTTTGTGATGGCTCCTTTTCTCCCGTCAATCTCTATGGTTTCTCCAACTTGGACGTTCTTATCTCCAATTACAAATATTCCAGATATGAAATTGGATACGATGTCCTTAGATGCAAAACCGATGACGATACTGACAATTCCTAAGCTCAATATGATGTTTTGAAGGTCTATTCCAATTAGATTCAATATCAAAGCAAGTGCAATTATAATAATTCCATATTTAAGGATGTCTTTTAGGAGATAATGGGCAGTAAGATTGATTTCATACTTTTTCTCTATTCTTAGAAGTGATTTTTCTCCTAGCTTTATGATTATTGCTGCAGCTATGATTATTACAATAATTGATATGATTGTGCTTAAATCAAGCAGATTTAGTAGAATTTGATAAAGCCATTCTGTTGTTGTCATTTTTGCTCCTCTTTGGGGGGGGATTACTCCTTATCTTTGCTCTTTAATGATAATTTATGCTTTTCATTGTCTAATTATTTAAGGATATTGTATTTATTCCTTGTCTTTGCTGTTTATATTAAAAACCTTAAAGTCTTCAGCCACTTCAACATTATCGAATGCTTCCTTGGCTTCTCTTTCCAAGACGCTGAATTCCTGATACCTTGGGCTTATGTGTGTTAGAATCAATTTCCCTACATTTGCCTCTCTAGCTATGTCTGCAGCGTCCCTTGCTGTGGAATGATCATGTTCGTATGCATGAAGCCGGTCTTCTTCTTCAAAGGTCGCTTCGTGGATTAAAATGTCGCTGTCTCTTGCAAGTTCGATAAGCTTAAAGGAAGGTCTTGTGTCTCCTGAATAAGTTACCTTAAGGCCTTTTCTAGGAGGACCAAGGACTTGTTCTGGCTTGATTATTTTGCCGTCTATTTCAACTTCTTCTCCTCTGTGAAGCTTTCCAAAGGCAGGTCCTACTGGAACACCAAGCTCAATGGCCTTTTCCCTTATGAAACGAGGTTTTTTCTTTTCAATAATTGAATAAGCATTATTTGGGACGCTATGTTTTGTTTTTGTGGTTTCTATTCTGTACTTTTCTGTTTCTACAACAATTCCTTCGTCGATTTCATGAATGTTAAGATTGAAGTCAATCTTGAAGTATCCGGTATGGGTGATTGCATTCATCACTTTTTTAAGTCCTCTTGGCCCATAGATATCTAGATCCTCTTCCCTTTGCCTAAGTCCCATTGATTGAATTAGTCCTCCTAATCCAAGTATGTGGTCTCCGTGGAAATGGGTGATGAATATTTTATCCACTTTCATTGGACTTACATTTGCTTCAATGAACTGTCTTTGGGTTCCTTCTCCACAATCAAAGAGAAATACTTCTCCAAATTCTCTTATGACAATTGCAGCATGGTTTCTCTCCCTTGAAGGCACTGCAGAGGATGTTCCTAAAAATATGATTTCCATATGATCACTAGATTTTAATTTATTAATCGATTCGGTTTTATTCCATTATTTGGATTTAAAATAATTTTTTTCTCTTATTTTTAATTTTTGTTAATTTAAATATATAAACTATAACAACTAATATTTATTTAAGTAAAATATTTAGAAAATATTTAATTTATCTGTTTAAATATTTTTTTCGATTATGTAATTCTTAAATATTTAAATCTTTGAGTACTATTTAATTCTTAGAAATATTAGTTATTCTTATTTAAAATTTATTATTGGTGTAAAGATGGATGATATAATTAAATTTATGCTTGAAGAGGATGAAGGCTTTGGCGATATCACTTCAAATGCATTGATTCCTCAAGATAAGGTTTTTTATGCTAAGCTAATCTCAAAGGATGAAGGAATCCTTGCTGGGATTGAGATAATTAAGGAAATCTTTTTGGAATATGGAATAGATATTCTGTCCTCTAAAAATGATGGGGATGAAATCAAAAAAGGAGATATTCTTCTTGAAATTGAAGGAAACGCAAGAAAAATTCTTCTTTTAGAGAGAACTGCACTTAACCTTCTTATGAGGATGTCTGGCGTAGCCACCAAAACCCATAGGGTTGTAAGCAGTGTAAAAGAAGTCAATGATAAGGTTAGAGTTGCAGGAACTCGTAAGACTGCTCCAGCACTTCAAAAGTATGATAAGATAGCTATTTCAATTGGGGGAGGAGACCCTCACAGGTACGGTTTGGATGATATGGTTTTAATTAAGGACAATCATATTGCAGTGGTCGGATCTGTTAAGGATGCTCTTAGATTGGCTAAAGAGAATGTCAGCTTTTCTAAAAAGATTGAAATAGAGGTTGAATCTGCCGATGATGCGGTGATTGCAGCAGAGAATGGTGCAGACATTATCATGTTTGATAATATGAGTCCCAAAGAAGCTCAAGATAGTTTAGATGCTCTTATTGATAATGATTTAAGGAATGGTGTCCTTATTGAAATCTCAGGGGGAATTACTGAGGATAATATACTTGATTATGCTCCTTTAGATGTTGATATCATATCTTTAGGCTCTCTTACCCATCAAGCAAGCAGCTTGAACTTTAGCTTGGATATGGATTGATTTTATCTGTTTATTTCAAATTTTATTTATTTTCTTATATTTTAAAGACTTTATAAAGTTCTTGAAGCTATATATAAGTCTTTTTCCTTAATGGATAGTAGGAAATTTTATATATTTTATTAATTAATTTAATATTAAGCTTTGAGGTGATAACATGGCTGAACTTGATAACAACATAAAGGAAAAACTTACAGAAGTGTTTAAAGAAGAATTAGGCAAAGACGATTTTGAATTGAATTATCTGATTACAGACAACGAAATCACATTTTTCTTTGGCATCTCTGAAGGAAAGGAACTTTCTCTCGATGGAATTGAAAAGATTTCTAGCATAATCGATGGAGGTTATGAGGGAAATTCCATTGTTAATCAGGAATACAGGTACAAATTCAATTTAGACCCTTGTTCTGATTAGATAAAATCTATTTTTCATATTTTTATTTTTTTTATTCTATTTTTTGAAGATTTGCTTTTTTTTTATTGCTCATTATAATCTTAAGGATAATGCTCTTTTCAGCTCTTCAGTAGTCATTTCAGTAATGAATGTTTCATCAACGCTTATTGCCTTTTCAGCTAAATCCAATTTGGTCTTAATGATTGAATCAATTTCTTCCTCAAGAGTTCCTTTTGTTATAAATCTATAAACCATAACATCCTTTTCCTGTCCTATCCTATGTACCCTGTCTGTGGCCTGGTTTTCCACTGCAGGATTCCACCATAGGTCATAGTGAATCACATTTGAAGCTGCAGTGAGATTCAAACCCACTCCTCCTGTCTTAAGGGTTGCAATCAATATCTTATAGTTGTCATCTTCCTGGAATCTGTCTATTATCTCTGCCTTTTCGTTTCTGCTTTGTGAGCCGTGGAGGAAAAGAACCTCTCTTTTAAGTTTTTTTGAAACAAGATCTTGAATTATCTCTCCCATCTTAACGTACTGGGTGAAAATCAAGACCTTCTCATCCATATCCATTATATTTTCCAGAATTGTGATTAAGAGTTCCATCTTACCTGATTCTTTGATTTTTGGTTTGCCTGAGCCTAAAAACTGTGCAGGGTGGTTGCAAGTTTGCTTTAGGGAAGTTATTGTCTTTAGGATGGTTCCCCTTCTTTCAATTCCTTTGAGTTCATCTATCTCTTCAAATATTCCATCTAAGACAGCATTGTATAGCTTTATCTGTTTTTTGCTAAGGCTTGCATAGATATCGTTTACAATCCTATCAGGCAGTTCTCCCTTGATTTGCTCATCGGTCTTAAGTCTTCTCATTACAAATGGTTTTGTTATTGCAAGAAAGTTCTCAAGGGATCTTTCATCTTCCAGCCTTTCAATTCTAAAGACATAGCTATCCTTAAAGTCACTGAGGCTTGAGAGGTATCCCTTATTTGTAAAGTCAAATATTGACCAATAGTCTGTGAGTCTGTTTTCGATTGGAGTTCCAGTCAATGCTATCTTATTGTATGCATTAACCTCCTTAATCGCTTTTGTCTGCTGTGTATGTGGGCTCTTAATGTTTTGGGCCTCATCAATTATGTATAAAAACCATTCCTTATCTAAGAAAAGGTCTAAATCATTCCGAATAACTCCATATGAGCTTAGTACAATGTCATAGTCTTCCAATGGAAATCTTCTGTTTGTGCCGTGATAGATGTAATATGATAGTTCTGGGGTGAATTTCCTAATCTCATGTTCCCAATTTGAAATCAGGGTTGGGGGAACGACAATCAGGCTTGGTCTTTCTTCAAGCAATCCTTTTTCCTTAAAATATAGGATTGCAGTTAAGACTTGGAGGGTTTTACCTAAACCCATATCATCTGCCAATATGGATCCAAAGCCAGATCTTATGTTTTGCACAAGCCATGAATAGCCAATCTTTTGATAGGTCCTCAATTCACCCTTTAATGTCCTTGGAACCTCATAAACCCTTGAAGGATTTATAAGTCTCTTTAAGTTTTCCCCCACTTCAAATTTAAAGCCATCTATCTCTTCGGATAATGCCAATTTTAGTATTTCGCTATTTTCAGTGGTTTTTAAAAGTGAGGATGCGTAGAATTTTATATCAAGGAACTCATTCCTATTAAGTATGAAGAAGTAATTTCTGGTTATTAGGATTTCCTTATTGTTTTCTGTTTGCTTGTCAAAGTCTCTTAAGGCAATTCTTCCTTTGTTTAATCTCACTATCCATTTGATTCTGTTTAGTTTTTTTAAAGAGAATTCATTTTCCTTTAAATCAGTATCCATGATAAGTTTCAAATCGCTTTCTATAATCTCTTTTGATGAGATAAGCTCTGCATTATTGTCCCTTAGGATAGGTTTAATGTTTAGGGCGAATTTTATGAATGCCTTTTTGTCCATTTGGATTTTTTCATATCTTGTATTTTCTATTGCAAATTGGTCGAATAAGTCATATATCCTGCCGATATCTTCTAATTCCTTATCACTTGCTTCTTTAATTGTGAAAATATTATCTTTTAGGTTCTTTTCACTGGCATTGCCTTCTCTTCTTATTTTTATTTCACATTCCAAATCATCATTGATGATTAGGAGATATTTGAAATCTGATTGATGTTCTTGATAGCGATTTTCCATATGATTAGATATGATTTTAAATGTATTAAATTTTTCAACTTCTGATTTTATTATGATTAAAAAAATGGCTTCTGTCTAATTGATTTTTCAACATTTTATTTTAATAATTCCCATAAAAAATCATAATTTAAAAAGGGTTTTTTCTTATTTAATAAAGCATTAAAATTATTGACTTTAGATATGATAATTCATATAGTGTAAGTTCTAACTTAACAAATTATTAATCATAAAATCAATATTATGCGATATCTTTATATATTCCTTTAAACAAATATATCATTACATCTAGATATGTAAATGAATTTTTGGATTTTTTTAAAGTTTTTATTAAAAAATCATTTAATCTAAAATTTTAAAATTTTAATTCAATTACTTATCATGATTTATATGAGAATTAAATAAATTTTATTAATATTTTATTTTCAGTGAAATTCTTATAGATTTCGGATGAAAATTTTGAAAATTTTCTTAAGATCTTTTATAAGTTTTGCTGATTTGTGGAGTATTGTTTTTAAAATATCATTCTTTATAGATATTTTTATGAATTGCATTGCATTGCGAGTTGAATTAATAAAATTATTTAATTTCTATTATGGAGTCGTAAATATGGCTGAAGATGAAAAAATCGAAGAAATCGAAGAAATCGAAGACAAAGAGGAAGAAAACTTACCTTTTGCTAAAGCAGAAGTAGTTCGTTTAATGAAAGAAAACCTCGATGATGACAAGATGATTAGGGAAAGAGTTAAAGTTGAAATGAACAAGTTCTTAGGAGACATTCTTAAACAAGTATGTGAACAACTTAACGATTATCCTTACACTACCATTGAGTATGAAATGCTTAAGGAGTCAATCTATCCATACACTAACATTAAAAGGATTAACCAAGAAAAAGAAAGAATTTTATTACACTTAAATGCTATTAAAGCAGACTGTGATGCATTAGCTATGGATGTTGAAAAGACTCTCAAATTAAAAGATGTTGCAGATGAAGATGCATTCACTCCTTTATCTGAAGCACAAGATGAAGAAATGGATGAATAATTCTTCTTCTCTTACTTTTTTTTATTTTTTATAATTTTATCTACTTTTAGTAATTATTTTTTATTTTAACCTATTTTAGGACTATTTTTTTATTATCACTACTTTTTAGGGCTTTTTTTACTTTCAGAATTTTCAGATTTATTTTTATTTAAATTTTAAATATTGCAAAAAGTAATTAATATTGAAAAAAAGTAATTAAATATCACAAAAAAGTAATTAAATCATTAAAAAAAAGAAGAAAAAAATGAAGATTTAATTGTGTAGAGATATAAAAATCTTCATTTGTTGTATGGGTGGTTTTATCTGCTGTATATGTAATTTGCAACGGCTATGGCTCCTAAAATAAAAGTCACTATATAGCCTAAAACTGCAATTAAAGGCATGTCAAATAACATTGGCCCTCTATTGATGGTCATAGTTATTGAAGAGCTCATCAGAAGGGCTGCAATTATAACAACCAATGAAAACTTGCTTACAATATGGTCGATTCTGTCAATTTCAAAGCGAAGCTTCATATCTCCATTGTTTATCTTATGAACGCTGTTTGTTAAAAGTGGAGGAAGTGTCTTAAGCATGTTCTTATAATAAACCAAACTGCCTTTTTTGTTTGAAAGAGATTCCTTAATGTTCATTCTTTCTTCCATTACCTCTTTGACTATCGGTTCGATGGAAGCCATGACATCTATTTTAGGATCTAATGTGGTGGCAACAGATTCAATCATGGATATTCCTCTAGCCATTGAAACGAACTCATTAGGCAGAATGACATTATAATCCTGCATAAGGTCTAGCAATTTAGTCAATGCTTCATTCAATCCACGGGAATCCTGTGCAAAATACCTGAATAATAAATCTCTTTAGGGGCCTGAATTTTTTTATGTATAAATCGTTCAGATTTTCTATATTTTTATTCATTACCCTATAAAAATGTATTTATTTCTAAAAATACAATTGTATTATTAGTTATATAAAAAAATAGGTCTTTAATATCGTTAAATTTAAATAATATGCTTTACAAATATATTATTGGCGATAATAATGAAGCATAGATTAAATTTAGATAATAAAGACCCAAATTATATTTTGTTGAAAGAAATATTTAAAATTATGGATTCTAGAAAATCCAAAAGTATATTAGCATCCTATGGATTTAAAAACTTAAATAGAACAATATTTACTTTTAAAATTATATTTATAAGTATGTTCTTTGGAATTGACATTCCATTCATTTTAAACGAGCTTAAATCCAAAAAAGAACTTCGCAAATACTTTAATATTTCTGAAGTTTTGACTGCAGATCAAGTTTATAAAATTTTTTCAGAAATAAACTCTGAAAAACTTATAAAATGTTTAAACAGAATCTTAAACTCAAGGAATATGGTTAAAAGAAGAGGAAAAAAAACTTTTATTGTTGATGCGACCCCAGTGGACGTAGATATTAATTTCCACAGAAATAAAAAGACTAAAGAACATCTGGAAAAAATTAATCTCAAATGGAGTTATTCATCCTCTAAAGGTTATTATATTGGATTTAAAGCAACTGTTGTATTAGATTATGATTCTATGAATCCTGTTTGTATTTTAGTCCACTCTGGAGCTCCAAACGATGCAAAACTTTTCGAAGAAATTTTAGAAAACCTTCAAAAAAGACGAATAATCAGAAAAGGAGACACATTAATCTTTGATAAAGGATATTACAGCTAAAAAAACTATCAAATCGGAATCAGCAAATACAAAATCATTCCTTTTATTTTTCCAAAAGAAAAATTCAGCAGAACCCGATTGGATGACATTTTAACTTATCCACTAGCCGTATTTAACAAAACAAAGAGAATAATGAAAGAAAAAAGATTATACAACAGTTTAAAAATGGAATTAATGAAAAAAAAATAGATTCATGGGAAAAATTTAAACCAATAAGGGGCAAAATAGAAGATTTTTTCAAATTATTAAAACAAGGCTTGAATATGAGAGAAATCCACAAATATACTCCAAAATCAGTAGAAAAAACCGTTTATCTAAATGTATTTTTGGGAGCACTGATTATATCACAAGGATTTTACTCAAAAACGACCATACAACAATTATCTGAAAACTAAAATCGTCAGGCCCCTAAATAATTGTCTTGATTTGTTATAGGAATATCTTTTCTCTTTAATTTCTCTTTTTTTACCAACATTTTTTTATTTTTAGGCTTCTTTTAGTTTTTTCTATTTTTTTATTATTTTTTGCAGTTGAGGAAATAGTTGTGATGGGGTTAAATAGCCTATGAAAAATAGTTTGTATGCTTTATGGTGGAGTTCTATGAATAAAATAGTATCTTCACTTTTAATGGTGGTAAAAAATAAAATAAAATAAAATGTTTTTTATTCAGTTTTTTTTAACTAAATAATTTAAAAGACTTTTTTAAAGCTTTTCAATAAACATTTTATTATTATACTCATAAGCAAAAGCTTCCTGTTCCAATATTTTATTGTTCTTTTTAAACCATTTTTTAAATATTCTGTCTGGAAACTCCTGATTTTCTTTTGCTAAGCGTTCAGTTGATACAAAGATGCTTATTAAAATCTCTGTTAAGAATCTATATTTATAATATGTTTCTATATTTGTCATATATAGACTGTCATATCCGTTTTGATAGAATTCGTCTATTAATTCATCAAGAATGTCATCCATATCAATAGGGATTAATTCTTCATCTTTGTATTTATAAAGTGGAACATGAAAAACATATTTCTTATTTAATTCTATCATTTCTCCACACTCCTAAAATTTAAGCATTTTTTTTACTTTTAAGTTTTAATTAATTTTAAATCTTTTTTTAAACTTATATAAATATTATTATTCTTTTATTAATTTGTTTAAGTGTTTTCTTGATTTTATTGGTGAAATCTTATTTTTTTTTAAGAATTTTTTATGATTTTTTGATGAAATCTATTTTGAGTATTTTGTTTTTTTTTAAGGTCTAATTTATTTATTAAGTTATTTTCTTTACTTAAGCATTATTGTTCATCATCAATAACAGTAAAGCCTGTTTTCAAGTTCTTTAACTCTTCATCGCTTAAAGGCTCGCTCTTTGCACGAACGTCCATGATTTTGCTCTGTCCAAAGGGATCTTCAATAAGTAGGAGGGTTTCCAATTCTCCAGCAAGGACTTGATTTATCTTATCTAGAACTGCATTTGCATTCTTTTGGGACTCCTCATCATCAAACATTCTTAATGCACTTTCTGTGGCTTGCTTGAATCTTATAAGAACTCCTTCCACATTTGAGATGTATCCTTCGGATTTTGGGCCAGGTTCTACCTTTATTCCGATTTCTGGCAGTGAAACTGTGGCAGATTGGGATCTGACCACCCTTGAATTCAATGATTTCTTTGTAATTATCAGGCTATGCTTTGCAGGATCCTTCTGTTCGGTTGTTATAATGTCGCTATGGCGAAATCCGCATTTTTCACATTGGATTGTGGATTCCACTATCTCTCCAAAATAGGCAAGCTCGTGAGTTTGAGTGATGTAATTAGCTGTTTTATTGCCTCCGCATACTGGACAGTCCATTTTGATTATTGCTTGTTTTCCAGTTATAATATCATCCTTAGTCATTTTTTATCCTCGTAAATTATGATTTGTTCTTGTTTTGGTCTTTAATTTCTTTTTGATTTAATAAGTTTGAATTTTTTTTTAATTCTACAATCTTTTGGTTTTTTTGGTTTAATAAGTTTGAATTTTTTTTTTTAATTCTACAATCTTTTGGTTTTTTTGGTTTAATAAGTTTGAATTTTTTTTTTAATTCTACAATCTTTTGGTTTTTTTGGTTTAATAAGTTTGAAAGTTTTTCTAATTTTACATATCTTCTTTAAAGAGCAAACCTTCCTTATCAAGGTCATTTTTAATTTTTTCAATTGTTTCATTATTTATTGCACAAATGCGATATGCTCTATAGTCAGTTAAACTATAAAGTTCTTTAAGTTCTTCCTTTTTCTCTGGGAACTTATTCAGGTTCTTTATAAACTTATCATATTCCCTTATCTCGCTTACATCTATCTTTCTTATGAGAGGCTCTTTAAATCCCTTGATCGGATAGGAGATATTCTTTATGCTTCCGCTGTATCTGTCTAATATGATTTCTCCTACCTTATCCAATTCATCAACTGTGTTTTTCAGATATATTGTTTCACAGGTTTCATTAATGTAGGATAGCATCTTCTTGACGGTTGATTCAATCTCATAGCTTTTTATGATTGGAACATTATGCTTTTGAGCCTGTTCTATAAGATGGTCGTGGATTATTCTGTTTTCCTTAAAGTAGTCTAGCTGCTTTCCTCCCCTTCTTATTTCCATGGCTCTTTTTACAAATCGGTTCTTGTGGTCCTCCTCATCGGAGCTTAATATGAAGAAAAAGACCGATGCCTTGTCTGTAAACTGTTCTATGTCAATAAAGCCGGGTATTAAATGAACCCCTTCTAGTATAATGTCATCATGGTCCTTTATTGCCCTATCGATTACCCTTTCTACTGCTGGAAGCACAAATGATGCATGCTCTTCAAATCCTGCATTGATAAGCTCTGCTTGGTTTTTGTAATTTTCCTGATTTCTAAGGCTGGAATATGCATTGTAGGATGATGAGTGAAGGGCTGGAGCATATTCCTTTCCTATGATTCCTCTAACTACTTCTCTTATAAAATCGGTTTCCACCAAGTGCTTAATGTTTAATGTTTTTGCAAGTTCAGCTGCAACTGTGGATTTTCCTATCCCTGAAGCGCTTCCTATGAGAATTACATATGGTTTCATTTAATCACCTTTTTAGGCTAATTGTCATTTTTTCATTCCATTTTTTTATTATATTTATTGTTTTATTTATTTAAAACTATCTTAAATCTTTGTGCTTTGTTTGAAACTATCTTGGTTTTTTCTTCTTTGGCTTGTTTTCTTATTTAAAATTTTCATAAGAATGTTCATTTTTTCTTATTTTATCTAAGGAATTTTTAAAAAAAATTGTCCAATAATAAGAATCTTTATTAATAATAATAAATATATAATTACACTAGGATAAATTATATAATGTTGTATGTTGTATTTTTGCATTGCATTGTGTGTTTTTTAAATACGATATTAATTATTATAATTTCAAAATATTAATTTAGAATTTAATCAAAACTTATTTGATTTTAGAGATTTTAAATTAGTTTCTTTATTTGTCTAATTTAATCTTCTTTAGTCAAATCCCCTTATTGATTTTTCTTTTAATTAATATTTTAGTTTTATCTATCAATCAATTTTATTATTTATTGTTTAAGGAGTGATTACTTGTATTCTATAACTTCAGTTGAGGATCTTCAAGAACTCAATCCATATGTGATTATCGGATGTGGCGGAGGCGGAGAGAAATTCTCCAATCTTGAAGGTATTGAAACAGTTGGTTTTCTAGACGATAATCCTGAAAAGCAAGGAAAACTATTCTGTGGTTTAGAAGTAGCATCAAATTTATCTGATTTATTTGAATCAACTGATGCAAATACAGTTGCTGTCATGTTGCCTATTGGCGCTGAAGGCGCAGCATTGAAATATGCAGTTGAAGCATTGGCAAATGGCAAGAATGCAGTTGTTTCATTTAGATCATTATCTTTATGTGAAAATGAGTCTTTATTAAAATTAGCAAGTCAAAATGATGTAGTTATTAAGGAAATTAGTCCAAGATTGGATGTAGTTCGTGAAATCTGTGGTACAGCACCTGAAAAATGCTGTGAAGTGCTTCCTAAGATTTCTTATGAACCAAAAGCTAAAGTTGTCTTTGTTGGTGGAACTTCCCAAGAGTGTGGAAAGAGGACAACTACCAAGTCTCTTGGTATTGAAGCCGAAAAGAGAGGCATGAAGGCTGCTGTCATTTCCACTGATGAGATGGGATTGGAAAAGCCTACTGTATTTAACTTTAGGGCAGGAAGCTTGTCAGCTATGGATATTCCTTCTGCAATTCTCTCATCCATGAAATATGTGGAAGAAAGGGACAGTCCGGACATCATATTCATTGAAGGTCAATCCAGCTTGACTGAAGATGGAAACCCTCATCCAAGAGGATTGTCTGCTTGCATATTGATTGGAGCAAATCCTGATGCAGTCATTGTCGGACACAGGCCAAACCACCCATATCGTGAGCCAAGAGGAATCGATTATGAGGTTAAGGCTATTGAAGCTGTTGTTCCTACAACAAAAGTCGTTGGATTATCTATAAACCTTAGAAATAAGGATGAAGGCATGACTGTGGAAGACTTTGAAAAAGAGTATGGATTGCCTGCAGCAGATATGTATGATGGCGGAGCATCTAAGTTATTAGATGCTATTTTAGATTATTTAGATGAATAATTTTATTATTCTACTTTTTTTAAGAAATAACTTGTTTATTTCTTTTACTTTTTTTTAGTTTTTTTTAAGCTTTTTTTTATTTTTCTTTTTATTTACTTTTTTTAAGCTTTTTTATTATATTCTAACGTTTTTTCTATTTTTTTTAAAATAATTAATTTTAGTAATTTATTTTATCACTTGAGAAGTATAAATTCTTTTTTTGGAAATATTTAAGTTATTCAAAAAAAGGGTATTGGCTGATAAAAAAGGGGTGTGTCAATATAAAGTCATTGTTCAATAAAAAAGAGAAAATAATAAAGTTTAAGGAGTTTATTTGCATCCTTAAACTGTGTTTTGATAAAGATTGTTAAAATAGAAAAACATTTATAAAAAGAAAAATTAGAGTTTAAAGAAGTCATTAGCCCAGCTTATGTGGGATTTATAATCTTCAATTGCTATATCATATGTTTTTACAGTTAATTGAGTTTGCTCTGCTTTGGCTTCTTCTGTATTTGGAGTATCGTCTTCTAGATCTTTTTCATCTATATCATCTATGATGGATATAACCCTATCTCTGGCTTCAAAAAGCATGTCTATAGCATCACCGACACTTATGTCATGTGATTCTAGTATTTTTACTTTTTCAAGTTGTTCATCATTTAATTCAATTTCCATTTTAGTCATAATATTGCCTCTAAAATCATTAAACAAGAATAGTATTTTTTTATTTACATAAGTACTTTTCTATATGATCGTTATTTTGAAGATTAAATGTTAATTCACTTAAGAATGGAAATGTTTATGCTATTTTGCTTTGAAGAAGGGGTGTGGAACTATTTTTCTTCTAGGGGATTAAATTAATGCATTATCTTGAAATAAATGTTTATTAATATAGTAATTGCAGTTAGAGCTATTCCCATTCGTGCAATTCTTCTTTGGGATTCTAATTTTTGATTTTGAATATCGGTTTCTATCTTTGTTAGCCTAATTTCCATTTTTTTGTTTTCCTGGGAATTTCTCAATAAAAAATTATTTATATTGTTATTTAGAACATCTAATTTTTCTTCAATCTTATCGATTTTGCGGTATAATTCATCCATTCTTTTGTCTTTGAAATCGGCATCTGATTCAAGAGATTTTAATTGGAGACTATGCTCTTGGATTTTCTCTTCATTTATGCAGATATGTTCTTGAACAACCATTATTTCACCACCTTCTAACTTAAGGGGTTTTCATTTGTTTAATTCTTTTTGCAAGAAACTGGTTGAAAATATTTTAAAAGTGCTAAATCATTTTTTTTAGATTATTGTTGTTGTGAGTGTTGCTATTTCTGCTTTGCTCATTTTTGTTGCTTTTGCTATGATGTCTGGTGATACATCTAGTTCGGCTAGGCTTTTTACGATTTCTTCTCTTTCTTCTTCTCTTCCTTCTTCATAGGTTTGTTTTCGTTCTTCTTTTGTTAGGTATCCTTGGAAGACTTCTTCTTTTCCTTCTGATTGCATGCTTATCACCTTGGCTATTTTGGCTTTTTCGTTGTCGTTTAGGAGTTCTGTTGCAAGTACGAATTGTATGGATTTGATTTCAATCAACTTTTCCCTGCTTATTCTCCCATCCAACTTATTTGTCATCTCAGCTACTCTTTTTAATAACTGTCTCTGCTTTTTCTTTTTTCGAGTCATTAAAGGACTAATTTCAAGATAAACAAAATCCTCCTCTGTAAACTCTTCCTCTTCATTCTCTATTTTATTATTTGTCCTATTTAAAGCTTTATTATAATCCATATCGGTTAACGATTTGACATGTATAGTAAACCAGTAGTCTCCATACTTATTTTCAATTTTATCCCTCTTTATCGGCTCTTTTGAAACAACATAAAGATGTATGTCCTTTTTTTCTTGATGAGCTATGCTGGCCCTATAAAGCCCAAACCTTAAAATATCCTCTAGCTTTAATCTGCTGCTTTGAAATTCAATAATATAGATTCTCTTCTTATAAACTCTTATAATAATATCAGAATGCAATTCCCTAAAAAAAGCATTTATAATTTCACTATCCACAAACTCTTCAAATATTGCTCCCTTTTCCAATATCTCCAAAAACCCATTGGGATTTTTCTTAAATGAGGTTTTAAGGATCTTATCATAGGGCTTATGGACTTTTATCCTCTTGATTTTCTCTTCAAAAGAGTTGAATCCTTTATGGTTTAATATACTGTAGTCTAAAATTTTTTCACCTCCTTTATCTTTATTCATTGGGGCGATTTTCATTTGTAAATAATTATTTGGTTCTCATTATATTTAAATCTTTTTCTAAACCATTATTTTTAAATAAAACTCATTTATTGACATCAAAATTGCTTTTAAGTTGTTAAAAAATTGATTTCAAAATGTGAAATTGTTTTAATTTCGTAACAATATTGACTTGAAAATGTGAAATTGTTTTGATTTCGTAACAATATTGATGTGAAATTGTTAAAGTTATAGGTGCGGTTAAAACCATTTTATTCAGTTAAATAAGGGTGTTTTTTTAAAATATCTATTTAAATCATTTAAATGTTGAAAAAATTAGTTTTAATATCTGTATTTTTGTTGATATGGTTTATTAGAATTTTTAAAAAAATAGAAAAAATAGTTTAAATCATGAAAATATGATAATTTGGATTAAATGCTGTCTAATTTGAAAACACTGAAATTGATTTAAGTTTGATAATCTTTAAATGAATTTTTAATCTTAATTTCATTGGATTTTTTAGCTTTTCACTTCGTTAATATTACTTTAGGCAACTGAAAAGATTTAATAATGTATTAGAACCATAAAATATAATTAGATGTCTATTCCCCATTCTTTTTTTCTAGAGTATGGTTTAGAATAGATGGGCTTGTGAACTTGAGGTGAGATTATGGATTTAAAAACAACAGATATAATTTATATTATTTGCGGTTTGGCCTTATTTATTATAGGAATGTATAAAATCATAACTGGATTATTTTAGATTCTTTTTTTTTTTAATGGATTTTTCTTCTCCATATCATTAAGGAATCAAAAGATTTTATTATTAAATATGATGGAGAACAATATGCTGTTTAACTAGGAAGAGAACTTTTGCAGGAATTAGGTGCATAATTATAGAATATCTCTAATTAGTGATTATTAGGTCTATTTAAACATATGTCTGGCTTTGGAGGATAAGATGGAGTATAGATTGCCAAGGATGGAAGATGAGGATGACATAAGGGACTTCATAAGGGAGTGCTGTTATGTTGAGGAATGCTATGTCATGCTCAAGCAGGAGCTCCTTCTTTCAGATTACAGCAAATGGGTTTCTCTAATACACAGATATGCATCTTTAGGCAATGGAAAATGGGGAAGATCCTTGCTTCTTCTTGCTTATGATGGTTCTCGATTAGTCGGAATACTGCCTATCAGATATGAAATATCCGAGGACTATGCTTTTCTATATGGCAATATTGGCTATCATGTAAGACCTTCCTTAAGGAATATGGGCTATGCTACCAAGATGCTTAAGCATGGATTGGAAATCTGCAAGGAAAAAGGAATGGCTCGGGTAATCGTTGGGTGTGATAGGGATAATCTGGCATCTTCTGCTGTGATAAAGAAATGTGGCGGTGTTCGTCTTAGGACATTCAATGACTCCTATGGCGTTAACGATTATTATGGAATTTATCTCTCAAGCGAATAAGGGAGACACTCTTGCCCTTTATTATTCTGTTTTTATTAATATTTCTTATTTTAAAAGCTTATTTGAATTTTAATATTTCTATTTTTAAAAATACTGCTTATCTTTTCTTATTTTATAATTTAAAGATGCAAGTAAGCACTTACATTCGAAAAACTATTTATATGTTCTTGAATAAAATAAATATTGTGTTTGTGTTTTATTGAATTGGTAGATGGTCATTTTTACCATCTATTGATTCTTAACCATGTATGCCTATATTTTATTTGATTAGATCATATATTGTTTGTTGATTAAATTATTTGGAGGTGAAATGATGCTTTTTTTAGGAGATATGGGTATGTTTTTTCAAAAATTTGATGATTTTATAGCTGATTTATATTTTTAAATGACTTATTAAAAAATTCGCAAAGATTTTTTTGTGTGATTATGGGAATTAATTTCCTATTTGATTGCCTGTTTAGATTTGAATTCTAAACAGGAAGTTTTATGCTTTTTTTGACTATTTTTACTAGTTTTTGTACTATTTTAGAATTATTTTCGATTAATCGTTCGGATAATTCAATTATAATCTTTTTTTAAATTATTATAATCTTTTAATTGCTTGTATCCTCGAGGGCTGTCTCTTGATTTATCTTCTGTTTATATCCTCTATAAATATTTCCAATTCCACGATATTCCACTGTAAATGCCAAAATATCAGTCAATACTCCTATTATAATGCTTATCCAACCATAAGAGTGGAAATATCCATTGATAAATACTAAAATAACAACAGCCGCTACAATCTTTGTATAGTCTTCAGCATATTCCTTCCAACCGATTGTTTCAACTGTTCTTTTGATTCTTTTAAAGTCAAATGCTGCTTTTAGTGTTTCCCCATCTGCTAGTATTGCAAGAGCGATTTCCATAAAGAATATTGTTCCATAGACAATGAGAAGTCCTAATATGATAAATAGTATGAAGCTGATAGGATCATGCTCAAAAAACAATTCTATGGTCTCGTGAAGATTTAGAATCATCTCTTCCAATTCAAATTCAGGGAAATTCATTGCTAGGGAAATCAAACCTAAAAGGGAAGCTTGTATGGTCAGATAGAATGTATATACGATGGTTCCTTTCACTCCGAAATTGAGCAATTCCTTAAGGCTTATCTTAGGCAGACTGGTGCCTCCATTGATTACGTCTTGAGTAACCTTTAATCCATAGCCTAAAATAACTAAAAGGACTATCACTGAGGTGGTTTTCATTATTCCACCCACTTTATTTGTTATGCATTCAAATATTAAAAATTGGATGAATACGATTAAAAATAAGGTTTTATTTTCAGTACAATATCTGACTGAACCTTTAAGCATTTGATTTGGCATATTGTTCTCCTAAAATTAATTTATCTCATTATTCTCATCATTAAGATATTTTTCACTAATTTTAATTTTATCTGAACTGTCTAATTAAATTTTTGATAATTTCTAGTTTTAATTTATGAAATTCATAATTTCCTATCTAAATGTTTAAAAAAATGAATGTGGGATTTTGGTTTTGGTGATTTTAAAGATTAAACAATATGATTTATCCAGATTGATTTAATAAGAATTATATAATGAGTATTAACATAATATTTATATGAATTAATTCTTAATATTCAAAACGCTTATTTTAAGAATTATTTAAGAGGGATTTAATAATTTTTCTTTATTAAGGTTTATTTATTATTTAATGCCTATTTGCTTATTTCAGATTAAGTTCTATGGAGAGTTTTTATGAAGAAGACAAAAATTATAGCTAGTGTAGGTCCTGCATCTGATTCAGTTGAAGTTATGAGTGATATGGTTGAGATGGGGATGGATTGTGCCAGGATCAATCTCTCTCATGCTAATCAAGAGGATATTTTAAAGATAATAGATGTGGTTAATGAGGTGCGTAAGATATGCAATGTGCCTTTGGCAATTATGTATGACACAAAAGGGCCTGAGTTTAGGACTTCTGAATTTAAGCATGGAGGTGTGCTGCTTAATGAAGGGGACACCATTAAGATGAGCAAGACTTGCATACAAGGTAATAAAGAGGAATTTGGAGTCAATCATAAAGAAGCAATCGACTTTATAAACGTGGGCGACAAGGTTCTAATCGACAATGCTCTCTTGGAATTTGAAGTCATTGACAAGAAAGAGGATTATGTGCTATTGAAGGCTTTAGGAGATGGAAAGATTCTAAATCATAAGACCATCAATGTCCCTGGTGTTGACTTGAAGCTTGATTTTATAAGTGATGTGGATAAGGAGGACATATCCTTTGCAGCAGGGCATTCCTGTGATTATTTGGCCCTTTCTTTTGTAAATTCAGGGGAAGATGTAATTGCAGCTCGTAAAATTGTGGAGGACGCCGGAGGAGATGCCCTTATCATTTCAAAGATTGAAAGTCGCATGGGCCTTATGAATCTTGATGAGATAATTGATGAATCTGACGGAATCATGGTGGCTCGAGGGGACTTGGGGGTTGAGGTACCAATGGAACATTTGCCTATAATTCAAAAGGACATCATCAGAAAATGTCGTGAAAAGGGCAAGTTTGCCATTGTTGCAACAGAGATGCTTGCTTCAATGTATGAAAGCCCTAGACCTACCCGTGCTGAGGTTTCAGATGTTGCAAATGCCGTTTTGGATGGAACCGATTGTGTAATGCTCTCTGGAGAGACAACTATCGGTAAGCATCCGGTCCATGCAGTTGAAATGATGGATCGTATATGCAATTATGTGGAATCGACCATTGACTATAGTAAGCATACCTTTTACAAGGGAAAGGTGGCTATCAGCGATACAATCGCCAAGCTTGTCATAGGAGCTAGCGAATATTCAGACATTAAGCTAATAGTCACACCTACTTTGACTGGATTTACAGCCCGCAAAATCAGCAATTTGAGATCAAGCTCTGCAATTTTAGCTTGCTGTCCATCTAATGACATTGCAAGGAAGCTTGTTTTAAATTTTGGAGTAAAGGCTGTAATAACTGACATTTATGAGAATACTGATGAAATGATTGATAATGTGGTGGATATTGCTAAAATGGAATTTGATTTAAACAAAGGCGATCTTATAGTGGTCACAGGAGGATTCCCATTAGGTAAGACTAGAAATACTAATTCCTTAAGGATATTGGAAATCGATTGATTGCATAATGAGTATTATGCTTTTTTAGACTTTAATTTGCTATAATCACTTAGAATTCTTTTTTTCCTTTTTTTAATCAATGGAATGATAATATGGCTAATGAAAATGAATGGGGCAGCAATCTTGCATTTGTACTTGCAATGATTGGTTCTGCAGTTGGATTGGGAAATATCTGGAGATATCCATATGTGCTTTATTCAAATGGAGGCGGAGCCTTTTACATTCCTTATCTAATTGCAATTTTAGTTTTAGCCATTCCTCTCATCATTCTAGAATATGGGGTCGTCTATAACTATAAGTCCTCATTTACAAAGGCTATCGTAAAAATAAAGCCTAAATTGGAATTTTATGGTTGGATTCTTCCTGTTGTCACTTTTATTATGACAATTTACTATTCAACCATATTGGGCTGGGATGGAATCTATTTCATCCTAAGCTTCTTTAAGGGCTGGGGATCAGATCCAAATACATTTTTAACAGTTTCCCTATTGCAGTCTGCAGATTCAATAAGTGGCATTTTAAACTTCATTCCAGTCATTGCCATTTCAATGATTTTCATATGGCTCATAATATGGTTCATTTCCCATAGGAACTTGGATGAAGGCTTAGGCCGTGTTGCCCGATACTTTGTTCCAATGCTTTTTGTTATAATGATAGTGATTGTTGCTTTTTCATTGACCCTGCCTGGAGCATCCATTGGTCTTGCTGAGTTGTTTGATCCTGATTGGTCCCTTTTATACAATTATAGCATATGGATGGCTGCATTCGGTCAGATATTCTTCTCATTGAGCTTGGGAATGGGGGCTGGATTTACATTTGCAAGCTATACCAAAAGGGACATAGACTTGATTTCAAGTGGATTATGTGTTGTTTTGGCTAATAGTCTTTTTGAAAACTTTGCAGCATTAGGGGTTTTCTCAATTCTAGGATATATGTCCCTTGAGTCTGGAGTTGCTGTTTCAAAGCTTGTATCACAAGGCACAACACTGATTTTTGTTGCATATCCTAAAGTGTTTAATATTTTAGGAGGTGTCGCTTTGATTTTAGGGCCACTATTCTTTTTTACAGTTTATGTTGCAGGAGTCACAAGCATATTGTCCTCCTTTGAAGTGCTTTCAATTTCCATTCAGGACAAGTTCGCTTTTTCAAGGAAAAAGGCTACAACCGCTTTATGCATTGTTGGAGGGCTGGCTTCAATGGTCTTTGCCACTTCAGCTGGAGGTTATTTGCTTAGCATTGCAGACATATTTGTAAATAATATTATGGTTTTGTTTTCAGTGATTGTTCAAACCATCCTTTTTGCATGGGTATTCAAGGCTGAAAGGCTGGTGGACTTTTTCAATGCTAAAAGCCGATTTTTAAAACTTGGAAGATGGTGGTTAATCCTTGTTAAATATATTTGCCCAATCCTTTTAACTGTAATCTGGATTGGAGAATTATATAATCTTATAAAAATGGGTTCAACTGAATTTGTAGTGATTTTAGGAGTATTGCTTGCAATATTATTGATATTTGCATTTATATTTACAATCAGGCCAGCAAAAACTGATGAATGGTTTAAAACCGAAGAGAGGATTAAGTAAATTGGGTTAATGTATTAAATTATTTATTTCTTAATTTTAATTATTTGTCTTCTTATTTTTTTATAATATTAATTCTAATTCTTTATCTTCTTATTTTTTTATAATATTAATTCTAATTCTTTATCTTCTTATTTTTTTATAATATTAATTCTAATTCTTTATCTTCTTATTTTTTTATAATATTAATTCTAATTCTTATTCTCTATTTTAATCTATTCTATTGCTTATTTTTACTAAATCTGCTTTCTAAAGGCTTTAAACAAATCAAGTAGTAATAATTATATATAAAAAATTATTAATTATTTAATATGGGTGAAGAAGAATTAATAGACCAATATATGAAACCTCATGGCGAGGAAGGAATTAAGATAATTGAAAGCATGAACGAAGAGCATCAAAATATCTCTGAATTTGCATTTGAATGTGTCAATCTCGGTGCATATGATGATATAATTGATATTGGCTGCGGGGGCGGCGTAAACATAGAAAAATTCCTAAATGTGACTAACGGACATGTGGATGGCCTTGATTACTCTGATGTGTCTGTTAGCGAATCAATCAAAAGAAATCAGACTTCAGTAGATGGTGGAAGATGCAATGTAATCCTAGGGGATGTTACTGACATGCCAATTGGGGATGAGTCCTACGATTTGGCTACAGCATTTTCTACAATCTTTTTCTGGCCTAATCTTGTTGAAACATTTAAGGAAGTTAAAAGAATCATAAAGCCAAATGGACAATTTATGATAGCCCAAGGAACCGATGGAACAAATCCCGAAGATCAGGAATGGATTGATACCATTGCTGGAATAAATGTCTATACTGCTAATGAGCTTGAAGAATATTTGCTTGATGCGGGATTTAAAAGAGTTGATGTATTTACCAAGGAAAATACTTATCTTTTAGTTGTTATTGGGAAAAAATAGTTGTAATTAATATTGAAATAATGGATAATTTATTAGGTTTGTTTCATAGTTAGTTTTAATTAATTAATTGCACATATTAATTAAATAGGGGATAAAATGGATTTCAATAAGGAAAAATTCAAGATGGTCTTGCAGTACATCATTTACAAATGCGGAATTAAAAATACTGTTGGAAGGACAGTTCTTCATAAATTGCTATATTTTTCAGACTTTAATTATTTTGAGCTTTATAATAAGTCTTTAACCAATGAATGCTATAGAAAATTAGCTAGAGGTCCTGTGCCAGTTCATTTTGAATCTGTTGTTGAGGAATTGATTGATGAAAAGAAGATCTCTTTAAAGAACAGGAGATTGCCTTGCGGCAAGCTTATGAACAGGTATTTCTCATTGGAAAAGCCTGAGATAGACTTAAAAGAAGATGAATTAGCTGTCATTGATGAAGTCATTAAGGATTTAAGCCATATGAATGGAAAGATGATTGGAGAATACTCTCTTAAGGATATGCCTGTAAAGCAGGCTCATGATAATGGGAGTATTGACTATAATCTTGTTTTTAGCCGCAGTTTACAATATTCAAAGAGAACTGACGATTAGTTAAATAAATCCTTTAATTCCTATCTATTCATTTTATCTGATTTTAAAGGAACAGGTCTATTTTTATTTTTGTTAATTTTTTATTTTTTTTTTATTTACCCTCCTTTAAAAACTCCCCAAAGAATTGCTATTGCAAAGATTATTATCAATGGGCCTAAAACACTCATATAACATTTTAAATCATCCCATTTGCTGGACTGTCTTTTATTTGAACTGGACCCTGATGATGAATTGGACCCTGATAAGTAATGATGTTCTTTAGGAGGATGTCTTAAATTATAAAAGTCCCTATAATCTCCTTCTCTTTGATTGAATCCGAAATATTCCCAATCTCGCTCATCGATATAGTCTGCTCCAACTTCTTCTAAAGCTTTTTCATAACTGTATCCCTCTTCTTTAACTAGTTTAATGAATCTTCTAACTTGAGGGTCTTCTTTTGGTATGTCTAACATTTAAATCTCCTATTTTTAGTTCTTATTTTAATTATCTTATTGATTCTGCTTATATAATTAGTTATTTTTTCTTTTATACTTCATTAATCCTATTCTTTATTTAATTATATGATAATTTATTTTTAGGATTTATAAGTGAAATAAATATTTTGTTTTAATCAAGGTTTTATCAAGGTTTTATCATTCCTTTTGTAAAAGGATTTTCAAATTTTAAGATTTAAAAAAAATTTAGAAAAACATAAAACCAATAAAGTAAATATAAAAATTAACGAATTAACTAAATTGGTTCTTTTTTTATATTGCGCAATTAGTTTAATTCTTAAAAATTTATTAGGTGATCTTATGGATTCTAAAAAAATATTAGTTATTTTAGGTTTAACTGTTTTAGCTATTTTTTTAGCTAGTTCAGTTAGTGCTGGTGACTTGATTTCTACTGGGGGTTATAATCCAGATTCACTTATTATACTTGAAGGAGCCGATTTTAACATTCCAGATGGATTTGAAAGAATTGAGGATAAATCCATTGCAAATCAGACAAGAAATTCAGGAGTCTTTTCATCCATTTTAAATAGGGAAGTTTATGGGAATCCTAAAGGTGAGGAGATAGTAATTTCTGTTGTGGATTTTGATAATTTTGATGCAAATCTGCCAATTCTTAGCATGATTTGCAAAGGCTGCCAAAAGAAGGAATTGCTTGGCTATCCAGGTTTTATTGGCTCTGATGGAAACTCCACTAAGTTTTCTTATGTATTTGATAATAAGGTGGTGTCTATATCCGCTCCAAATGAGGATTTGATTAATCAGGTTCTAGTGGTTGAGGATGCATAGTTAATTTGGTTTTTTTATTTTTTAATTCATTTTATATATTTTTAAAATTTTAAACTATTTTTTTTATTCTACTTAGATTATATCATGTGTATTTCATTTATTAATTTTATCAAATTTTCATACATCTATTAAAATATTCATTTCTGGTTTAATTAAACAATTGTTTTGATGATTGATGGTATAAATAATTATGGCTAAAATTAATTATTCTTATAGTAAAAAGTATTGCATAATTGTTTTCATTATGATGTTTTTTATGAAAAGAAATTATTCCAAAAAGAATTATAAAATAGGAAAAACAGATATTTTATAATGTAATTCCTGAAAAAGGATTAAGAATATTTTTTAAATAATCTAGGAGGGTGGGAATATGAAAGACCTTATTGGATTTTGTGGTTTGGATTGTGAGCTATGTCAAGCTTATATTGCAACAATTAATGATGATGATGAACTCCGTGAGGAAGTTGCTAAGCACTGGAGTGAGCTCAATAATGTTGAAATCAGTCCTGAAATGATTAATTGTATGGGATGTAGAGTTGAAGGGGTAAAGACTCCATTTTGTGATTTTATGTGTCCTATACGCCAATGTGCTTTGGAGAATAATTATGATACCTGTGCAGACTGTGATAAAATGGAGGGCTGTGAAAAACTAGTGATGATCTTTGAAAACAATGATAATGCTTATAAAAATTTAAAACATCATTATTAGCTAATTTATTATCAAATTGGTATTATTTTCAAATAAGTTTTTATTTAAGAGGTATTATTTTCAAATAACTTTTTATTCAAAGGAGTATTATTTTCAAATAATTATTTTTTTTTTTTATTAAAATGGATTTTTTAAATAAGTATTTTTATTAATCACTAAATCAAAATAACTATTATTAGAATTATTAAGGGGTTTTTAATGTCTAGGAGATTTGCAGTTATCGACACTGAAACAAATTGGAATGATGAAGTAATGTCTATCGGTGTTTTAATCGCCAGATGCAAGAATTTTAAAAGAACAGACTCTCGCCATTACATATTGCCTAAGGCAGAGGCAGTAGGGGGCATGTATTCAAAATCAATGAGAGTTACAAGTCATGAGATTCTGACAAAGCATAGGAATGATGCCATTGACGATTTAAGGTATTTGCTTGATTCCAATGGTGTTGATGATTTGTTTGCATATAATGCTTCTTTTGATAATCGTCATTTGCCTGAGCTTTCTGACTTTTGTTGGCGTGATATAATGAAGGTTGCAGCTTATAAACAGCATAATCCATCCATTCCAAATCATATGCCCTGCTTCAAGACTGGAAGATTGAGAAGAGGTTATGGAGTTGAGCCAATGCTTCAGATTTTGGGAATTGAGGACTACTGTGAAAGCCATAATGCGATTATTGATGCTAGAGACGAGCTGAAGATCATGGAGCTTTTAGGATATGATATAGATTTCTATCCTGAAATCTGATTGATTATTTTATAGTCTTTTTTTTATTGTCTAAATTTCTTTTGATGGGTAAATTGATTCTTTTTCTTTTTAAGTAAAAATAGTTGTTTTTTTTTTTAAAAAAGATGGTTAAATATTCAATTGAAAAAAAAGAGAATTGATTCCATTTTTTAATGGAATCTTTGAATTTTTATTTTTTATATCTTATTTTGATTTTAAGGATTTTCCTTCTTCTTTGCTGCTTTTAATTTAGAACTATCCATAAAGGCTTATCACAGTTCCAATGGTGTATCTGGCACTGTCCTTTTCTTTAGATTTTTTGATTTGGAATTGATTTATATTATTCAAAAGAGTATCTTCAAAAGAAACAGTCTCGTATTCTTCAATCAATTCATCAAACATCTCCCCACGTCTCATCAAATCAGATTTCATGAGCATTAAAGTGTCCTTATCTGCCCATTCTTTATGTTTTTCAATATTGCTAAGAATGGTTTCAAGCAATTGGCATGCAATTCTTCTAAGTTTTCTAGCGTTTTCACAATCTTCGGAATCATCACAAGACCAAATGGAATGCATTAAAAAATTAAGTTCATTTTGGGTGTTTTCTTCTTTTCTATTAATCAGATAAGCTTTGTAGAATGGCTTTGAACGTTCTGATTTAAATTCGATTCCCTCACAGCTTTGATACTCTTCTGACTCAAGATATTCTCTTTTGATTTTAGGTTCTCTTGAGAAGTCAAATTCAGCATATCCGCAATTAGGGCATTCGTTTATGGAAATGTACATTGTGCTTCTTTGCATTTCAGCAGGTCTTAAATCCAAATCTGCATAGCCCATGGTGTTAGTGCTCATGATCACAGTCATATTGAACTCCTCTTTACAGACGGGGCATTTGATTGGTATTTCATTTATAGTGGTCAATTTATCTCTCCTTTAAGTGGTTTTTAAATATGTACCTTGATTATAGACATGCTTGCTTATAAAGTTTTCTTAATTTGATTTTTTATTATAATTAAATTAAGTTTTTATGATTTTTATGGATTAAATTTATATGGTGTGGCTTTTATTTTTTTGGGCATTATATGTAGTGGTTTTTAACTATTTTGGCTATTATAGGTGTGGCTTTTATTTTTTTGGGCATTATATGTTGTGGTTTTTAACTATTTTGGCTATTATAGGTGTGGCTTTTATTTTTTTGGGCATTATATGTTGTGGCTTTTAACTATTTGATACAATAATTTTATATACTAGGACTTATAAAATATACCTAACGAACGGTAGGTAGGTAACATGAACACTAAGGAAAAGATATTTGATGTGTCTTTAGATCTGTTTTCAAAAAGAGGATACGACTCTGTCTCACTTAGAGAAATTGCAGAAGAGGTGGGAATTAAAAAAAGCTCAATATATAGTCATTATTCCTCTAAAGAAGCAATATTAATGGATATATTTGAATATTTTACAGATCTTTTCGAATATGATGATTTAATCAACAGTAAAGAGCTTGTCTTAAGCGAAGATAATGATGTATTGATTGAAAACCCTGAATTGTTTTATCATATGGGCTCTGAAGCCATAAGGGGGATGTTTAAAGAGGAAAGAAACCTTAAGATTTGGAAGCTGATTTTTATACAAATGCATTATAATGAAAAGATAAGGAATTTCTTCCAAAAGGAAATGCTTCTTAAGCCATTGATATTTTGGGAGAACTTTTTTGCTATTCTAAAAGAAAAAGGGATAATTCGTGCAGATTCCAATCCGCAGTTACTTGCTAAGGAGTATTATAGCTTTCCAATCTTTTTGCTTTTAGAAATCTGTGCAAAGTATGATGACATTCCAGAGAGCTGTTTGGATGACTTCTTTAAGCAAGCTGAAGAGCATGCAAGGTTTCTTTTGGATTGTGTGAAGGTGAAATAATGTCTAATAAATTTATAATGAAATTGATATGTTCTCTCGAGGTGAAATAATGGAGGGCATTTTTAAAATAATTTGGAGGGAAGTTTATGGATTCTAAGTTTAACATTCAAGAATATTTGGCTAATGGGGTTGAAGTCATCTTAAAGGATGCCTTTAAAGCCACATTAAAGAATCCAAAGGAAGGCTTATATTTGGCCAAGTTTGCAAAGCACGCTAGAAAGGCCAGTGAAATCAGAAGGGAATATAGCAAAAAGGGCCAGAATATTCCAGTTTTCCTTATAGCAAGCATAACAAGTTCCTGCAATCTCCATTGTGTAGGATGTTATTCTAGAGCAAATAATTCCTGTAGTGATGAGGCTCCCTTAAATCAGCTTTCAGCTGATGATTGGGAAGATATATTTAAACAGGCAAGAGATATTGGAATAAGTTTCATAGTTCTTGCAGGTGGAGAGCCAATGATTAGGGAGGATGTTATAAAAAAAGCAAGTAAATTTCCTGAAATTTTATTTCCAATATTTACAAACGGAACCATGTTAAATGAGGATTATTTGAAATTATTGGATAAAAACAGAAACCTTGTTCCTATATTGTCTATTGAGGGGGATGAGAAGCTTACTGATTCAAGAAGGGGCTCTGGAGTCTATAAACAGTTGATGGATTCTATGGAGACAATGAAGAAAAAGAATATTGTATTTGGAGCGTCCCTTACCTTTACAAAAGGAAATATCTCTTCCCTACTTTCAAGGGACTATATTGAAAAGCTGCATGATTTGGGATGCAAGGTGGTCTTTTTCATTGAATATGTTCCAGTTAATGAGGAAACAGTTGATTTGGCTCCAAGCGACAGTGAAAGGGAATTATTGCTAAGTGAGCTTGATGAATTGCGCAGTGATTATTCAGATATGCTATTTTTATCATTCCCTGGAGATGAAAAGGAATCTGGAGGTTGCCTTGCAGCTGGAAGAGGATTTTTCCATATTAATTCCCATGGAGGGGCTGAACCTTGTCCCGCTTCACCTTATTCAGATATAAATGTGTGTGAGACTTCTCTTTTGGAAGCTTTGGAATCAAACTTGTTTAGATCCCTTAGGGATGGTGGTCTTTTGCTGGATGATCATGAAGGGGGATGCGTTCTATTTGAACATAAAGAAGAAGTAGAAAGTTTATTTGATAATTGATTAGTTTAAATTATAGTAATAAAGAAAATTTTATAAAAAAAGATTTAAGGGGAGGAGAATTTAAAACTTAAATTAAGTTTAAATTCACTTAAATCTACTGCATAAACCATTCCTGCAGTGAAGATTAGAATCATTAATAATACAATTATTCTTGAGATTTTCATAAGAAACACCATATTATAATATATTTTGTAAATATTTAAGTTAACTAAATATAATTGATTATATAAAAATAAAATGGTTTTTTTATAATTTTTGTAAGTTTTTTATATGATTAACTACATAGTCTTAATATAAACTTTAATTAATGAAAAATTTTATATTAGTTGAATTTCATAATTATTAATAATATCGTTAAAAGATTTAACTTAATTTTTTAATATTTGACAATTTAAATTTCTATTATTATTAATTTCGTTAATTCTAATTTTATTTTTAAGATTTGATATTTAAATTTATAATTTTATTTTATTAAACAAGGGAAGAGTTAAAATGAGTTTTACAGACAATTTAAAGAAAAGTTTAGGCTTTGAAGAAGGAGAATATGGTAGTGGATATACTTTTGATGAAGGTTATAATGGTGAACCGGACCCATTTTTTGAAGGAATTTTGATTCCCTATAAATTTCCAGAAACAAAGGCTTTTATGGAAATCATCTTAATTAAACCTAAATCTGTTGATGATATGGATTATATTTTTGATCAAGTTGTAGAAGAGAACAATCCTGTGATTATGGATTTAAGTTTCATGGAAAAGAAAGGTGCAGCTGAATTTAAACAAGCAGGAGAAAAATTAAAAGTTTTAAGACAACAATATAATGCTGAAGCTATCTTGCTTTCTAAATCTGATGATAAAAATTTAATTATTGTGACTCCTGCAAGAGTTAAATTGATTAGAAAAGAGTAATTGAGTTGTACTCATATTTTTTATTCTTTTCTCTTTTTTTCATTTTTTTAATAATTTTTATTGTTTTAGTTTATTTGCTGTTTTTTTATAGTTTTTATTCTTTTTAGACAATTTGCTGTTTTTTTATAGTTTTTATTCTTTTTAGACAATTTGCTGTTTTTTTATAGAATTTAGTTAATAACCAACTTTTTTTTATGAGTATTTACTCATTTTCAATAATGGGCTGCTTTTCACAAGACTATTCTTATCTTTATGGCTTTAATAAATTACAAGTTAAAAAAGCTTTCTGCATTTTTAAAAGCCACTTTATCAATTTTATCTTGTTTATATCCAAGTCTTTTCAATGTTCTTACTGTCTTTGGAACAGATAAAGGATCTGATGGTTTATTGCTTATATCACTATTTAATAAAAACTTATCAAAGTCATATTTGTCCAAAATCTCAATGGCCTCTTCAACTTCCATCTTTTGCGGTTGGACGGTTAATCCTATGGTGAAATCATCATCAATTATCTCTTCAATGGTGTTAAGGTTTATGTGGTCAATTACAACAAGCTTAGGATTGATATTTTCAAGTGCAATCTCTTTAATGTCTTTTAAAACTTCTAATTTGTTTTTTCTTGGTGTGTGGACAATTACCTTTGATTTTGTCTCTTCAGCAAGTTCTAATTGTTTTTTAAAGACTTCCTTTTCAAGCTCTGTGTTTTCATCAAGACCAATTTCTCCAATTGCTATTATGTCTTTGTTGTCTATCCATTCTTTTAATGAGTCGAATATTATTTCATTGTCTTTAATTGAGTTTGCCGGATGAATTCCTAAGGCAATCTTTAATTCAAGGCCATATTCCATGGCTCTTTTAGGTTCAAAGTTCAATATTCTATTTAAATGGTTTAAGAGTATTTCGGCATTATTTACTTTGTATGGGTAGTATGAGCAGCTTATTGCTGTATCAATTCCGCCAATAAACATTTTTTCAAAGTCTTCACTGCTTCTTGCGTCTGCATGCATATGTGTATCTATCATGGTATCCCTTTTTTTAAACTTTAATCTTAATTATTATTTTGTTTTTTATTTCTCTTAATTTTTACTGATATGTTTATTTTCTTATAGGGGATTAGTTAAATTATTTGTCATATGGCAATATTGCCTTTATTTTAGTAAATTTTGCTATCTTCACATCAATACTGAATTCATTTTAGTAAATTTTGCTATCTTTACATCAATACTGAATTCATTTTAGTAAATTTTACCATCTTTACATCAATATTAATTTAGATATGTAAAAAGTTATTACTTTCACATCAAAATTCTTTCACTTTTGTAGCAATTTTGACTCAATTAGAAAGTTTTTTATATAACTTAATGAAAATTATTAATTATGTATTTGTTTTGGAATTTTTTTTTAAAACAGTACTTTCGAACATTTGTTTTTCATCAAGTAATTTGATTTTTTATCAAACTTTAATTTTCTTAATTATTTAAAAAATTCATATTTTCACTCGCTTATATTATTAACTAAGTTAATTATTATGAGGATTTATACTTGATTAAATTTAGTTTTTGTAGGTATCTTGATTTATTTAGTATAATTTTTAATAATTTAATAAATTTAATTTAGATTATATGGATTTTATTCAATAATTTTAGATGATTCGTAATCTTAATTGTTCTAAGGCATAATAGAGGCTTTATGGCTTTTATGTGATTTTTTAGATGATTTATGATGAAGGCATTTTAATAGTTTTTGAGTTTGAAATCTTTGATTTGTTAATTTTTAGCTATCTTTTTAGTTAGGGATTTATTTAAACTTGGGTATTTTTTATATGGAGATTATTTTACTGCAAGTATTTTCTTTATTTTTTAGGAATTTATTTTATTTCTTAAAACTGTTGGCCTTTTAAAGTTTGATAAATTTTCAGATTATTTTTTGTTTTTTTTTAAAAAATTAGGGAGAAGAATTAAGATGTATTATCACGATTATGTAAAAGAGCAATTGCGATTTTTGAATAATTCAGAGATTCGATTGAGAATATTGGCTTATTTGTCTAAAAAGCCATTCAGTTTAGCAGACTTTAAAAATAGTTCCTTTGTAAGCTATAGCTCTATTTCCTCTAATGTTTATAAGCTTACGGATGAAGGATTTGTAGAGAAGATTGATAAAAATAACTTCAGATTGACAAATATTGGTAAAATTTACCTGATTTCCTTAATGGAGTTTCATGATACAATAAATACGGTAAATAATTTCTCAGACTTCTGGTTGGATCATGATGTTCGGGCATTATCCAGCAAATATTTAAAGAGGATTTCACAGCTGGAAGGTTCTAAGCTTATTCAAAGCAGACCTACAGATATCTATAAGACTCATGAGGAGTTTAGAAATCTATTTAAGGATTCAGATATTCTAAAGGTCATTTTCCCTTATTTGCATCCTGAATATCCTAGATTGATTAGAACATTGCTTTCCAATGGTTCAAAAATAGAGATATTGGTTCCAAGAGTAATCTGTCGACGATTTATCAAGAGTGTGGGAGAATCCTTGGTTAGAAGCTCGATTAAGCAGAATGCTCTTTCGATAAAGTTCATTGACGATGAGGTTAAGCTTGCTTTGGCTATTTCTAATAAATGGGTTTCTATTGGTCTCTTTAAACGAGATGGAAGCTATGACCAAAGCAGATTATTGGTTTCAGATAAAAAGGATGCCATTAAATGGGCATATAATATTTTCAAATCATATGATAAAAAAGCAGAACTTGTGGACCTTAGAAGTTTATAAAAAATCTCTTTATTCTTTTTTGGGTTTTTTTTGAGCTACTATGGTTTGGTAGTTTCTGGTTCTTTTCGGTGGTTTGGTAGTTTTTGGCACTTTTTGGCACTTTTTGGCACTTTTTGGTGGTTTGGTAGTTTTTGGCACTTTTTGGCTACTTTTTGGTTATTTTGGTGTTTTGATATTTTTTGGCACTTTTTGGTGGTTTGGTAGTTTTTGGTCTTTTACGGTGGTATGATAATGATTGGTGATATTAATTTTGAATTGGATAGTGAAAATTTTAGAATCATGCGTTTCTTATTAAGCTCTTTTATGAGAACAGATCTTTTGTTGACTTTAGTGAATTCTTCTTCTCGCTTGTGTTCCTTGAGATCGAATTTAGGAAAGAGTTCTGCTACAATCTTGCATGGAGTTAGTGAGTTGGAAGCCTTTAATTTAATTTCAAAGGATTCCAAATATTATTGTCTCTCTTCGAAAGGTTTTATTTATGGCTTGGCATTGGATAAGCTGTGTAAGAATCTATATATTTTTCAGTCAAATCCAGAATTCTGGCAGAATCATTTTATAGACGGTCTTCCAAGCGAATTTGTAGAAAATGCATATCTCATTAAGGATTCCGTTTATATATGCAGTGATAAGCTTGATATGGAAAAGCCGATTAGGGATTATTTTAAGAATATAAAGAATTCCAAAAGCATTAAGATTATTTTGCCTATATTTTCTGAATTATATTTGGAGATGATTTTAAAAACTGTTGGAAGCGATCATGACTTGGAATTGATAGTGGATGAGGAAGTTTTCACTTCAATTAAGAAATCCAGATATTATAGGAGGATTATACGTCTATCCAAAGGTGGAAAAATTATTTTGAGAAAATATATTGGGGATTTAAATTTATTTTTAACATTTAGCGATGAATTCATGTCTTTGAATCTATTTGATAAGGATGGATTCTTTGATGATTCTGAAACTATTTTCAATAATACTCCAGATGGTGTTAAATGGGCAGAAATAATGTTTGATTACTTTTTGGACAATTCTAATGTGGTTGTTTTGTAAAAATTTAAATGGCTTAGACTTGTTCAAATTCTTTAATTTCTTAAAAAGATAGTTTAAATTCTTTTAATTCTTTATTTTTCAAAAGAATAGTTCAATTGTTTTAATCGTTTATTTGCAAAAATAGTAGTTTTAAATTGTTATGGGTTAAAAAATAAAAAAAGTATAAAGTTATTGAATTTATCAATAACTTTGTATTTGTCTTATGCCTGTTTAAACTTAATTAAAGTTTTAAATTATCATAAAAACTTATAATTAAAGTTTTATAAAGTTCTTATTTAAAGACCCTAATTTTAAAGGTATTTGGTTTCAATGACTTCTTTTAAGTCTTCAATTTTTACTCTTTCTTGTTCTTCAGTGTCCCTATTTCTCACGGTAACTGTATCGTCTTCTTTTGTATCGTAGTCAACAGTTATGGCTATAGGAACACCTACTTCATCTGCACGAGCGTATCTTTTTCCAATGGTTCCTGAAGTGTCATTATCTACTGTAAATCCAGCTTCACGTAAGTTATGTGTAATTTCTGTTGCTATTTCTCCAAGGCCATCTCTATTCATCAATGGGAATACGCTGACTTGTATTGGAGCAATCTCATTAGCAAATTTAAAGTATTCCTTATCGAAACCATCTTCTTCTGTCTTGAATGAATGTAATAGTGTGCAATAAAGGATACGGTCAATACCAAATGAAGGTTCAATAACGTGAGGGATGATTCTTTCTCCTTTGACTTCCTCTTCAATGTCCTCAAACAATAGATGCTCTTTGAGGATTTCAAAGCTTTGGTCTAGCTCAAGGGTGAATTTTCCTTTGCTTTCAATTTTTTCCTTAAGTTCTATGACCTCTTCATCGCTGAGATTTTCAATATATGTCTTTATTTTAGGAGAGTCTCCCTTAAATGCAGGTCCGAATAATTTTAAATTAGGTTTTACAATGGTCTTTTTGACTAATTTTGGTTCATCATATTCAATGTAAATGCTTAACTCTTCATTACTGAACTCTGTATGTGCTTTTAAGTCATAATCTCCCCTATCTGCAATACCTATGATTTCAACCCAACCATATTGGTCAGTTAGGCATTCTACATCCCAACAATCAAGTGCATAGTGTGCCATCTCTCCAGGTAGGTGTTGTCTGAATCTTAATACTTCATCTGGAATGCCTAATTCCTTAAGGAATTTTCTTGCAAGGTATAATTGGTAGATTAATGTTTCAGAGGATACCACTCCTTGATCAAGAGCTTCTTGAGCGGTGATTTCCAAGGTTTCCTTATTGTTTATTTGAACATCTTGAGATGATAGATATAAGATTTCATCAGCAATCTGGCTGAATTTAGGATGTGTCTTGTCTCTAGGGTCTAGGAAGATTTCCGCTTCAGCTTGTGTAAATTCTCTAAGGCGGATGACTCCTTGTCTTGGTGAGATTTCATTTCTATATGCTTTACCAAGTTGGACAGCACCGAATGGAAGCTTATTTTTAAAGAATCTGGACAATCGTTTGAATAGAATGAATATTCCTTGAGCGGTTTCAGGTCTCATATATCCTACTTTGTCTCCTTTTGCTCCGATTTCGGTTTTAAACATTAAGTTATAATTCCAAATATTTGCAAGCTCTCCGCCACAGCTTGGACATTTGATATCATTTTTTCTAACGATTTCATCCATCTCTTCATTTTCAAGGCTTTCTACGTCTTCTCCAATGGCTTCTTCAATAATGTGGTCTGCTCTAAAGACTTCTCCACAGTCTTTACATTTTGTCATTGGATCTGTAAAGTTATCAACGTGTCCAGAGGCTTTTAATACCTCTTTAGGCATTACGGTAGGTCCTTCTATTTCGTGGAAGCCTTCTCCTGCAATGTATTGCTTTCTCCATTTTTGCATGATGTTGTTTTTTAGGCTTGCTCCGAGAGGTCCGTAATCGGTAAATCCAGACACTCCGGAATAGATTTCAAAGGACGGCCATAAAAATCCTCTTTTTCTTGCTATGTTTGACATTTTTTCATGATTCATTAGTATATCTCCATAAATGTGATTTTTTTATTTAATTAATAGATTTTGGCTTTTAAGTATTCTTTTTACGGTTTTTTAAAACGTTTTTTTTTATCTTTATTTTAACGTTTTTTTTTTAATGATTATTTTTTTCTGAATCTTTACGTTCAGTTGATTTTTTTTATGATTATTTTTTTTCTGAATCTTTACGTTCAGTTGATTTATTTTTCATTTAATTCATAATCAAATTTAATTCTACTGCTTTCTGGTCTTCTTTGACGCATATACTTACTGTTTCTTTCTGGATGGCCGTAAGGCAATTCAGATGGAGAAGTCATTGTCTCAAATACAAGCTGACATACTCTTTGACCCGGATATAATGCCACTGGCATTGCCCCAATATTAGAGATTTCAAGGGTGATTCTCCCTTCAAATCCTGGGTCAATAAAGCCTGCAGTCACATGCATGGTAACTCCCAGTCTTCCCATTGATGAACGCCCTTCAACTCTTGCTACAAGGTCATCTGGGATTTTTACATATTCATATGTGGTTGCAAGGGCAAATTCGTTTGGATGGATGATGAATGCATCTCCTTCTGGAACTATTGTGGATTCCATATAGGATGCAAGGTCTTCTGGGTCTTTAGGGTCAATGAAAGGTTTTCTAATAACTTTAAAGACTTTGAATTCATCCCCTAGTCTCATGTCAACAGATGACGGCTGTATTTGCTTTTCATCTTCTAAAGGGTCAATTGTTATTTTGCCTTCATTTAAGTATTTTTTAATATCTCTGTCACTTAAAATAGCCATTCTTTAGCCTCTATTAATTTTATAAGAATAATTTATTTAAGATTTTTTAATTAAAGTAAAATAAGTTTAAAAGAGAATTAATGTTTCTTATAATCAACTAATTCTCCAATTCTATTTAAAACAGAATCAACTGATTTTTGAGTATAATTTAACTCAATAGCATTGAATTTGCAGGTTTGAACACAGTGTCCGCATCCTACACATTTGTTTTGATCTATAGTTATCTTGTCGTTTTCCAAGCTGATTGCACCGCCAAAGCAAATGTCATCCCCTAAACATTTTTTGCACATTTTACAGTTGTCGCTTATTGGATGAACTTCAACGTCTTCAAGTCTCATGATCTTATCGCTAATATCATTGTCCAAGTCTGGAAGTACTTTCCATAGACAGCAGCATGGACAGCAATGGCAGATGGTCAGTAACTCTTCTTTAGGGCTTACATGCATCCATATGGTATCAATCTTATTTCTTCCAATAACGTGGCTCAATCCTTCTGCATCTGCTTTATCAACATGTGCCAATGCCTCTTCTACAGTAGCTCTTCTTCCATATTTTGAGGCTATCTTTCTGCTTGCAGGGCCTAAAAATATGCATCCCAAGTCTTGAGGATAGTCTTGACAATCATTAGAGCTTCTGCAAAGGCATTTGTTCATTATGACAATGTCTGAAGCTTCTCTAATTGCAATTTTTAATATTTCGCTTGGAACGAATTCGGAATCGTCTTTCTGGAAGCTTTGGTTGACTTCAATGTTTGCAGAGATTGTGGCAGATTTTGTTTTTTGTACTGTATTTTTGTTTGGAAGAACATAAACTTCGTCACCTTGGAAAAGAAGTCTATCTATGATTTTTTTAGCAATTTTAGATTTTTTAGTTAATCTTGAAAGGAAAAAACGAGTGTGAAATGTATGTTTCACTAAAAATGTACTGATATCTTCGTAAAATCCTTTCCTCATTGTTTAACCCCTTATAAATTACCTTGTGTTTATTATATGTCTATTATTTGCTTATATTACATTTATATTATTATATTAATTCCATTATTCTTTTTATTTCTTTTGATATATGTTATTAATCTTATTCAATTCAAGTTTTTTATTTTTTTTAATTTTTGCAGTTTTTTTTATTCAAATTTTTTATTTATTTTTTTAGTCCAAGTTCATTGCTAAAAGTATTTATTTCTCTTTTTTTAAAAATTAATATTCGTCTCCATGCTTTATTTTTAAATTTAAACGTCTTAAAATACCTATTAATGTATGGGCTTCTCTTCCTGTAATGAAAGCCCTATTTACAATGTTCTTGAATACTTTCAATCCATTTTTCTTCTTATGTTCTGGAATGTTTAAGTTATCGATGAGTTCTTCCATATCCTTGATAAGATATTCCTTCTCGATTGCTGTGCTTTCTTCCAGGCCTTGCACTGGAAACTCATTCCTGTTTTTAAAGATTTCATAAAGGATTATTGCAGCTGCATGGGAAATGTTCATAATCGGATAGCTTGGATCGGTTGGAATGCTTACAATCAAATCGCACATGTCCACTTCTGCATTGGTCAGTCCATTTCCTTCCCTTCCAAATAGAATCGCTATCTTATCATTGTAATTCATTGATTTTGCTAGCTCTTCAGGCTTCAATGGAATTCTTGAAATATTATAGCTTCCTCCGGGAGCTCCGGTAGATCCTATTATGAAGTCAATCTTTTTGTCTTTGACAAATTCCCCTACAGTGTCATAAATCATTGCATTCTCTACAGTGTCCCTTGCATGGGTGGCTTGATAATAAGCTTCTTCCTTAAGTGTGCAGGGATTGATTAGGACTAATTTATTCAATCCAAAGTTTCCCATGGTTCTTGCTAAAAATCCAACATTTCCAGGAGATTCACATTCTACAAAGACAACATAGATGTTTTCTTTAAGTCTTATAGTTTCTTCATCTTCAACTATTTCCTTTACTTTTCCTCTCTCTGATTTTTTATCTTTGTATTTCATGTTATCTTTTGGATTTTTTCTTTTGAATAAATGGGTTATAATTCTTTATTGAATCGTATCAAGATTTATGATTTGATTTTTATTGTTTTTATTGTTTTTATTGTTTTTTTTTAAAAATTTATTAAAACAGCTTATTCATCATAAGCCATTTTAAGCAATTGAATAAGATTCAATGTCTTAACATTATCAAGACCAATTGCATTTAAACCATCCTGTAAGTTTATTTGACAGAACGGACAGATTGTAGTAACATAATCTGCACCGGTAACTCTAACCATCTCTGCCTTGTCTTTAGCAAGTTCCAATGCAATGTCTGGTCTTCCGGACTTGATTCCTCCTCCTGCACCGCAGCATTGGCAAGGAAGTTCAAGCTCTTCAAACTCGACTCCTGGAATCATTTCGATTATGTCTCTAGGTTGATCTTTAATGTTCTGGCCTCTGGATAAGTGGCAAGGGTCATGCCAAGTTACTTTAGTGTTCAATGGCTTCATCTTGCTTGTATCGAGCTTATCTACAAGGAATTCGCTTATGTCCTCTACATTGAGATTTGAGCCGTATTTCGGATGGTCGTTTTTAAGTGTGGCTCCGCAGCCTGCACAGATTGTAATTACTTTATCATAATCCTTAAAGACTTCCTTATTCTTATCTACAAGCTCTTGGACAGCATCTACTTGTCCTGTTCTAAGAAGAGGTGAGCCGCAGCATACTTGGCCTTCTGGAATGTCTATTTCAATATTGTTTGCCTTTAGGACATCTATTAAGGCATATCCAACTTCCTGTGCTCTGTAGTCTACCATACAGCCAGTGAATAAGGCCACTTTTTCTTTATTTTTGTTTTCATCATTGCTTTCGTCATCAGTATAATATTTGCCTTCTTCATCCCATTTCTTATGGATTGTTTCAATGAATGGCTCTTCAGGTTTGCTTACAGACCTTCCGCTTGCTACAACATTTTCCCTAAACATTTTATGGGCATCAAGAGGTCCTAAATCCCTAGCATAAGCCATTGCTCTAAGCTTTTCTATTGCATCTCCAAAGCTGTTAATGCTTTTAGGACAGATTGAACCGCATTTGCCGCAGCTTGTACAGTTGTACATTCCGCTGTCTAATGCTTCAATAAGTCTGTCTGATTCGTCCCTTGGGTCAAAATCAAATTTAGAGAGGTATCTTAAGTAATATGGTCCGAGGAAGTCTTCCTTAAAGTGCTTTACAACAGGACAGGTTGAAAGACAGGTATAGCATTCAATGCAACTTCTGACCTTTTTAGTGTCCTTAATATCTTTAGGATTTAATTTCTCATGTGCAGTCTCATCATCGCAATTTAGGCTTAATTGCAATTGCTTTACCTTTTCATCTGCAGAGCTTCTATCTACAACTAGGTCTTTAATCACTGGGAAATCCAATGGTTCAATTAATCTATTGTCCTTTATTTGGGCCTTGCAAGCAAGTGCGCCATTTCCGTTAATCTTTACTCCACATGATCCGCATTGTCCTGCTTTGCATGAGCTTCTAAAGCTAATGTCTGCATTATATTTTCTGTTGATTTCTTCTAATGCATCTAGCACTTTCATTCCTGGGCTTTCTTCAATTTCGTAAGCTTCGATATGAGGCTCCTCATCCTTCTCGCTATCGAATCTCTTTACATAAACTGTTATCATAGCAATCCCCATGTAAATTGTCTTAAAAATTATTTTTATTTGAATCTAATTGTTTATATCACTTAATCTTAGCTATTAAGAATTTGATATTTTTTTCAAAACTATCTCTTTTTTATAAAATATAATTTATCCTATATAATATAAAATAACATTATATATATTTCTATTTATTTAATTATATAGTTTAGTATTTTTTTAGAAATTTCTAAAAATTTTATTTATTTTAATTTTTTTGGGGTCTGTCTTTTCGTTTAGAATAATTATTTTGTTTTTGTTTAGTTTTAATTTTGGATTTGACTTTTCTTTTAGAATAATTATCCAAATTTAATTATTTTTCCAAGCAAGTTAAAAAAAATGATATTATTAAATATATTAAGCAACTAATATTTTATTATGATAATTTATTAGAAATTTTTAAATTATTATAAATTTTCAGGTTATTAAATCTGAAAATCTCTTTTAAAATAAATTATATTTACAAATTATTATATTAAAAAAATGAGTTTAAAATTAGTTTTTTGCTCAATAGGTGATTTTATGGCTTATGATCAATTAGTGACTAGTGAAAAAGGAGATAAACTTTTTCTGCTTGGTAATGAAGCTGCTGTAAGAGGAGCTATAGAAGCTGGCGTATCAGTTGCAGCAACATATCCAGGAACTCCTTCTTCTGAAATTGGAAACATATTGTCAGTAGTTGCTAAAAGCGCAGACATGTATTTTGAATTCTCTGCAAACGAAAAGGTGGCTATGGAGGTTGCTGCAACAGCTGCAGCAAGTGGTCTTAGATCATTTACCTTTATGAAGCATGTAGGTTTGAATGTGGCTGCCGATTCATTCATGACTACTGCATATTCTGGAGTTAAGGGAGGAATGATTATTCTTGTAGCAGATGACCCTTCCTTGTTTTCATCTCAAAATGAACAGGATACAAGAAACTACTCCCGTTTATCTTCAATTCCAATACTTGAACCTTCAAACCCTCAAGAGATAAAGGACATGATGGTTTATGGCTTTGACTTATCCGAACAGTTTGGAATTCCAGTTATTCTCAGGACAAGCACTCGTGTGTCCCATATGAGAGGAATAGTTGAAATGGGTGAGATAAACAGTCCTAAATCAACTACAAAGGAAGTCAAGTCAGATAAGCATTGGCTTAAAGGATACTTTGTTAAAAATCCAAGGGAATTTGTCCCTGTTCCAGCAAATGCACTTGCAATGCATGAGAGATTGGTTGAAAAGATAGGAAAAATTGAAGATGAGGCCAATGAAAGCCCTGTAAATGAGGTTGTTTCATTTGAATCTGGTGTGCTTCAAGGCAAATATGGAGTAATTTCCTCTGGAGGGGCATTCAATTATGCATATGACATTGTAGCTGGAGAAAATCTTGGAATGGACATTTTAAAGATTGCATTATCCTATCCAACTCCAAAGGACTTGATTTATGACTTCTGCAAAAACCTTGAAGGTGTTTTCATCGTAGAGGAAGTTGATCCTATCCTTGAAAAGGATGTCCTTGCAGTTCTTGGTGAAAAGAATCTTGATTGTCCAGTTTATGGAAAGATCGATGGAACTTTCCCAATGGTTCATGAATTTAATCCAGATATCGTTAAGGAATCTTTCAATAAGGTAATCTCTGATTTGGCCGATGATGAGGAATTAAAGGCAGAATATAAGGATGAATTCGGCAAAGATTTAACTGGCGATTTGATTGAGACAGTCGAAAAAATGGAATTTAGCCAAAGTTTGAATGATTTGGTGGACAATATTCCAACAAGGGCTCCTACATTATGTGCAGGATGTTCCCATAGATCTGCTTACTTCGCTTCAGTAAAGGCTTATGAAGAATTAGGATACGATAAGGAAGATATGATCTTTGCATCTGATATAGGTTGCTATACATTGGGAATCAGCCCTCCTTATGAGACTGCTGACTATCTTCTTGCCATGGGCTCATCAGTTGGAGACGGTTGCGGATTTTCAATTGCAACAAATCAGCATGTCATGAGCTTTATTGGAGATTCTACATTCTTCCATAGCGGATTATCTCCTCTTGTAAATGCTGTTCACAATAAGAACAAGTTTGTTTTAACTATTTTGGATAATAGGATCACAGCAATGACTGGAGGTCAGCCAAACCCAGGAATTCCTATTGACGGAATGGGAGATGAGGCTCCTGCAATTTCCATTGAGGATATAGTTGAGGCAATTGGAGTTAAATTCCTCAAGATTGTAAATCCTCACAATATTAAAAAGACTGTAGATATCTATAAGGAAGCTCTTGAATACGATGGAGTGGCTGTTGTCATTGCAAGGTATCCATGTACCCTAATCAAGGGTCAAAAGAGAAAGCCAGTGATGGAAATCAAGGACAGTTGTGTAAAATGCTTGCATTGTGTTGAAAAGCTTGCATGTCCTGCAATATCCTATCTTGATGATAAGGTGACTGTTGACGAGGCCCTTTGTAAAGGATGTACTGTATGTATTCAGATTTGTCCAAACAAGGCAATTGGAGTAAAAAAAGGTGATTAGGATGGATAATATTAATAGTTCAAGTTCAAATTCAGATAATTCTGATGTAAATTATAGCATTTATATCTCTGGTGTAGGAGGTCAAGGAATTATTAAGACATCTGTAATCATTGGAGAAGCTGCAATGCTTGAAGGATATGATGTGGTAATGAGTGAAATTCATGGAATGAGTCAAAGAGGAGGCTCTGTGTCAACTGAACTTAAGATAGGCAATTTCAAGTCTTCAATTGTTGAGGAAAATAAGGCAGATTTGATTCTTGCATTTGAACCTATTGAAGTCTTAAGGGGCTTGGATAAGGCAAATAAGGATACCGCTCTTATATTTAACACTTTCCCGATTGTTCCTTCAACTCTCACACAGACTGGAGAGACATATCCAGATATTGGTGATATAATTAAAAATCTCAAGGATAATTTTGATTCCGTTTATCCAGTGGAAGGAAACGGCCTTGCAAAGGATGCAGGAAGCATTTTATCTTTGAACATGGTCTTATTAGGTGCATGTGTGGCAAATGACAGTTTCCCACTTTCAAAAGAAACTGTTGAAACTGCTATGAAACATAATTTAGCTCCTAAGTTCCATGAGATGAATTTAAAAGCTATTGAAAATGGTTATAATGCGATTAAAGACTCTTTGTAGTCTTTAATTTACTTTTTTTTTTTATTTTATTGGATTATTTGTGGTCTTTTATTTGCTTTTTTTATTAGTTTTTCACTTGATTTTCTAAAAATAGTTATTTCGTTAAATTTTTAAAAATCCTTTTTTAACCTTTTAATCCTTAACTAGCCGTATACCACAAATTTTACAAATGATATCTTCTTCTTTTACTTTGTTACCACAATTTGGACAGTATTTATTTAATTTAGGAGTGCTTGCTTTAATTTTCTGATTAAGAAATATGTCTTCTCTGATTCTCTTGTTTTGAATGAGGCAAGCTTTGTCCCAATCGTTTTCCATAAGGATTTTCTTCACATAATAGGCTTCAACCATTGTATTATACTTTCCAAAATGTTCCTCTCCCCTTATTACACAGAACTTTCTCTCCTTATGGTCAAAGACTATTTCTCCTTCTCTTTCCTTTTTATTGAATTTCAATCCTTTAATCTGTCCTCTTGGACGATGTTCTGGAAAAGGAGGAAGTTCCATATTCTCATACTTGTTTGGAAGGTCACATTCTACAAGTAGGTCATAGTCGAACTTGCAATAAAATAAGCAGTCCCTTTCATAGAGTGCGTCAGATAATTTGCTGAATTCTCCATAATCCTTATTGTTATGTTTTATACGATATTTTTTACCAGACTTGACTATATTTCTATAAAAATATCTTATATCAGTAGATTCTATCTTAACACCTCCATTCAAGGGGTTTTGAAAATAAATTGAATAAATATGATTTTGTTTGAAAATTGAATTTTTTAAACAATGGTTTTCATAATATTTTTAATTATTTTTATCTTTTTAAATTACTAAATTATGACTAACATTAAGATATAGATAATTTATTCTAACTAATATTTATAATTAAAAATTCTTTTATATCACGAAATTTTTTTATACCCTAATCTTAATAATCTTAAGGATTCTTATTAAATAACCTTCTATTATCTTTAAATATCAAATAAGATTATATACCTTAAAATAAATAATATTAATTAATTTCTATTAATTTTATAGTTAAAATTAATTAAATTAATAAAATTCTATAAAATTATAGGTTAAAAAATTAATATAATTAATAATTGCTTATTTAGTCTTGTGCAATTTTAAGCTTGGAGATTAGAAGATGAAAGGGAATATTCTTAAGAATATTGATGAAATAATTAAATCGGATTTTAAATCAGCATTTTCAAATCCAATTGTAGTTATTGTTCTAATAGGCATAATTATCCTTCCTTCCCTTTATGCGGTTTTAAACATTTATGCATGTTGGGATCCTTACGGAAATACTGATGAGGTAGTATTTGCCATTGCCAATTTGGATAACGGCTCCACTTTTAAGGGAGACTATATTAACATAGGAAATGAACTTGTCACTGAATTTAAAAATAATAACGATTTCAAATGGACATTTGTTTCCGAAGAGAATCTGCGGACGGGAGTTTTTAATGGAACATATTATGCAGGGATAGTCATTCCTAAAAACTTGTCGGAAAATGTGGTTTCAATTGCGACTGACAATCCTAAGCAGGCAAAATTGGAATATGTTGTGAATGTCAAGACAAATCCTGTAGCTTCTAAACTAACAGATTCTGCTGCAAACAGAATTTACATGGCATTGAATGCAAAGATAGTTAAAATAATCGATTTGGCAGCTTATGAAAAGTTGGGGGAATTGCAGAAAGGTCTTGCATCAGGTTCCCAGCAACTCTCTAGCGGAGGCTATCAGCTTCAATCAGGGTCTGCCCAAATATCTTCAGGTTCCCACCAAGTCTCATCTGGAGCTAAGCAAGTTAAGGACGGTAAACAGCAGGTTAGCACTGGAGCTGAAACAGTTAAAAGCAAGGCTTCTGATTTGGATGAAGGTGCACAAACTGTTCAAGAGGGCTCAAATTATATAAACCAGAAATCTGAAGAACTTCAGCAGGGTTCCGATGAAGTGCAGGCTGCCGCAGACCCATCGCTAATGCCTGATGGCCCTGTAAAAGACTATGTAGATGCCAGTGTTGAACTTGCAAATGGAAGTGGCGAACTGGCTAAAGGTTCTTCACAGTTAGCAAACGGTTCTGTTCAATTGGCTAACGGTTCTGTTCAATTGGCAAATGGTTCTGTTCAATTGGCTGACGGTTCTGTTCAATTGGCGGATGGTTCTGTTCAATTGGCTGACGGTTCAGTAAGTCTTGCAGCTGGAGCTCAATTGCTTTCAAGTTATGCAGTCCAGGCATTGTTTACTGCATCCTCTTCATTAGGGGCAACAGCAAATGAGCTTGGAAGCGTTACAGGCATTAACAAAACACTTCTTGGAAATTATTTGTACGCTCCAATAGCATTGGAAAGGGAAGAAATGTTTTCAGTTCCAGATTATGGTTCTGACATTGCTCCGTTCTATATCGTATTGTCAATGTGGGTAGGAGCCATTCTTACCTGTGTAATGCTTAAGACAGGCCTTAGCACCGGTACAAAATATTCCGCTCTTGAGATGTATGGAGGTAAGCTTGTGATTTTTGTAATCTTAAGCATTTTGCAGGCTTGCGTTACAATAATAGGATGTAATATTTTAGGCATTCATATTGTTAATCTGCCTCTATTCATATTCTCTTGCATCTTGGTATCGGTGGTATTTATGATATTGGTCTATTCCATCATATCTGCACTTGGACAAGTTGGAAAAGCTATTGCAGTTGTTCTTTTAGTGCTTCAGATATCTGCAACCGGGGGAATTTATCCTATTCAGATCATGCATGGATTTTTCCAAACATTATATTCATATATGCCAATGACTTATGGAATTACATTGGTTCGTGAAGCCCAATTAGGTACAGTTTGGTCTAATTATTGGCCTGCTTTAGCCATACTTTTTGCAATAGGTATTATTACAGTTATAGTTGCATTGTTGATTAAGGTAAAAGCGGATAAGGCTTCTCATTACTTTGAAAAACGTTTAGAAGAAAGTGGATTGTTCTAGTATTTGAATGATTAATCTCTTTCTTTTACTTTATTCTTTTTTTCAAGTTCTATTTTTTTAATAAGGTAGGATTTTTATTTATTTTATTATATGAATTCTATTTTTTTTAGTTATTTCATTTCTGAATTTCAATTTCAGTATCTGTTTTTTGCATTTTAGTATATTTATTCTGCTTCTTGTTTTTCTCTAATTCATTTCAGTATCTAATTTATGCATTTCATCAATCAAATCATACCTCTTGTTAATTTGGATAACTATGCATTTATATAGTATTCAACTAAGTAATATTATCTAAAAACAAATGGAATTTCATTATACTTTTAGTAAAAAATTATTTTGGTGTTAAAAGATGTATGAAGATAAATTGTATGACAAAGCAGAAAGAAGAGTAGATGAAAAAATTAAGTTTTACCGTCATTTGTACAGCTATATTGCTGTTAATGTGATCCTTGCAGTTATTAACCTTATTTTCTTTAAAGGTGACTGGTGGTTCTTATGGGTAAGCCTATTCTGGGGAATCGGTTTAGTCTCCCATTTTATTAAGACATTTGTAATCTTTAATTATTTTGATGACCATCACAGAGATTCAATGATTGAAAATGAAATGGCAAAAATGAGAAAATAGATTTTTTAATTTGTTAAATATTTCTTTTATTGTTTTAATGATTATTTTGCAGTTAAATATTTTATTAAATTGATAATTTTGCTTCGATTTTATATATTATTGTTTTTATATGATCTATTAAAAGTTTTATTTCATTGGCAAGTGCTATAAATTTCAATATTGGACAATCATTCCGATAATTTTTTAAACAATCAAGATAAAAATATCTTTACTTATTTAATATAAGATAAATTTAAGATAAGTTAAAAAATATTAAATAAATGTAAAGAGGTTTTAAAAATGGATAAGAAAATGATTGTTTCAGTGGCTTTTCTTTTATTGATTTTGGCAGTGGCTTTAGTCTCTGTATTTGATGAAAGCAATAGCTCTGAAAGTAAAGTAAACTTAATCGTTTATTCTGAAGGCCCAAAGTCCTTATCTGAACTTGTCAATGAAATTAAGACCCAAGACTATTATGAAGGATATGACAATGAGACAGTTGCCTGGATGGAGTCCTTAGGAAATAAGAAATTTTATTATGGTGACGGAATAATAGTTATTATGAGCGCAACTGATGCAAGCAAGCTTCCTTCCTTATATGTCACCGATGTAGAGCTTTTTGAGCATTTTGAATGTAACGTTTTGGAAAAACGTTCTTTAGGAAATGTAGAGTATCCTAAGGATGTCCTGTATGTCAAGAATGTAAAATACATCGGCGAGGAATATGGTAACTTTTCAGGGGCTTAATACAATGATAGTTTATAATTCTAATTGCTAAGCAAAATGGTTCATAATCCTTTAATCTTTTATTTTTTAATTTAAATTGTGGTATTGATATGAAAGTACAGTTATTCGTTTCGAAAGATCTTGAAGAGCCCTATGCTGAGATTTATACTGATAACTTAACAGATAATATTCAAAAGGCTATGGTTCTTTTGGAAAATGATGAATCAGATGATGATGTGGATGAGGGCAATTCAATCCTTGCAGTTAAGAAGGGGTCCGACATTGTCCTTTTAGACTTTGAAGACATTTTCATGATAAAGGTTGAAGACAAGCAGACTAAGGTCTTCTCTCAAAATGCAGAATACTCAATCAAGAAGCCCCTTTATCAGATTGAAGAAAGCCTTGATTCTGATTTTGTTCGCATTTCAAAATCCACAATTGTCAATTTAAGAAAGATAAAGAGAGTGGCTCCTTCATTAAGAGGAATGATGTTTATAGAATTGAAGAATGGCTTGAAGGACAATATTTCCAGAAAATATTTAACAGATTTCAAAAAGGCTTTAGACCTATGATAATGGTGATTTTATGAAAATGGAGATTATTAAAAGGATTGGGATTGGAGCATTTGTAGGATGTTTTGTAGTGATGCTTGTCATGGTGCTTGGAACATATAGCCTTGGTCCGCAGAACGTCAGCTTTTCCGGAACTGAAATCATTAATGCATTCTTCGGATCAATAGTTGTAGGATGGGCATTTGCCTTCAGCGGACTCATTTATGAAAAAGAGGACATTCCATTACCTATTCAAGTCATTTTCCAAATGGTAATCGGATTGGGAACCCTATTTGCTGTAGCAGTCTATTTAGGCTGGATGCCTATTAGCTTAGGCATAGGGCCTATAATTACTTGGATAGTTATTGCAATTGCCTTTGCTGCAGTCTTCTGGCTAGGATTTTACTTATATTACACATTCCTAGCAAGGGACATTAATAAAAAGATAGAATTATCTAATGATTTTGATTAATTCTATTTATTCTTTCTTTTTTTTTAAAGGGAGTTTTTTAACTCTTTATTTCTTTTATTTTTATTATTTTTTTATTTATTTTCTATTTTTATTTCATTGTTTTATTTTAATCATTGTTTTTTCTTTATTTTTGATTATTGCTTTATAATAGGATATTGGGAATGTTTTCATCATTCTTTTTGTTTCGATAATTATGACTGCTTTTTAAGAATTTAAATAAAAATATATAAAACTTAATTTAAATTAAATAGTATGAAGACTATAGTAAATGGTTTAATTCTAAAAGGATTAGAATTAGAAGCAAAAAAGGAAAACATCCTCATTGATGACGATGGAACTATCTTAGAAATATCTAAAGAGGTTAAAGAAGGAGAAATTATCGATGCAGATAATAAGATAGTCTGTCCTAGGTTCTTAAATGCCCATACTCATATTGGAGATAGTATAATCAAGGATGAAGGGGAAGGATTATCCCTTGATGAAGTGGTAAAGCCACCTCATGGAATCAAGCATGTCGCCCTTGAATCAGCTGATGACGATGTTTTGATTGAAGCCATGAGAGAGTCCATGTGGGATATGTACAATATGGGAGTAAGCCATTTTATCGACTACCGTGAAGGTGGATTGGATGGAGTAAAGCTTCTAAAGGAAGCTGCTAAGGACATTCCAATCACTCCAATAATACTTGCCCGAGACAGCTCCTTCTATGGGGAGGATGCAAATTATCATATGGTTAAGATGGCCCTTAAGAAATTGCTAAAGGAATCCGACGGCATAGGATTAAGCGGCTTTGGTGAAATCAGCACAACTGTTGCTGAGATTATCTGTGAAAGGTGTGAAAGGGAGGATAAGATATCTTCTATCCATGTAGCTGAAAATGAGCTCAATCAGATTGCCTCTCTTGAAAAGACTGGAAAGAGCGAGCCTCAAAGGGCATTTGAAGCTGGATTCAATCAGATAGTACATATGACCAATCCTAAAAATGATGATGTCGAATTGCTAGCAAGGTCTGATTCATCACTTACTGTATGTCCTCGCTCAAATGGAGCATTGGCTGTTGGGGTTGTTCCTCTTTATGAAATCTTAAATAAAGGAGTTCGTCCCCTCATTGGAACAGACAATATAATGATAAATTCACCAAATATGTTTAGGGAGTTGGAATTTACATTAAAGATAATGAAAGGAGTTTCTAGAAATCACATAGATGCTAGAGAAATATTAAAAATGGCTACCACTAATGCAGATTCAAGCATTTCTAATCTGCCTATTGATAAGTCATATATTGGAGAAGGCCAAAAGGCCGAACTCATGATTGTAAATAAGAAGTCAAATAACCCTTATTTGAGTTTGATCAATCGAACAGAAGCTAATGACATTGTTAAAATAATCTAATTGGCTTATTGCAATTATTTCTTTCTTATTCTCTTTTTATTTTTCTATTTTTGGGTATTTTTTTTTCTTTTCTCTCTTTTTTATTTTTCTATTTTTGGTTATTTTTTTCTTTTTTCTCTTTTTATTTAACAGTTTCAAATCAATTTTTACTTTTCCAAGTTATCATTTTGTAATATTTTTTAAAAAAATAAAACAATATTGTAAATTATTTTTTTATTTTTTTATTAAGACAATCAAAATTCCTAGTTTTTTAGAGAAATTTCAACAAAAATTTTTAAAAAAATACTAAATTATTTAAATAATGATTTATAAATTATTAATTGTTATTAATTTTATAGAAATTTTCAGATTTTTAAAACAATCTTCGTTTTATGATTTTTATAAAATTAACTATCTATTGATGAATGGCAATGAAGATTATAATAATCCTTAAAGATTATTAGTGTGGCAGGAATAAATTCATTAAGAGATTTAAATTTTCATTATTTGTAATAAAAAAAGTATTTCATTAAAAGATTTAAATTTTCATTGATAGAGATTATTAATTAATATTCAAGATTATTAAATGATTTTAACCTTAGAGGTGTTTTAGATGATTGTAAAAGATGTTGCATCTACAGATGTTATTCATGTTACAGTTCCTGGAAGCCGTGATGAAGCATTACGTATCATGAAAAAAGAAGATGTGTCTGTAGTGCCTGTTATTAAGAAAGAGACTGGAAAATTAGTCGGTATATTAACTCGTTCTGATATGATTACCAATCCAGATGAAGAGCAAATCGCTATGTTGATGACTAGAAATTTGATTACTGCAAAAATGGATGACGAATTGTCCACTGTTGCTGAAAAGATGGTAACAAACGATATCAGAAGAGTCCCTGTAATTAATGATGATGATGAATTGGTTGGAATTGTAACCAGCTTTGATATAGTTTCCCTTGCTATTGCAGATATGGGAATCAAGGACCCTGTTGAAAATTATATGATCAAGACCATTCCTTCAACATGGGATGAGACTCCTTTGAATGTCGCTTTTGAAGTCATGAAGTTCTTTGGATTAAAATCCGTCATAGGATTAAACTCCAACAACAAGATGACCGGTATCCTAACTGAAACAGATTTCATTGCAGAAAGCGAAATCATATCTGAAAGAACTGAGCACAGCTCTTCTGTAGGTACCGAAGGGGACAAATGGTCCTGGGACAGTACCAGCGTTTTATACATTGAGAAAAACCATCTTAAGTTTACTGACAAGGTATTTAAGGACGTTGCATCCGGTGATGTTGTAACTGCAAATACCAAGACAAAAGTTTCAGTATGCACTGAAAAGATGAAATCTCTTGATGTGGAACAATTGCCTGTTCTTGGAATAGAAGGAGAACTTGTCGGTTTAGTAAGGGCAAGTGATTTAATTAAAAGCTTTATTATAGGCTTTAATTTTTCTTTTTCTTTTATTTTTACTTTTTAGTTTTTTATCTTTATTTTGGTTATTTTTCAGTTAATTTTTATGGAATGCTTATTTTATTTGATTTTCATAATTGTTTTATATCTTACAAACGGTTAATCAAATTATTTATATTCTTTTTTTGTCTTAGAAACAGTTGTTCTAATTATTAATTAAAATGGTTTTGCTCTCCTTATTAAAGGCAAGATCTTAACTAAAGACTCTTTAGCATCTTCCTTGTTTTTATTATTCTCAATGCTAATCTTACCATCTCTAAATATTTTAGACTCTTTTTTATCTATTTTTAATTTTATGTATCCTATCTCTTCAATTGTTTGAATATCTGATATAAATTCATTATCTGCTTCATTGATTACTTTTCCTGTTTTGGAAATTTCAATGTCAAATGGCAGTTTCTTTCTAAGAATTAGATTTTCCTTTCCCTTTTGAAGCTCTGAATCTAAAATAAGCTCTTCCTCATCTTCAGTGAAATCAATGTTTAATAATATCTTATCATACTGTGCTTCTTTTAGCTCATTGAATATGATCTCTAGTTTTTCTTTATCCAATATCTTCTTTGAATCATTATTTCCTAATTCAATGGTGGCTATGTTCTTTTCTTCCCTAAGCTTTACTACATCAGCACCTATAGTACTTTTAATAAACCCTTCACAGTAGTCAATCCTGTTTACCTTGTCCTCTGTAACTGTTTCATTTGCCTTCACCCTAGTTGCAAGACAGGTTGTTGACTTTGAATATTCAATATCATTCTCTTCAAGGAAATCATGAATTTCATAGCTTTCAAGATTGGCATCTATGAGGGGACTTTCAATCCCATTTGCATATTTCATTAGGATGCCTGGTCTGTCGTGGATAAGGTCTGTTATATTATTTCCATCTATGATAATATCGTATCCTCTTTCATTAGCCACTTGTTTAATTGAACCATACATCAATCTTCTGCATGTTAGACATCTTTGTGGAGTATTATGTGCCACATCATATATCATTAAGAAACTATTTTCTATAATTTCGTGTTTTATTCCAAGTTCATCTGCACGTCTTTTAGCAAATTCCAAAAATCCCTCTGGAAAGATCTGGTTGTCATATGTGATTGCAAGCACATCACAGTCTGACTCTTTTGCAAGGTATGCAAGGAGGGTGCTGTCTGCACCTGCTGAGAATGCTAAGGCTATCTTTTTGTAATCTTTTAGGATCTGTTTTACTTTTTCTATTTTTGGATTGGCTTTCATAGTTTTCCTCAAATTGATTTATAAAAAAATTTTATTATTCATTTTTCCTAATCAATTTTTCTCACTGTCTTTCTTATTAATTTCTATGGGTAAATAATAAATTAACAATTGTTATATAATTTATATTATTTAAATTTTTCTATGAATTTTAAAAATTGAATATAAAAATAATCTATTCTTCTTCAGAAATGGATTTAATGTACTCTAGAGCTTCTATTGCATCCAGATATTTGATGTCCTTTTCCTTTAGGATAAAATCAATAAGCTTGGTTTTCTTTTCATCTTCCATTTCCACTTTAGAGAATATGTATTGGTATGACCTTTTTGGATAATAGATGTCCTTAGCAATATTATGGATGTATTCTTTATCCTCTTCGCTTATTATTTCCTCTTTCACAGCCAAATCAAGCTTGTAGTCAATGTTTACAAGGGCTTCGGAGATTGGCACATTTCTCTCGGGGTCAAAGCTGAGGGCCACATCATCATCTGATGTGATTTTTCCGCTTCTGTATGCTTTATAGACATATCCTATTCCAATCATTCCAAGGTCATCCAGTTCGGAAGCTCTAAGGGCACCCATACTGCTTGCTCCAACTACAGTGATTCCCATTTTCAAGGCTTTCATGATCTCCTTATGGGCAACTGCAGGGGTGTGGTGGAAGACTCCATCTATAATTCCTATTATGTCTGGCTTTTCGCTGATTGCCTTTAATATGTCTCCCCTTTTAACTGGAGTTCTATAATCCGCATCTAAGATGGTTTTAGCTTCTTCCTCTTGAATGGATAATCCTAAATAAACTATGATCTTTGTCATTAGACCAGTCCTCTACGTGCTTTTCTATCATATTCCAAGGCTCTAGTTCCTAATCTTTCCTCGTCCAATGAGTAGAGTTCTGCCTTTGGAATGATTACTCTAGCCACATTTATTCCAATCTCCTCTCTTGTAAGGTCTGTGTATAGGACCTTATCGAATCCGACCTTCTGAACCTCTTCAATGCTTGTTTCAATGTCCTTTTTGATTGAGTGTGAGCTCTTGTCTTCAATGTCTGAAAGGTCAATTGTATCTTCTTCCTTTTGGAAATAGTGTTTGTTCATCCTTTTCATGCCTTCATAGCTTGACTTTCTCATGAAATCTGCTCTTATTGTGTCTTCACGGGTTCCGTGGATTTGGGTTGCTCTGCTTTGAGCCACCTCTGTTAAGGCTCTTATCACTGCTATATTAGGGTCAAGATGGGTGCCTACACCTAATGTGAGGAGTGCCGGGTCCTTCAGTACTGTATCATCAGCGCTTGCAGCTACAGTTGTTATCTTAAGGTCTGCTGTTATGTCCATAAGCTTTATATTTATTCCTTCATTGTTGAACTTGGCTAAAAGCTCATTTATGATGTCGTTTTCTATTGTATCCTGATTTATTTCCTTCTTGTTTCTTTTTGTAAGTTCAAAAAGGCTCCATGCATCCCTTTCAACCACTTCAAAGATTCCATGGAGAACAGATTCCTCTATTATGTTTCCAGATGCCAAACCATTAGTGTTTCCTTTAAAAATAGCTAGTGGACTAGGAATTACTTCTCTGGTAGGAATATATGGGTGAAACACTGCATTTGAGGGAACATAGATTGTTTCTTCGCTAATTATGTCCTTTGATTCAATCCATTCGAGCCTTGAGTTTTCCACATTCTGTGTGGTGAAATTCTTTGGCAATAGAAGGTCTCTAGGGTCGAGGGCCTTTAGTTCTTGGCTTGATTTTATATTGTTGTAGGTGTCAACAAAGGTTCTTTCGTTGTCTATATCCTGGCGCTCTGCAGAATATCTTTCAAAGCCTTCCATCATCGCTGATGCCTTTGCTTGTTCCTTTGTTGCTCCCTTTCCAGCATATACGCTGACTCCGCCTTCCTGTGCAGTTGGACGAATTGCAGAGAACACTGGGATTTTTATTCTGTCTAAGTCTGTTATTTCAGTTAGACGGGTGATTCCTGCAGTTCTTAGCTTATTTTCATTTATTTCGATTGTTTCCTTTGGATCTCTTACTCTGTGAGTTCCTTTAAAGAATTGTATTTCAACATCTTCAAACATGATTTTATTCCTAGCTATTTTTTTATATCTTTATTTTTGATTATTATAATATTTATTTATATCATAATTTGGAGGGCTTCATTGGTTTTTTATGAATTTTTAAATTTCAATTTTTGGTAAAATAATTTAGATTAGTTTTTAAATAATAAAAATTAATATTTATTTGTTTATGTTTTATTTTACCTGGAATTCTAAAAGATGTTTAGTATATTTAAGAATTCCATATTTGTCATTTCAATAAATGATTAAGGGGCTTTTTTATGGTTTCAAGTGAAAATAAAGTTCATGATTTTCATATAAAGAATATTTTAAAGAGATTGGAAGAAAAAGACTTGGATGCAATGATGGTGGCTAATTTCAACAATATCTATTATCTTTCTGGCTACTTATCTACAAGCTTTGCATTTATGATAGTCAAGGAAAATCCTATCATATTTGTATCTGGGATGGATTTGGAAAATGCAAACAACAATTCTTCTATTGATATAATCAAATATGAGTCTGCAGATCAGATGGTTGAATATTTGAATGAAGAGGAGATTAAGGACCTTGCCATCGAGTCTGATTTGACTGCAAATGCCTACCAAAAGTTTAAGGACTTTAATCTAACTATTTCTCCAGCTATTTCCATAGAAAGGATGATAAAGACCGATGATGAAATCGATAAAATATTCAAGGCTGGCGAAATTGCACATAAGTCATTGTTGGAGCTTGATGTAAGGTCAAAGCAGGAAAAGGGTGCTGAAGAATGGGAATGTGCATATGAGTTAGGCTATCTCATGAGGAAGAATGGAGCAAGCACAGAATCATTCGATACAATTTTCGCTTCAGGTCCTGTTTCTTCACTTCCCCATTCCACACCAAGGCATCACAAGTTGGATACTCCGGTATTGGTTGATTATGGTTGTAAGTTTGAAGGATATTGCTCAGACACCACCAGAACATTTGTCTATAATGAAAAGCAGGAAGAGATTTCCAAGATTGTGCTTGAGGCTCATGACAAGGCAATAAAAGCAGTTAAGGAAGGAGTAAAATCCTGTGAAGTGGATAAGGTGGCAAGGGATATAATTACAGAATATGGCTATGGGGATAAGTTCATTCATAGCACAGGGCATAGCTTTGGATTGGATATTCATGAAAGCCCGTCACTGTCCTTAAAGGATGAGACCATTCTTGAGAAGAATATGTTTGTTACAATTGAGCCTGGAATCTATCTTGAAGGGGAATTTGGTGTCAGGATAGAAGATATGGTCTTAGTTGATAAGAAGGCTAAAATAGTTGGCAATCTGCCTCCTATCCTATAATTTTATATTTTTTTAGCCTATTAATTTGTTTTATAACATTCGAACTATTTTTATATTTGATTGAAGTGCTAATATTTGTTTAATAGATTTAAAAAGAGAGTATTTCTAAAAATAGTAATTTTGAGTTAAAAATAGCTTAAAACTTAAAGTTTAAGAATTCAAAAAATGAATTCTTAACTTTAAATTTTTCTCATCATAAAAAAACGGAGTTGAAATAACTCTTATGTAATATTATATTCTTAAGATATATAATGTTTACTTTTTTGAAGGAAAGAGTTACCCTATAAAAAATATTAAAACAATTATCCTTTTTAATTCAACAGCCGGGTTCTTGGTTATTTCAGGACCATTATGAAAATTTTTAAGATCTCTAATGAATATCCTAATATATCTTCATAATGGTTTTTAAAGATATCAAATAAATATTTGAAGAAATCTTTTAGTTGACATTTCATTTCTATGCCTCCATTTTTTTATTTTTTTGATGAGAATATTTTTTTGCAGGCACAAAAACCTTCAAATATTATTTTATTTTAATATTAAATAAATATTTTGGTTTATTTCGCATTAAAATTGATTTTAAAGTGTTAAATTGTTGTCATCTCGTAAAATTGACTTCAAAATGTAAAATTGTTGTCATTTTGTTAAATTGTTGTGGGAATGTGAAATTGATTTGAAAGTGTTAAATTGTTGTCATCTCGTAAAATTGTAGTGGGGGTGTGAAATTGATTTTAAAGTGTTAAATTGTTGTCATCTCGTAAAATTGTAGTGGGGGTGTGAAATTGATTTTAAAGTGTTAAATTGTTGTCATTTTGCTAAATTGATATGAAATGGCTAAATTGATGTGAAAAAAACTATGCCATTTATTAATAAGTAAATCTAGATATTCAACAATGTTTGTTGAAGATTTAATAAATAATTTATCAAATTTTATAGAAAGCAGATTAAGCGATAAAATATTAATTTTCTTACAGGAATATTTCTTAAAGGCAGGAATATTCACTTTGGCCTCTCAAATCATTGCTATATTGTTCATTTCAATTGTTTTTACATTGATATTGGCTTTGATGATTGCATTGTTATTTTCATTTGATATTCTTATGGCAATTCTATTGGCTATTTTCATTCCTCTTTTGTCTTTTATTCTATTTGTTTTTATAAAATCCGAGCGAAGAAGGGAAGAGCTTGAAAACTCAATTCCGGACTTTTTAAGACAATTGGCTTCAATGCTGCGGGTTGGAATGAGTCTTGAGAATGCTCTTGTTGATTTGTCAGAGCATGGAAACGGCCCATTATATGATGAGCTGCGCCGTGTGGTTGTTGAGATAAGGATGGGAAAGTCTTTTGATGAATCCTTTAGGAATATGGCGAAAAGGCTTGACTCAAAGGATCTTGAACGTAGTTTTAAGATTATCTTAAATGCTCATAAGAGTGGGGGAGGTCTTGCTGATGTTATTAGTGATGTCAGTGATGATTTAAGGGCTATGCTGATTTTAAAAAGGGAAAGAAAGTCGTCTGTAATGATGTCAATCATGTTTTTGGTTTTGGCATCTGTTGTAGCTGCTCCCTTTGCTTTGGGAATGGTTGGAGTCTATTCTTCCTTTATGATTGAATTGAACAGATCAAGTGCCATCTGTCAACTTGCCCCAACGGTTGCTCTGATCTATCTGATCATTCATTCGATTTTGGCAGGATTTCTCATAGCTCTTATTATGTATGGGGATATTAAGAAAGGTGTAAAGTTTTCTATTCCAATAACCGCATTAGCATTTTTCTTATTTTATCTTATTAATGTGTTTGGACTATCCTTTTTCGGATTCTGACTAAAGTCTAGAGAAATATTTTTAAGTTTCTTTAAATTTTCAAGGAGATGTTTAGCATTTATTTAAAAAATGATTTTAATAGATTATTCAAGGAAGATAAAGCACAGGGGTCTGTAGAATTAATTTTACTTATCGGAGGCATAATTGTAATTGTTTTGGTTTGCATGTTTGTTTATAAGTCCTATATGGGGGGATTAGGTGATGAATTGGAATCTAATGAATTAGAATCATTAAATAACTCTTTTGAAGAATTATCCTCTAAATTTGAGTGATTATCTTTAATTTATTCTCTTATAATTTTTCTAGTTGAACGGTCCTTTGATAATTGGATTAATCATTTTTTCTAGTTGAATGGTCATTTGATTATTGGATTAATCATTTTTTTCTAGTTGGACTGATATTCGATTTTTGGATAAAAAATATTAATTATAAAATTAAAAATTAATTTAAACAAAACTTTAAAAGAACTAATTATAAGAATTCTTTATTAATTAAGATAATCAGTTAAAATTAGTTAAATTAATCAAAATCAATTTTAAGGAGAGTTATGATGAAAGTATTGATTGATGGAGAGGATTTTGACAGCGGCGACCATTATGAAGTAAAAAACCCATATGATGGTGAGCTTGTAGATACTGTTCCAATTTGTTTTAGGCAAGATGTAGATAGGGCCATAGATGCAGCAAATAGGGCTAAAAAGGAATTGCAGGATATGTCTGCAAAGGAAGTGTCCAATAATCTTTATTCTGCTTATGAAGAGCTCGAATCAAGAAGCGAAGAATTGGCAAAGCTTATAGTCTTGGAGGCTGGAAAGCCAATTAAGCAGGCTATTGGAGAGCTTAACAGGTCTTGTGAGACATTGAAGTTTGCAGCAGAGGAAGCCAAAAGAATCTATGGAGAATCTGTCCCTATAGATGCTACAGGTTCTGTAGATGAGCGTTTTTTGGCATTTACAAAGAAAGTACCTTTAGGTGTCGTTGGAGCAATAACTCCATTCAATTATCCGGTTAATCTTGCATTGCATAAGATAGCTCCAGCCATTGCAGCAAAGAATGCTGTTGTGGTAAAGCCTTCCACTGAAGCTCCATTAGCTGCACTTAAATTGGTTGAAATTATTGATAATCATTTCCCAAATGGGGTGATAAACTCTGTAACTGGCTATGGAAGTGAAGTTGGAGATGCATTGGTTGTTTCAGAGGGCATTGATAAGATATCATTTACTGGAAGCATTGCCACTGGATTGTTTATCTCTTCTCGAGCAGGAATGAAGAAATTGACTTTGGAGCTTGGTGGAAACGATCCATTGGTCGTTCTTGAAGATGCAGATATTGAAAAGGCAGTTAGTGCTGCGGTGTCCGGCGCATTTCTATTCTCCGGACAGGTTTGCATAGGTGTTAAAAGAATAATATTGGATAATAAGATTGCAGATGAGTTCATTGACTTATTTGTTAAAGAGGCAAGTAAATTGAAGATGGGCAATCCTATGGATGAGTCTACAGATATCGGTCCGCTTATAAATGAAAATGCTTCAATCAATGTTGAAACTGCAGTAAACAATGCTATAAAAGATGGGGCAGAACTTATTTTGGGTGGAAACCGTAAGGACTGCTTCTATGAGCCAACAATATTGGATGGTGTCAATATGTCTATGGACCTTGTTGCAAATGAAACATTCGGACCAGTTGCACCTATCATAAGGGTAGATAGAATAGATGAGGCAATAAAAGTGGCAAATGACACCAGATACGGTCTTCAAGCAGGTGTTTTCACTGAAAATGTTCATAGTGCATTAAGATGTGCAAATGAGATAGATGCAGGTTCAGTCTTAATCAATAAGGAATCCACTTTCAGAACAGATGCCATGCCATTTGGGGGATTCAAATCAAGTGGAATGGGTAAGGAAGGAATTAAATATGCAGTTGAGGATATGTGCAAGTTTAAATTGATTGCTTTTAATTGTAGGTGATTCTTTAAACTTTTTTTAAATTTTATTTTCTTCATTTAATTCTGATTTTAAAAAACTATTAATTTAATGAAAAATAAATAAAGAAATAGTTAGGAAAAATATTTGATTTCAAAAAGTTAATTTTAATAAAATCATTATTTTTTAAAAATAAATTATCATATTCATGGAGAGATTAATTTGTGGGATACAGCTAAAGATTATAGAATTTTAGTAGCTATGCATGCTCGTGAGTTATTTTTAAGAACTGTTCAAACTGGAAGTTTTAGAGGTAACTGGAATAAGAAGGCTACAATAGAAGAAACCAAAAAGATGGAAGCTGACTTAAAATCATTGCTTTACTGTTATCTTGAAGGGGATGCTCTTGCTAATTGTGAAGATGTTCAAAAGCTTGAAGATAAGGCTGGAAGAATTATAGAGTTCCTTGGCGGTGAAGATTGGAACCATAAATTCATGCAAGGGGCTCCTAAAGACGAAAGGGAAAAGACAGAAGAGAACATTGCAAAAGTAAGATTTTTCCTAGACACTATCTTAGGCCTTAGAAACAGGTTTAAGTTCGGCCCTATTGATGATCCTATCATGGGAATCGATGTAAAGGTTGGAGAGATAATGAGTGTCAGCAAGCATCCTAAAGCCGATTCCTTAATGATATGTAATGTAAATATTGGCAAAAGGGCCTTAAAGGTCGTTACCAATGATTTAACTGTTAAGGAAGGCAATAGGGTAGGGGTTTCCCTGCTTCCTCCGGCAACATTCATGGATGTTGTGTCTGAAGGAATGTTTTTAGGAATGAATGGTAGCATATTAAAAGAAGTTCAAGGTGATTTGGGTAATATGCCTAATGGAATACCTATGGAATCTTTAAATGAGACTAAAAATATGATAACTGCCTTTTTAGACAGTTAATCTGCCTTATTTTTTTATTTAATCTTTTTTTACTTTTTCTCTTTTCTTATTTTTTTTTTACGTTATTTCTTTTTTTCATTTTTCTTTTTTCACTGTTTTTAGTTTATTCCTTTTTTAATATTCGTTCTAATCATTACGAATCATTTCATTTTTCTTTTTATTTTTATATTCGTTTCATTATTTGCGAATAATTATTCTAGTTTTTAAAAATTAACCTTGTTATTATCAATGTTATTGTCAGATTCTCCACTATTTTTTTATGGCTTTTTAGATATTACATTGATATTATCAATTTTTCAAATATTTTTTGCTGTAAAATTTTAAAATTTTTCCATTACCTCATATTTTTGGCCTTATTTATTGAATTTTCCCATATTTTCAAATGATATTATCATGTTATTATCATTTTTGAAAATTTTGATTTTTTTTATTATCTATTTTTCTTATTTTCTATTTTTCCTATATGATTTCACTTATTTTTTAATTTATTCATATGGTTTAATTTTATTTCTTTATTTTCTTTTAATTTTATTATCAAATTTTAATTTTATAAGATTATTTTTAGTTAAAAAACAATAAAGTATTTATATTAGCAAATAGACATATAATATATAATAGGCTTAATTAATGTCAATTTGTTTACTTGAAATGAAATTTTCCCTAATCTCAAGTACATAAATTCATTTTCCAAGTTAATAATTCATTAGTGTATAGGCTATGTAGATATCAAATTAAAGGATTTTTATATTGTTTTCTAGACAAGCAAAACAATTCTGTTTCGATTTATTAATGTTTAATGGTGAAAAAAATGGTGGAAGTTACCCAATTATATGATTTAGATATATATACTTTAGCTGGACAATACGTAGGTCAAGTTCATGATGTAGTTCTCAATATCAGATACGGAACCATCTCTAGACTTCAAGTAAAAGCTTTAGAACCTGAAAAAAAGAGTGCAGGTTTTAGAGACATCTTCAGAGGCGGATTCCAATTTGTACCTGAAGAAGAAGTAGGAAGAACTTATCAAGAAGGTTTGCTTAACATTGAATTTGACAGAGTAACTGCTATCGGGGACATTATGTTAATTGATCCTCAAGATTTAAAAAGACCAAAACCTCCTGTAGCAGGAGAAGAAATGTCAATTCGCCCAAGACCTGAAGCTCCAAAACAAGTTCCTCAAGAAGTTCCTCAAGAAGTCGCTCCAAAACCAAAAGAAGTAATTTAATTCAATTGCTTCTTAAAATATGTTTTTAATTATTGATTATTTTTACCATATCCTTTGATTATAGTCTATATAATAAACGTATTTCTTTGTGGAAACATATTTTAAAGTAACTTCTTTAGAACTTTTATTATTATTTTTTTATATACTATTTTTTAACAATTTTTCATTCAACTATTTTTATTTTTATAATCTTCTTAGGCTATTTTTTTCCATGATTTTTAATTTTTAAAGTTTCTTTTTCTATCTATTTTTTCAGATTTTCTATCTATTTTTTCAGATATTATTTTTAAATAAGGATAGTTATTTATTAAATAAAGATTAATAAATTATATAGATAAAAAATTTAATAATATTTTATATTTCAAGATTAAAAAAATATTATAATATATTTTTTTTAAGATTAAAAAAGTAAACTTATCTTTTAAATATATTTTTAAACTTCTAATTTGATTTAAATTTAAAAACCTTTAATCTATGGTGAGAATATGATTGTTGGAATATTAGGTTGTGGCGCAATAGCCAATACAATAGTTAACGAGTTTCTATCTGATGATGGAATAGATATTAAATATTTCTATGATACAGACATTGAAAGGGCTGAGAATCTTGCCCAGATTTCTAATGGTATAGCTGTTTTAGAGATGGATGAGATGTTGGACAATGTGGATTTGGTTTTAGAGTCTGCATCCCCTATTGCTTTAAAGGTTCATGCCTTAAACATCATTGAAAACGGAAAGGACCTAATGGTTATGAGTGTTGGAGCATTGATGGATAAGGAATTTAGACAAAAGATTCATAAGGCTGCTCAAGCAAACAATGCAAAGGTCTATGCCCCATCTGGAGCCATTGTCGGTTTGGATGGAATTAAGGCGGCATCCATTGGAAAGATTAAAAAGGCTTCCCTTACTACTAGAAAATCACCTAAGTCTCTAGGTCGTGAAGTTGAAGAGGAAGAAATATTATTTGAAGGAAAGGCCTCTGAAGCTGTAGAGAGGTTTCCGGTAAACATTAATGTGGCTGCTTCCTTAAGCATTGCCTGCAATATGGATATTGACGTTAAGATAATTGTAGATCCTAAGGTAGATAGGAATGTTCACGAGGTTCTTGTTCAAGGGGACTTTGGTGAATTTAGATCAAGTTCTGAGAATGTTCCATTTGCTGCAAACCCAAAGACCAGTATGCTAGCAGCATTTTCAGCAATTAAATTATTAAAAAGCTTTAGTGAGTGTTTCTCTGTTGGTACATAGACCACTTTTTATGGTACATAGATTAAGTTTTTATGGTGCATAGATTAAGTTATTATTAGGTGAAAAGATGAAAGATTATGAAATTTATTCAAATTTAAAGGTTCCAAAGAATTCTAATATTATTTTACGTTTGGATGGCCGTAAATTTCATAGCCTAGCTAAATATTTGGCTTTAAAAAAGCCATATGACAATAATTTTGCTAAATTGATGTCTGAGGTGTCCTTAGACATTTTTAATCAGTTTTCACCTAAATTCATTTATACATTTTCAGATGAAATCAGCATATTATTGGATGAAATTCCTTTCCTTGGCCGTGTAGAAAAGTTAAATTCAGTATTCTCATCAATAGCCTCAAGTTCATTCACCTATCACTTATTAAATGATTTTAAAGATGATTTCAATATGGATAAATTGGATGAAGATGATAGGAATGTCATTTTTCCAGTTTCATTCGATTCCAGAGTAATTCCAATTGTAAATGAAGACATTTATGATTATTTCAAATGGAGGCAGGATGAGGCATGGAGAAACTGCGTTAATGCCTATGGGATTTGGGCCTTAAAGAAGGAATTCTCACCTCAAATCGCAAATGAAAAGATTAAAGGTTTAAAATCAAGCGAAATCCATGAATTATTATTTAAAAAAGGAATCAATCTTAATGACGTTGACACTTGGAAAAAGAGAGGAATTGGTATTTATAAAATAGAAAATCAAATAGAAGGATTTAATCCGGTTAAAGAAGAAAAAACAGTTTCTTATCGCAGTGAAGTTTTTGTTGATTATGAATTGGAATTGTTTAATAAGGAATATTTTTATAGGTTTTAAAACTAATTTAGATGGAATTTATTAAATTATTTAAATTTTAATTGTTTATTGAATTGTATTTATTTAAATTTTTTAAATTTTTATCGTTTATTGACATATTTATTAAATTATTTAAATTTTTATCCTTTATTGGATTGTATTTATTAAGAGTTTATTAAACAGATCTTTATCTTTAGAGGAATTATTATGGGATTTAAAGATTTAATCTCAAAATTGAATGAAAAAAATCATTTTGAAAAGGTTTGCATAGATCAAACTGTAATTGATTCAATCATTTATTATTCAAAGAAATCATATCCTGATGAGTTTTTAGCCATGTTTGACGGTTTTGTTAAGAACGAAGTTCTTTATATCAGTGGCTTAATCTTTTTAGGAGGTGAACGTTCTCATACAAGCGCTAGCTTTAATGATTGGCTGCTTCCACCTGATCAAAAGAAATGGGGAACTGTACATTCACACCCTGGTTTAAATGCAAGGCCTTCTGGCGCTGATTTGACAACATTCTCAAAATATGGTTCTTTTCATATTATTCTTTGTGAGCCTTATTCTCTTGAAACTATGATGGCTTATGATTCTTATGGGAATATGAGAGGCTTTGAAGTTGGCAATTTTGTTGATGGTAAGGATGATGAAATCTATAAAGACCTTGAGGAATTAAGAAAAGAAATAGAAGAAGAGGACGGAGAGCTCACTCCATCTATATTTGACCTAGATCAAGACTTGTCCTTTTTTGATAGCGAAGAGGTAAAAACCAATAAGTATTCTCATGAATTAGAGGATGAATTTGGGAATTTAGCCTTAGATAATGATGGCTCTAATGATTTCGATTCAAATAATTTTTCTGAGGATATCAATTCAAATAATCCAAATTCAAATGACTTCACTTCAAACCGCTTTTATCCATCAAGAAATGTCTCAGATGAAGATTTAGGTTCTATTGACTTAAATCCGCAGGTTATTAGAATAGGTGGAGAAAAAGTAAATGGTCAAAGCCCTAAATTAGGCATTATCATTGAATTTAGGGACGGGAAACCTATTTTAAAAAGTTATACTGTGGATTCTCAAGAAAATGAAGATTCTCAAGAAAAAGAGGATTCTGATAAATAATAATTCTTTGATGGGTTTAAAATTAGACTCAATAATTTTTAAAAAGAATTATTTTCTTTAATTTTGCTTATTTTTTAAAAAAAGAAAAGAAGATTAAAACTCTTGATTATATCAAGAATTTTAATAATTAATTTTTAATTGCTTATTTTTAATTTTATTTTATTTTATTTATTTTATTTACAATCTGTCTATAATTTAAGACAGGTTGCATCACTAACATTGTCTAAGTCTTTGATTTTCTTAACAGCTTCTTTAGAAGGTCTTTCATCTAATGTAAGAATCATGATGGCTTCTCCACCAGTTGAATCTCTTCCTACTTGCATGATACCAATGTTAATGTTTTCTTCACCGAATTTAGTTCCTATTGCACCAATGCTTCCAGGAATGTCTTTGTATTTGGCAATGAACATGTTTCCTTCAGGTTTTACATCTACCCAGTATCCATTTACCTTTATGATTTTAGCTTCGTGGAGGTAGGTACCTTCAGCAGACATTTGTCCTTCCTTGGTTTTTGCTGCAACTTTAATTAAGGTGTCATATCCTTCGCTGTCATCACTTACTGCTTCTGTAATGCTGATTCCTCTTGCTTTAGCAACGGTGGTAGCGTTTACTGCATTCACTGCAGTTTCAGTGACAGGGTTTAAAATTCCTTGCAAGATGGTTCTAGTGAATAGGTCTTTGCTAGGGAGCTTGTTGATTTCACCTTTGTAGGTGATTTCCAATTTGTTGATTGGGCTGCTTGTAGCTTGGGTGATAAAGCTTCCTAATTTTTCACAGAGTTCTAAGTAATCATTGGTTTCTTCAAATTCGCTGTTGTTCATGCGAGGCATATTTATGATGTTTTTAGGCATGCCTCCTTTAAATAAGGTGATTACTTCATTTGCTACAATGATTGCTGCATCCCTTTGAGCTTCTTTGGTTGATGCTGCAATGTGAGGGGTACAGACGATATTGTCCAATTCGAATAATTTATTGTTGGTTGCAGGTTCCTTTTCATATACGTCTAAACCTGCTCCAAGGATTTCTCCGTTAACTAAAGCTTCGTATAATGCATCTTCATCAATGACTCCGCCACGTGCACAGTTGAATATGAGTGCGGTGTCTTTCATCATCTTGAACTGTTCTGTGGAGATTGAGTGTTCGGTTTCTGGAGTGAGTGGAACGTGGATGGTAATTATGTCTGCTCTGGTTAATACGTCTTCAATGTCTTCGTATAATTCCACTCCCATGTTTTTAGCAACTTCAGGAGGTAAATAAGGGTCGTATGCAATTGCATCCATTTCAAATGCCTTGCATCTGTTAACCACTTGAGAACCGATTCTTCCCATACCGATTACACCAAGAGTCTTGTTTCTAAGTTCCATACCCATAAATGCTTTTTTCTCCCATTTTCCAGCTTTAGTGGATTTATCAGCGATTGCTATCTTACGGATGGTGCTTAAGATCAATCCCATTGTGTGTTCAGCTACAGTGATTGAAGTGGATTCAGGTGCATTTACAACCATGATACCTTTTTTGGTAGCTGCATTTACATCTACATTGTCTACACCTACTCCTGCTCTTGCAATGATTTTAAGATTGTCTGCCTTTTCTATTACTTCAGCAGGCAATTTTGTTCTGCTTCTAATGAGGATAGCGTCATATTCTCCAATGGTTTCTAGTAATTCTTCAGGAGTGATGCTAGTATCTACAACAACATCACATACTTCTTTTAAATTTTCTATTCCTTTTTCGTTAATTGCATCTGCGACTAATGCTTTCATTATTTCACCATTCTTTAATTGAAATAAGTTTTTAAGTAAATTTAATTGTTAATCATTTTTTGATTCTTATCAAAACTATGATTCATAGTTTAATCTATATTTCAGATTCTTATCTACATTGGTTCATAGTTTGATAATTTGTAAAAATGTTTAAATGACATATGATATGATATGGCATTGACATATGATAAAAAATATGATTATGCATTATAAGGAACTTGGATGAAATTAAAATTGTATTTTTTCGGATTTGATTAAAACCAAGCACCTTATAATATATTAATTATATCTAACATTATATTTAAATAATTTGTAAACTAGCCTTTTTTTAATCAATTTTTTATTATAATTTTTAACTTTCATTTATTTAATAAATACCTTTTTAAGGGCCTAATTGTCCATATTTTGATTTTTTATTTTTTCTAATTAGAGAATTTTCCCATTGCTTTGTTTTTAATATTCAAATTAATTTAAAAAGATTTATATACTATATGCTTCCAATTATAAAAATAGTTATTATTCATAAAAGCCGAAATAATAATTAAAAAAATTGTGAGGTATTTAAAATGGTAAAATTTGAAGAATTCCCTATTTCCAGTGCAAATTATATTCCAGGTTATAAGGTAGTTGAAGAAAAAGGATTTGTATACGGTTTAACCGTACGTGCCCGTGGCCTTGGTGGAGACATTGGTGCAGGACTAAAAGGTATATTAGGTGGAGAAATTAAGCAATATGTTAAAATGATGGAAGAGTCCAGAGAAGAATCCATTGGCCGTTGCATTGAACATGCTAAGGAATTAGGTGCAAATGCAATCATTTCAGTTAGATTGGATTCAGACAGCATCTCCCAAAACATGCAAGAAGTTTTAGCATATGGAACTGCTGTTGTTATTGAAAAGGAATAAACTCAAGCTTTTTTGGCCTTCGGCCAAAAAACCTTGACCAAAATTCCACCTTTTACTGGCCTTCGGCCAGCAAAAGCTGGACCAAAATTTTTATCTCATTTTGCTTGAGATTTACTTTTTTTACTTCTCTTTTAACTCATTATTTTTTCTATTTTTTTGAATTTTTAGACATTTTTTTTATTTTTCATCAGTCTTTTATTTTTACTATTTTTCGATAAATTTAATAATTAATTCAATTAAATTCTTATTTAGGTTTAAGAATTTATCTTTGTAATTTTATTCATAATTTAATTAATCATTAAGTTTAGGTCGTGTTTATTATTTTTAATGAAGATTTGGAATTTAAAGGAAAAAATATATCTCGTGTGGTTTTAGGAAATGCTCCTTTTCTTGCAGATGCATATTTTGGTCATAGGACTCGTTTATATAATTTAGATCTTTTAAGAAATCCAAATAATGTAAGCAAAATCATAGAAAAGTCCTATGATTGTGGAGTGAGATCCATTAATCTTGCAAATAAGGAAAACCTACTTAAGGCATTTGGGATGGCTTGTGACAATGGAGTCGAGATGCAGGCAGTTTCCACCATTGGAAAGACAGAGATGGATTATGTAATCCCTGATTATGATGAGGCAAGGCGAGAGGCCACCTGGAAGGAGGACATTGAAAACTTGGCTCAGTTCGACAATTCCATAATGCTTGTAGATGAGTTTCTTATCGACTCCTATGATTGGGATTTTATCACTGATATATTGGATGCAATCAACGATACAGGTATTCCATCTGGAATAATCACTTCTTTTCCTTTTAAAACTTCTCTAGAGCTTATTGATTCACCATTACTTGAGGATAAAAACTTATTTGACTTTTATATGATTCCGGTAAACAAGTTAGGTTATATGATGGATGTTCCTCATTTTAAGTCTGACAAGCAGGAAGAGTTGAAGTTGATGCTTGATAAGATAGACAAAAAGATAATAATCAATAAGATATTGGCTGTTGGCATTCAAAGGCCTGAGGAAGCTTTCAATTTCCTTAATACCTTGGATTTTGCAGATATGGTTTCAGTTGGCATTGCATCAGAGAGGGAAGCTGAAGAGACCTTTGGTATTTTTAAGCAAAATTTAGATTTTTTTTAAAGAACATTTATGGAAAGTGTTTTAAATATCCTATTGTTATATTATATATTGTAGATATTTTTTAAATATTAAATTCAATATCATTTTAATTATCAATTTTTTAATTTTCAATTAAAATCTATTTTGTATTTATTTTTTTATTTTTTTAAGGTGAAAATATGGACTATTTAAAGAAGATTCCCGCTATTCGTTGGAAAGATGGAAAATACGAAGAAGTGGAAGAGAAAACAGTTAGCGATGAGAATATCTATTTTTATATTGATTTATTGCCTCCTCGTAAGTTTTCCACATATCCTGCAGATTTGGAGGACTTTGGTGTAGGGTATTGCTTAGGTGATGGTCTGGTAAACTCATACGATGATATTCTAAGCATTGATATTGACGGCAAGCATATAACAATCAAAACCAAGTTCAATCATGGCGCAGATGAGGATAATAAGGAAGCAGATGAAGAAAAGCCAGATGTGGATGCTGATGTTTTAGGCTATCAAAGCGTAATGTCTGACAGTGCAGGAGGATGGAGAAGCGAGCTTAAAAAGATTGAGCCAATCGAATCCGATCTAGTTGTAAATGCAAGTGAAATAATAGAGAATATGAAAAGGCTTACAGCTAAAGCAGAGATTTGGCAAGCCACTGGAAGTGTTCATGTTGCCCAATTGGTTTATGGTGACAAATTCATTACTCGTGAGGATGTAAGCAGACACGTTGCTGTTGATAAGGTAATTGGTGCAGCAGCTAAGGCAGGATTTGACCTATCAAAGTGTTATGTGACTTATAGTGGCAGAATGCCTGCAGATATGGTTATAAAGATGGTTAGAGTAGGTGTTCCTATTTTGGTTTCCAATGCTGCTCCTGCAGGTTCCGGCTATGAGGTTGCAGTGAAAGGAAACATTACTTTAGTTGGCTTTGTGCGCAGCAATAGGTTTAATGTTTATGCTTCTACTAGTAGGATAGATTTGGATAAATAACTCAAGCTTTTTTGAGCCTTCGGCTCAAAAAACCTTGACCAAAATTTTTATCTCATTTTGCTTGAGATTTGCTATTTTTTGCTAGTTTATTTTTTAATGCTCTTAATTTTTTCATTGCTTAATCTTATTTTTTTAGTTCCTTGCACAATTTATTTTTTAATTCTCTTTTTTGACTTTAGTTAATTTTAAATATTTTAAACAAATAAAATTTATATAACTATTGTTATAATTTTTTATAAATTATTATGCTTATTTTAATTTTTCTTAAATTTAGTCAAAAAAGAGTGGTGATTAAATGTCAGATGAGAATAAAGATAATAGAGTTTATAATCTTCTAATAACTAAAGGAACAGACCCAGAAGGCCAATATGAATTTTATAAGGAGAGAATTGATAGTCAAAAGGATTTTTTATATGCTGAATATAACACTCAAGATAACGAGCTAAATGATGATTTGTTTGAAGAAGTAGATGTTATAGTATTGCTTTATGGTCTTTATCATGATAATACGGAGATTTGCGATGAGTTAATAAAAAAATCAAAAGAATTGAGCATTCCTTTTCTTTTGGTTCGCTCTTTTGGTGTTGAATGGATATTGCAGGATTTGGAAAGTAAGGCTGATGCAGTGGTTGGATGGAATGGGCATTGCATTGTTGATGCAATTAAAACCCTTGTTGATGGTGGTGGCGAGTGGATCAAACCATGTGATATTGAAGAGGAATATTAAAATATTTCCATCTATCAATATTTTATGGTTCTCTCATTATTTCTATTTTTTAAGCTTAGTAAGGTATAAATTAGCTAGAATTACAATTATGGCAAGTATGCAAAGTCCAATAATGATTGGGTTTTTTATTCCAGTCATATAGGTCATAATAACTGCAATTATTATTGCTATGATTAAAATAATTGTGTAATGTTTTGAATTAAGTTCCATATCAATTCTCCTTTCTTTAAATTCTTTACGTGAAATTGCATGATTTTTCATGAAATCGCATGTGATGTATAATTTTGTACATTTTATTCTATTGTTTGTACATAATAAAACAACTTTTTTTCATTGGATTTTTCTATATTTATTTTTGTTTTTCTATATTTTTTCTAAGGTCATTTTTTTTTTTTTTTTTATTGTGGATTAAAGAATTCAATTATTTCTTCTTTCCTTAATCAACTTTAAAAACTCCTTGGAATTTTCAAATTCTTTCATCTCCCAAGACTTTATTACTGGAATTCCATCAATGGAATCCTTAATCTTATCGTCTGCAAGGACAAAGAACGGATCTGAAGAGGTTACAAGGGAAAGATCCTTTAAGCTTATTGCCATTTTCTTCAATGTCTTTGTATTCTGCTCATCTTGAACATTTAAATTTGCAATCAAAGGGTTGTCTTTCTTTTTGGTAGCTATTTCAGCTTTTGCAAGTGCATCAAATGGGCTCTTGTTTGTGGAAACCACACCAAATCCTAATTTAGCAAGATTTTGAGCGTTTGTTCCTTGTGTCTGATTTAGATTGCTTGTATCTGCCTTTAGCTTAATGTCTTCTTGATAAGGCTCAAAAAGGTCAATGTCAAGAGTGATCTTTGTGTTTAGAATCTCTTCAAGAAGCATTGCAGTTTCTGTATTTGCCCTCACCATGCCATTTTCGTATTTGTACATGGTAGCCCTTGAAACGTGAGCAAGGTCAGCCAAATCCTTTAATGATAGGTTATATTCCTCTCTGTATTCCTTTAGGACATTTCCATTGATTTGAACATAATATCCTCCACGGTCTGCTAGAATTTCCGGATATTCGTCATAGATAATCATATTTTTAAGAGTCTGAAGCCCAATGGCTGGAAGACCATGCCTTTCATAGACAACATCCTCTTCAAGGATGTGATTTTTGGATTTTAGCCCTACTATGATTGGGCTTGCTAGGAAAACATTGGAAATCTGCCTTATTTCTTCAACGTGAGATTCGTTAATGCTATCAATATTTACGAGGATTTTTAAAAGTAGAATGAGCAGTTTCTTTCGAGCAACTATATCAAAGCAGCTTTGATCATATATATTGGATGTTTCAAAGCCCTCCTTGTTTAGCAATTGATAAACTTCTCTTATTAATTGATTCCTATTAGTTACAGCCATAGGATTACCTCGTTTTTTTGATAGTCATTACTAATTTTTCAGATAATAATTTTTAGATAATAATAATTATTTTTTTATTTTTATACATAAACTTATTAATTTCCATAAACTTATAATTTTTAAATTAAGATAATTTTTATTAATTAGTTTAAATAAATTTTAATAATATTATTATCTTTTTAGAATAATATAAAATTGACTATTTTATCTTAGCAATATTTAAAAAATTTATTAATTTCCAATTGGAAGATATGGAAATTTTATATTTTTATTCAAGTTCAGTGATTATTATGGATTATTTTTACATAGGAATAGATGATACAGACTCTCCAGATGGAATGTGCACTACATTTTTAGCATCCTCCATTTTAAATGAGTTTGAGAGGAGCAATATTAAAATTATTGATTATCCTAGGCTTATTCGATTAAATCCTTTTGCAAGGTTTAAGACTCGTGGAAACGGCGGGGTCTCATTCAAGCTAGACATTGATGAGGATACTGATTTGGCAAAGGAGATTGTGCTAGGTTATGTAAGGGAGCTTTCCATGTTTGACTGTGACAACACAAACCCTGGAGTTGTCTTCTATGAGGGTGAAATCACTGAAGAGATGGTTGATTATGCATTTAAGGCAATTTATTCCATTATCACTATAGAGGAAGCCGAAGAATTTGCAAACCATATTGGGGCTGAAATTTATAAGTTCAAAAAGGGAAGGGGAATAATTGGCTCAATTGCAGCTATTTCCTGCCCTTTAGAGGATTACACCTATGAGCTTTTGGCGTATAGGGAACCTTCAAGATATGGGACTCTTAGAAACATTGATTATGATTCTGTTGTTAGAATGGATAAGGAAACTTACCCTGAAACCTTTGAAAATATCGATGGCAAGTATTTGGCCATAGAGCCTAAGACTCCATGTCCTGTTTTATATGGAATTAGATCAAACAGTCCTGAGGTATTGGAAAAGGCAAGGGAAATGGTCATTCCAAATGAAACCATTGCAGACAGTTGCATATTTAAGACAAATCAGCATACTGACATGCATATTCAAAATGCAGATAGGATAAGTGACATGAAGCAATATTCCTGCTATAGGATAAGGGGAACCGTCAAGGAAAGGCCACATATAATCGAAGGAGGCCATATGTTTTTCACTTTATATGATGATTCCGGCGAGATAGAGTGTGGAGCATACGAACCAACCAAGGACTTTAGAAAGATCGTTGCCAAATTAAGAGAAGGGGACGTTATTGAACTCTATGGGGGAATAGGCGAGCAAAATACATTTAATATAGAAAAATTCCAAGTCATTAAGCTAAATGAATTTGTATATAGAAACCCTGTTTGCGGATGTGGCAAAAGAATGAGCTCTGCTGGAAGAGGAAAGGGATTCAAGTGCAAAAGCTGTGGAAAACGTATAGAATCAGATGAAAAGGTGCCTGAAAAGATTGATAGAACTTTAATTAATGGCAAATTCTATGAAACTCCAGTCTCAGCAAGGAGACACTTGTCTAAACCGTTGATTCGTATGGATTTGGATTAGTTTTTTTCTAATAGTCTGATTTAATTCTTATTTTTTTTATAGTTTTTGATTATTTTCACGATATCATGGATTTTAATTTTTTTCTATAATTTTTAATCCTTTTTAAAACTTTTCCGGAATATTTTTTTCCCCAATTTCTTATTAACTGGGATTAGTTTTTTTCCCTATTTTTGGAGTAAAATAAATGCCTTTTTAGCTATTTTTTATGGATTTATCTAGAATTTTTATAAAATTTCCTAACGTTTTTTAAAATTTTTAATATTTTTTATAAAAATGAATAGTTTTAATAAAGCCATTCAGTGCCACTAATAAATTATCATTATTTATAATTTTTTAGAATAAAATAGATTAATTTATAAATAAGAAACTTAAAACTTAAATTAAAGAAAGTCTTAGTTAATTTAATATAATCATTTGAATCATGATAATTCGTGATAATTCGTGATAATTCGTGATAGTTCGTGATAATTCATTATAGATTCATATTAAATCATTAAATCATTTTTGATTATTATTTTATGAATAACTGCTTTCGATATTTATTTTTATTTAGTTTTTATACAATTATAGGTGGGATTTTATTACTGATCAATCTTCACATCCATTTAGGGAAAAAACGGATAGAGCAATTAAAAAGAGACCTCCATGGAAGGAGTATAACCTCCACATTGTTGTCTTCCTTTTGGTTGTTATCTCCATGGCTATCGGTGTAAAGGAGATTAAGATTACCGACACCATCAGTATCCTATTATTACCTTTGATTTATGCCTTGGTTTTAGGTTTAGCCCTTTATTTGGCAAAGCCTATTAAGTTTATAGGCAGAAAGCAATCTAAGGTAGCTGAAGGGGCTATGGTTCTATTTATTGGTGTATTAATTACCAAATTGGCTATTTCAAGCGGTCAAGCCATAGCCAGTATTTTCCAAGTGGGGCCTGCTCTTCTCTTGCAGCAGATAGGTAATTTAGGTACTCTTATAGCATTGCCTATAGCACTCTTTTTCGGCTTTAGAAGGGAAGTCATCGGTATGACAAGTTCCATTTGCCGTGAACCTAACTTAGGAGTCATTATCGACAAATACGGTTTTAAATCTCCAGAGACCCGCGGAGTATTGGCTGTTTTTGTTATCGGATCCATTTTAGGTACTCCATTCATCAGCTTCCTATCAAGCATAAGCGCTTCACTGATTCCTATGCACCCATATGCCTATGCAATGGCTTCAGGTGTGGGAAGCGCAAGTATGAATGCCGCTGCCCTTGCTCCTTTGATGCATATGTTTCCATCAATGGCTACTGATTTGGAGGCTTTTGCCGGATGCAGTAACCTTCTTTCATTCTGTTTCGGTATCTATATGTGTATATTTGTATCATTGCCTCTTGCAGAGCGTATGTATAAGTGGCTATCCCCTCATATAGGCCATGACAAAGAGGAAACAATTGACGATGAGTATGCAATCGAAGGGGTAAAGCATGATAAGTATGCATCTAAGGAAGAGTTAAGTTCAGGAAAGATTAAAAGATGGGCTACATTCCTTCTTATATTCTCATTCACCGTTGCTGTAGGAAATTATATAGGATATCACACTTCATTGCTGGATTCATTCATTGGAATGATCATTATTTCACTTATAACCATTCTGGGAATGTCTCTTGAAAGGATAATTCCTTGGAATATTCAATCAATCATTTATATAAGCCTGATTGGTATAATTGTGGCTATTCCAGGCATGCCAACTGCTGATTTCATTGTGCGTTATGTTTCTCAAATTGATCTGACCACAATATGTACTGCATTCCTGGCTTATGTAGGTATAGCTATAGGAAATGATTGGGAAGAGTTTAAAAAGATTGGTTGGAGAGGAATCATTATCACTCTAATTGTAATTTCTGGAACTTATTTATGTTCAGCAGGAATTGCTCATTTGACTTTAGTGGCTACTGGAATGGTATAATTAGCTTAATGGGGTCTTTAAAAATAGTTTTTGCTTTAGCTTTTTTTATATATTTTTTTATATTTTTTAATTCCAAAAATTTTTTTAAATTTTTAATTTTGACATTTTAATCTTATTTTAAAAAAAGTAAAAAGATAGAATTAAAATTCTATCTAAAATTGTTTTTCTTCTTATTTTATTTTTCAGACTTTAACTTATTCTAGTTAATTTAATCGTCCTTATTTTTTCTTCTAAATGCAAATAGAACCAATAGGATTAATGCAATTGGTATGATTAATAAAGAATAATTTATATCAAATAATTTGGTCTCATTTTCATCGATTTCCTTATTAGAACTCTCATTATTCAAATCAGTTTTTTTATCAGAATAATTCATATCCTTATTATTGGAGTTTGAATCATCATTATTTTCATTATTTTCTTTTAAATTTAAATAATCATTGTCTAAATTTGAATCAATAGAATTTAAAAGACTATTTTTCATTTTAGAATATCTTAAACCATTTTTATTATAATAATTCTTATTATTATCATTATTCTTATTGCCATTGCTTTGATGATTGTTTGGATTATTGGACTTATTGGAGTCATCTGAATCATCAGTAACATTATCTGAATTATCATTTGAATTATTCGGATTATCTGATTCATCATTGGAGTCATTTGAATCGTCTGAATCCTCGGAATCATCATCCGATTCATTGTTTTCCAAAACATCTAAGCTGACAATCTCATTATCCAAAATTGCATTTACTGTCTTTGCAAGCTTCATATCAGTTGAAGTGGAAGCTGAACCATTAACAATATTCAAATTGTACTTAATTTTACTGTCTTCGCTTACCACTTGAATACTTGATTTTAAAATAGGCAATTTATCTGGATTCTCTAATTTGAAGCTATTGTTGTTTTTATCCTTTCCATTAAGGCTTATGGTCAAATTAGAGACCTTTTTTTGCATAAGGGGGGTTGAATTGGTAAAATTCATTTCAATCCATTTGAAGTCTTCATCAATATTGAAGTTTAAGAGTTCATCAAAGTTTGGATTGTTTTCTCCCCACCAATTATTGCTTATTAATAAGTAATCTCCGCTATCATAAAGCCCATCTCCCTCTGGAGCGGAATTATCCAATATTTGGCAATACTCTATATTTGTATCTTTTCTAGAGATAATGGCTCCGCCGTAGTTTTGAGCGGTATTGTTTACTAGAACGGATCCGCTCATATAAAGCTTGCCATTATTGTCAATCGCCCCTCCGTTGTTTGTGACCTTATTGTTTGTGAAAGTGGAGTTTGTGACAGTCAAATCTCCCCCATTGTCAATTGCACCTGCACCAAATGCCTTGTTTCTGCTGAATAAGGAGTTTTGGATTGTCATGATTGCGCTATTATCAATTGCAGCACCATAACTTAAGGCATTGTTCAATAGAAACAGTGAGGAGTCTATAAATATATTCCCTTCTCTTGTAAAGATTACTCCGCCTTCATCTGCTCCGCTTGTTTGCTTAAATATGGAATCTTTAATCTTAATGTTTCCGTTTACGCTTAAGATGACTCCTGCTTTGTGGCTTACAGATTGTTTGGTAAAGTTAGAGCTCTCTATTAAAAAGTCTCCTAAGTTATAGATTCCTGCAGCTTCATAGGCTTTATTTGAATCAAAAGAGGATTTGTTTACTGTTAGGTTCTTTTGATTATAGATTGCTCCACCGTAATTGGCTTCATTTGAGTTTAGGGTGCTTTTTTCTATAATCAATTTTCCTTTATTGAATATTGCTCCTCCAGTTTCTCCAGAGTTGCCATTTAAGGTGGAATCACTTATTTTTGCTGATATGTCTCCTATGAAGACTCCGCCTCCGGAATTTCCATTATTGTCCTTTATATTAGTGTTATGGATTTCTGCAGGGTGCTTGTCAGCATAGATTCCTCCTCCATTGCTTTTAGCATTGTTGTTTATAATGGAAGAGTTATTTACAGTCAGATAAGCTTGCTTTGCATCAATTCCCCCTCCAATTTTAGCATTGTTGTTTATTATGGTGGAATTGATGACAATCAATCTGCTGTCTGCATCTGCAAAAAGGCCTCCTCCTTCATCTGCATAGTTGTTTTCTATCAGGCAATCATTTACAGTCATCTTAAATTCAAAGGTGTATAATCCTCCTCCGTACATGTCTGCAGTATTGTTTTTGATTGTGGAATTGTATATTTCACAGCTTCCCCAATTTTTAACAGTACCTCCTAATTGGCTTGCAGAGTTTAAGAACATCTCACAATCGTATATTGATAGGGTTCCATGATTATTGTAGATAACACCGCCACGAGCTCCCTTGTTAAAGGAAAAGGTGGAATTAGAGATAGTTAGCTTTCCAATATTATTGTAAATGGCTCCTCCGTCTCCATTGCATCTGTTGCCTTTGAATGTGGACTTGGATATTATTGCATTTGCATTTTCCAAATCCAAGGCTCCTCCAAGAAGTCCGCTATTGTTTTCAAAGAGACTGTTGTATATTTCAATTTCTGAGCCTTCAGAGGAGTATACTGCTCCTCCGCCAGCATTATTGTTTGAAATTGAACAGCTATCTATACTCAATAGTCCATTGTTATAGATGGCTCCTCCATCCTCATAACTTGTATTTCCATTGATAAGGCTTAATCCATAAAGATTTAATTGAATTCCCTTATTAATGATAAATATGTTTGATTTGGAGTTTCCGTCCAGTATTGTTTTTATGTCAAGATCGGATAAATTTTTATAGCCATATCCATAAATATTTAGGTTTTTATTTATGATAATTGGACTTCCATTGCCTATATATGTTTTGTCTTCTAAGAATATTGAATCTCCATCTTTATGACTATTGATCAACTCTTGTATATAGTTAAAATCATTATTTGAGTTTCCATCATTTAGTTTTTTATCATTCATTTCTAAATGATTTTGATTATCATTTGATTCTAAATGATCTAATTTTTTATCAGGTAACTCATAATAATTTGTATCATAGTCATTTTCATTGATAGAAACCTTTTCATCATTTGGAATTGTGGAGATATCAGCGTATTCTGCAATGATACCATTGTCACTTGCATTGACTGTATTCATAATTAATATTGAAAAAATTAAGGTTAAAATTAAAATTAACTTTAATTTTTCATTATTTATTATTTCACCTCCCATAAGACTTTAAATAAAATATTTAGATAAAAATTTACTCATATTTAACTATTTTAGAAGTTTTAATGAATTTAATTAAATATTTTATTTAAACGTTATTTAATTTTATATTAACGTTAATTCTTCATTTGTTTTAAATCTTATTTATACTATATTATTTGATTCTAGCAATTTTTTAATCTCAATGAATTTTTTTAATCTATTTTTTTAATCTTAATCTATCAACTTACTTTTAGACTTGGGCTTAAGTTTAAACTTAAGTTTAAAATATAAATCTTATTAAATAGTAAGAATAAAAATAAGATTATGATTATTCATGAATTGTCTAGATTTCTAATAGATTTAAAATATGATGATATTCCAAAGGAATCTATTGAAAAGGCCAAACTCTGCTTTTTAGATTATCTTTCAGTTTATTTTAGGGGATTGGAAAGTGAAAACTCTAAAATAGCCATTAAGACCATATATAAACTATTTGGAGATAATTTTAATTCCTTGAATAAGGCATTCATCAATGGAATAGCATCCCATAGCCTAGATTTGGATGATGGCCATAGATTGGCTCAATTGCATCCGGGTTCTATTGTCTTTTCAAGCCTTTTGGCACTCATAAGCGATAAGTCTTTAGATTTAGACATTTCAACAGAGAAATTCATTGAATCTATTGTGGCAGGTTATGAAGTAGCTATCGCTCTTGGAATCCTTGTTAATCCAAACCATAGAAATCAGGGATTTCATAGCACAGGAACAATAGGAACCATTGCTGCAGGTGCAGTTGCTTCAAAAATCCTTAATTTAAATCTAGAACAGACAGAGCATTGCTTAGGATTGTGCACAACCCAATCTGCAGGTCTTCTTGAGGCAGATCATGCTGGGACTATGGGTAAATCTTTCCATGTTGGAAATGCTTGTTATGGCGGAATCATCTCTGCATTCCTTGCTAAAAATGGTTTTACTGGAGGAGAATCCATAATCGATGGTAAAGAAGGATTTTTAAAGGCCATGTCCTTAAAAACTTATGAGGATTATTTGGATGCAGATAATAATGATTTAGACTATTTAAGAATTTCTAAGTTTTTAGAGGATAATTTAGGCAAGTTCCATATAAATGAGGTTTATTTGAAGAAATTCCCATTTTGCAGACATATTCACTCTTCAATTGATTCAACTCTCTATTTAAAGGAATCTATTGTTAATTCGGATGATTTTGATTCTTTAGATTCTATTGGTTTGGATTCAATTGATTCCATTGAAGTAAAAACCTACAAGATAGCAAGTGAACATGATAATTTCAATCCAAAGAATCCACAGGATTTAAAGCAGTCATTGCCTTATGCAGTGGCCATTTCTCTGGTTTTAAATGATTTAAGTTTAGATTCAATTGATGAATTAAAAGATGATGGTCTTTTTGATGAAAAGTCCAATAAGGAATATGTTTTAAAAATTAAAGAAATTATATCAAAGATAAATATTATCTATGACAAGGATTTGGATGATTTGGCTCCTCAAATGCGTCCTTCTCAAGTGACAATTAAATTCAAGGACAATTCAAGGGATAGCATTAAACATACTGTCTATTATCCTTTGGGTGAAGTGGAAAATCCATTAAGCGAAGAGGATATTTTAGAAAAGTTCAAGCTTTTAAATCCTAAGTTTAATATTGATAAATTACAAATAATTAAACATATGGAAGAATATTCAATTGATGAGCTTTTTAGGGAGCTAGATTTGATTGATTAGAATTTTTAAACAACTAGATTTGATGGATTGAATTTATAAACAGTTTAACAAATTATATTTTTATAAAATTTCATATTTCAATTATTTTCATAATTTTACAAAGTGATTATATGATGGATGAAACTAAAAATTCATTAAAAGAATTAGGCATTAATGAATTGCATGATGATTATGTGTCCCAAAAGCGATTTGAAGATGGAGGGCAATATAGGTTTGAAGTTCCAGGAATTCAAGGTCCTTCTGCACTCGAGTCTCTTTTAAATGCTTGTGATGATTTTGATTTAACCATTCACAGAGCCACTCAAACCAAAGGAATAATGTTCTTATTGGATGAAGAGATAGAAGACATGGTTGATTTGGCTGATGATGCAAATATTCAGTTATTCTTGGCTGTTGGCCCAAGGGCTCCTTATGATACAAGTGCTACCGTTCAAACAGAAGAGGGAAAAAGAATAGGCTATCGTCTTAGAGGATATAAAAACCTTGTCTATGCAATAGAGGATGTTAAAAGGGCTGTTGGCCTTGGAGTTAGAGGCATCCTATTGTATGATGAAGGCTTGCTCTTTGCCCTTTCTAAAATGAGGGAGAATGGAGAGCTTCCATCTGACCTTAAGTTTAAGCTTTCTGCACATGCTGGATGTTCCAATCCAGCTTCAGCTAAGTTATTTGAATCAATCGGATTGAATTCATTAAATCCAGTTCGTGACCTTCAAATCCCTATGTTAGCATCCCTGCGTGATGCAATAGACATTCCTATTGATGTTCATACTGAAAATCCAAAGTCTACAGGAGGTTTCATCCGCCATTATGAGGTTCCAGAAATGATTAAGGTGGCAAGCCCTATCTATCTGAAGACTGGAGGATCTGTTGCAAAGCATCATAGCTGGGATACAACAGACCAGGAGGCTCGCCAAAGAGCTAAACAGGTTGCTTTAATTAGGGACTTGATTGAAAGGTTCTATCCTGAGGCTCAAATGTCTAAATTATGAAATTTAACATTTTATTAGATTATCAGATTTTCAGATTATCGGATTATCAGATTATCAGATTATCAGATTATTTACTTATTGCAAATTGTTCTAAAGAGATGTATTTTTATGGATTTAATTAAAAAAGTTGAAGATGCAGTTGTTAAGGCAGGAAGCGGATATAGTGAAGATAGATTAACTGCATATGAAAACGCATTAAGACTGGAAGAAGAAAAGGGAAATGAAAATGCAGTTTGGGCTTTAGAACAAATGATTGAAAACTTTAAAGTAGCAAAAGAAAATAAGCTTCCCCTATGTGATGACACAGGAATCCCTCATATAATAATTGAGATAGGTTATAATAGGGAGATTCCTAAAAACTTTTTTAATGATATTAATGCAGGCATAGCAAATGGTTTGGATAAACTTCCTGGAAGGCCTATGGCAGTTAAGGGCAATGATATTGAAAGAATCGAGCAATCAAAGGGTTTATATGCCGAGTCCAATATGATGAAACCTGCCTCTTTTCTTATTGAAGAGAAGGATGATTCCACTTATGGAAGAAAAATAGGCATCGATGATGATAAGATAAGAATAAATGTCCTTCTAGAAGGTGGAGGTCCTGAAATCAGAGCTAAAACATATAGGGTTTTTCATAAGAGAGATTCAAATATCGTATTTAATGAAGCACTCAGCTGGCTAAAGGAGTCTTTGTCTATGTTGGGTTGCACTCCTTCAATTCCAGCCATTGGCATAGGAAGAAGCCACTTCGAGGCAAATTCATTGATGTTAAGGGCTATGGTTCATGGCAATCTTAATGATCAATCAGATATTGAAAAATACATTGCAGATGAGTTGAATAAGACAAATATCGGTCCTTTAGGCCTTGGCGGTGTGACAACTGTTCTTGGATCTTTTGTAAATATTGGATATCAGCGAGCTAGCGGCGTTAGGATAGTTGCAGTTAGGCCTGCCTGTTTTGTTGAACCTAGAGTTTCTAGCTTTGAATTTTAAAAATCTCTTTTTGTTTTTATCTTAAAAATTCTTTGCATATTTGCAAATTAATTTTTTTTTTTGATTTTTTGTATTTTTCTAAATTTCTTTTTTTCTAGATTTCTATTTTTTCTATTTTTATATTTTTTATTTTTTGTTCCATATCATATGAATTGTTTCAAGCAAGCAAAACTTTTTACTTCTATTGTTTGTGATGTAGCAGATAGTTCTAATCCATAAAAACTTTTCATTTGTTCTATATTGTCCTAATTGTTTATATTTAACTAAACTATTCTGTTTTATTCAATAAAAATTGTTTTATGACTATAAAATCAACTGTTTTCCATTAAATTTTTTAATACTTTCCTATATAATTATCTGCCCATATATATCTGGCTTTAATTTTTTAATAGTTTAGATAAAAATACAATTTTTATTTAATTTATCTATCATTAAATTGTAGTTAATTATAAAGATTATATTTTTTATTTTCCATATTTTCAAAAATTTTCAATTAAATTTTTCAAGCCATCAAAAATGGTTTTTTTATCAATTTCAAAAATTCATTTTTTCATTATTTTAAAAAAATTTATTATAAAGGTAAATTATATTTAATCATGTAATAAAATTTTTAAAAAAATTATCAATTCTTTTAAGTTTATTATTTTGCAAATTGATTTTTCTATATTTGACTTTTAAGTTTATTATTTTGCAAATTGATTTTTCTATATTTAACTTTTAAGTTTTCTAAATCCAAATTTGAATTTTCAAAACCTGACTATGTGATACTATGAGTGATGATCAAAAGCCTTACAAAAATGGTTTCAAGTTTCCAGAGCAAAGCATTAGAACAAAAATTACCGAAGTAAGTCCTAACCGATTATCCACTCGAGGTTTCAATCAGGAGGACCTTATTGAGAATCTTTCCTACTCTGAGAATGTTTTTTTAATATTGAGAGGAAGATTGCCTGATGAGAAGGAAGCTAAAATATTCAATCACATTCTTGTTTCCTTTTGCGACCATGGTGTCACTCCTCCAAGCACACAGTCTGCAAGGCTTATCGCCTCATCTGGAGCAAGCATAAACAATGCAGTTGCTGGAGGATTGCTGTCCTTTGGCAAAAATCATGCAGGGGCAATTGAAAAAGCCATGGCTTTGTTTCAGGAATCAATCAGTGGCTTAAATTTGGAAGAGACAGACCCTGACGATGAAAACAAGAGAATTGCCCTCTTGGCCATAGAAATCGTAAACCGCTACGAAGGCGAATCAAAAAGAGTTCCCGGTTTTGGCCATAGGTATCATGATAAGGACCCTAGGGCAGCTAAACTGATTGATTTGGCCATTCAAGAATCAGCCATTGGTCCTCATACAAAACTAGCCCTTGCAATTGAAAGCATCTTAAATGAAAAGAAAGGAATTTGCTTGAATGTTGACGGTGCAAATGCAGGTCTTTTATCTGATTTGGGCTTTGATAGTGACTTAGGATTGGGAATTTTTATGATTGGGCGTTTGCCAGGTCTCATTGCTCATGCATTTGAAGAGATGCAGGAGGAAGAGAAATTCAGACGATTCTGCGATTTGGAAAACATAGTCTATGAAGGTTTTAAAAATAAAAGGATTGATGATGGCGAAGAATGATCATATTTGTGAAATGTATTGGCTAAAATAATTTTTCTGCAATTGAATATAATTCATGGAAATTTATTAAAATGCTTGATTTTAATTAAATAATCATATACTTGATTTTAACTAATTAACTACAAATCATTATAAAAATGCTTTTAGGAGTAATTTATATGGAATTTTTTGATGTTATTGAAAAAAGATACAGTATGAGAGGTTTTGAAGACAAAGAGGTAGAGCAAGAGAAATTAGATAAGATCTTAAAGGCTGCTCAAATCGCTCCAACTGGAGTTAACTTCCAACCTTTTAAGGTAATCGTAATTGACACTAAAAAGTATAAGGAAGAATTAAATGCAATCTATCCTCCAGAATGGTTTACACAAGCGCCAATTGCTCTTTGTGTAGTTGCTTCCAAGGAAAGGGCTTGGACAAGGAAATTCGATGGCAAGAATATTGCAGACATCGATGCAACAATTGTCATGACCCATATGATTCTTGCAGCTGAAGACTTAGGCCTAAACACTTGTTTCATTGCTGCATTCAAGCCTGATGAAGCAAAGAAATTTTTGGCACTTGATGATGAATGGGAACCTGTATTGTTCACTCCTTTAGGATATGGAAATGCAGAGCCTAGAGACACTCCTAGAAAAGCAATAGAAGAATTGGTAATCTATAAAGATTAAATTAATTTAATATTTTAATTTATTGGTAATCTGTAAAGATTAAATTGTTTTAATTCTTTATTTTTATTCCTTTTTAGTTGATTGTTTGTTTAGATGATAATATGAAACCAAAGATAGTTCGTGCAAGGGACAAAGAGGTAATGAATCAATTGGCAAAGCTTTTTGAAGAGTCTAAATACACTGTCAAGTCCCAGGATAAGAATTATGTCCTTCTTAAGAAGAATAATTATGGAAATCCTTTAATTCATCTTCCATTCATATTGATTGGACTGTTCTTCAATGCATTTGCTATTCTAGTTAATGTGGCCTATTTTGCCTACAGTGTTTTTAAAAAGTCCAATGTAATCTTAATTACAACTGAAAAGAATGATGAAGATGGCAATCCCTTGGAATTCGATGACGTCGGTGAAATTGAAGTATTCTACGACCAAGAAACTTGGGATAAGGCGATAGAATTATCTAGATTGGAATAAAAATATTCTTATAATTATTTATACTTCTTTAACAAAAAGTTTAATATATAGAATTTTATGAACTTATTGAATTTATTGAATTTATTGAATTTGTTTAATTTATTCATTATAGAACTTTTTGAACTTATTTAAGTTGTTTTATTTTAAATTATTAAATTGGGGATATTAATGAAATTTACAATGAGAAAAATTATATTATTGGCTTTTTCAGCTCTTTTAATCATTTTAGGGCTTTGGAATTATATGAGTGTACCTAAACCAGGTTTAGACATTATTGCATCATCCCTTGTGCTTGTTGCAGTTGGTTGGACTCTTGCAATGTCTGTTTTTGAACCTAACTGGATTAAAGCAGCTATCTTCATTGACGGATTGGTATTTGTACTTGTATCTATCACATTCTTAGTAAGTCCTATCAATTATGTGTTCCTTCTCTTTGGAATTATTTTGGTTGCTATAGCTGTTTTAGCTTATCTTAGAAAATTACCAGACAATATATTAAGATACTTCTACAGATCTTAATATTTTTCTATTTTTTTTAACTTTAGTTTTCATTTTAGCTTTTTTTCAACTTTTTCTATTTTATTATCTTATTTTTCAAAATTTTCATAGGTGTTTTAAAAAAATTTCATTTCATATTTTACGAACTTTTTTAATAGATTCTTCAAGTTTTTCCCTGAAATTTACCTTAATTTTCCCTTAATTTTCCCTTAATTTTCCCTTCAAATTTTTATGAATATTTCTCATTCAAAGGACTAATTTTTCCTTAATTATTTTCATGCTCTTTTTCAAGTGATATTATCATGTTATTATCATATTTTAAGAATTTATAATAATTCTCTATTTTATCTAAAACAAGTTATTCAATAATTATTTTAAAAAGATAGTAAAAATATCTTTTATTTAATTTATAAAAAATATTTAAATTAATATCTAGCAAAAATAGTCCTTTTAAGAAAGATAAATTTTTTAATAAAAATCTTTGAAAAATTAATAAAAAATTAATATAAATTAACAAATACACTCGATTTCTAATATTATATAATAAAATATATATATTAACAAAAATAAAAATTTAATTACCATGGTGATTTATTATGGCAGGGATATCAGAAGCTATTACCCAAATAAAAAAGGCTGAAAGTGATGCTGATTCCTTAGTAGAACAATCAACAGTCGATGCGAAAGCAATGATTGATGAGGCTCATGTTAAAGCTAATGAAATGGTTGAAGCTGCTAAGAATGAAGCTAACGAAGAAGCTCAATCTACTGTTTTTGATGCAGAAGAAAATGCAAAGAAAGAAGCTACTTCTATATCTTCTCAAGCTGATAGCGATGTTGAAGCTATCAAGAATAAGGCTAGAAATAATATAGATGAAGCTGCTTCAATTATTGTTAAAAATATTTTATAGTGTGAGATAATGTTTAGAACTGCGAGAATGCGTAAGCTTAATGTTATAACTTTGGACAAATACGCTGGTCCTACGGTCAGTGCACTTCACGACGAGGGTATTGTCCAAATAAATGATATTTCTGAACGTATTCAGCAAGATCCTAAGCTAGCAGAACTTTTGAAACCTTCAAAAGTTACACCTTATACTGGTAAGCTGTCCTCACTTCTTATGAAGACAAGCGCACTTTCCGATCTTCTCGGAGATGCCCTTTCAGAAGGTCAGTCCCTTAAGGACACCCTTATGTCTTTCATAAGCCCCGATCTTCCAGTTCCTAAAGAAGTCGAGGATGTTGATACAGAAAGCTTTATAGCTTATGCTGAATCAACATTAAGCCAGGTTGAGGCTGAAACAAAAGGTATTGAAGATAAGTTAGCCGCACTAGACAGTGAAGAAAGTAAGCTTGAATCAAATAAAAGTTTAGCTTCTAAGCTTAAAAATCTGGATATGGATTTAGCTCTTTTAAGCGATTCAAAGTATACTTCTACCATTGTTGGTAGGATCACTGCTGAGTCAGCTCAGAAATTCAAAAGTGAATACAGTAAGATTACAGAGGATCTCTTTTACGAATTGGTTCCAGATGATGAGAAGGAGTACAATATTCTTGTTGTTGTCGTAGCCAACGAGTTTAAGGATGACATCTATACCTTACTTAGGAAAAATGAATTCGAGAAGTTTGAAACTGAGGATTTACAAGGAAGACCTGACAGTCTTATTTCCTCTTGCGAATCCAGGCTTCAGGCTATCGAAAGTGAAAGATCCCAAGCTAAAGCTGATTTGAAAGTTGTAGCAGAAAAATGGGATGATGAAGTTCTTGCTTTAAAAGAACAATTGGAAAACGAAAAAGAGAAAAATGAGGTTTTCGCAACATTTGCTGAAACCGACAAGACTGTTGTCCTTGAAGCATGGGTGCCAGAGAAAAACCTGGAGCAAGCTCAAAGCATAATTGAGACTGCTACAGATGGCCACGTGATCATGGAAACAGAAGAGGTTCCAGACAATGCTGAAGACGTACCTGTACTGCAGGAAAACTGCACATATGCAAAACCTTACGAACTATTGGTTGAAATGTACTCTCCATTGAAGTACAATGAAATCGACCCTACCTTATTCGTAGCTATTACATATCCATTCTTCTTCGGTTTCTGTTTAACCGATGCAGGATACGGTATTTTAGTTGCACTTATAGGATTCATCCTCTATAGAGGAATGGGTAAAGTCAACAGAACCATGCACGATGGTGGTCTAATCATCATTGCAAGTGGTATATGGTCCATTATTTTAGGTCTGTTTACCAACGGTTTCTTAGGGGACATGTGGACTAGGATTTTAGGTTTAGGACCTGCTCTTCCTACAGTTATCGATTCAATCAATGCATTTAAGTTCCCAGCAACAATCTTGGTTATTGCTATCGTAATCGGTATCATCTATACCAATATCGGTTTCATCTTAGGTGCAATCGACAACTTAAGATACGGAGAGAAGAAAGAAGCAATCGGTTCTCAAATCGTATGGTTTGTATTTGAGCTTGGTATTATCCTTCTCATATTAGGATTCCTTTTCCCAACATTCGGAATGATTGGAATGGCTCTTGGTGCAGTATTAATCATTGCAGCTCTTGGAATGCTCATATGGGCTAACGGCGCATATGGTCTTATGGATGTCTTTGGATTTATGGGAGATGTATTGTCATACGCTCGTCTATTGGCTCTCTGTTTAGCTACAGGTGGTATTGCTATGACCGTAAACATCTTGACCAATATGGTAAATGACATGATTCCATTTGTTGGTATCGTTTTAGCTATTATCATCTTTATTGGTGGACATATTGCAAACTTCCTTTTCCAAGTATTAGGTGCAGGAGTAAACGCTTTGCGTCTTAACTATGTAGAGTTCTTCTCTCAATTCTATATGGGTGGAAAAAACTCTTACCAAGCTTTTAAAGCGAAAAGACAATTTACTAAAGTTAAAAAATAATCAAAATCAAATTTACTAGTTATTTTATTTAGAAAAACTTTTAAAATCTGTAATATTGAAAAATTTAATTAAATTTTTAAATGAAAATAAATTCAAATGTTCTTTTAAAGGTTTAAAACTTAAAGATTTCAATATGATTTCATTCAAATTAAAATAATTATTTGGAAATGATAATTAATTTTAATTTAAATTAAGCAAATGCTTAAAATAAGAACTTTACGTTCTATTTAAAGAAATATAATTAACAATTATATTTAAATTCATTAAAATATAATTAAAAAGTTTAAATTATATTTAAAATCATTAAAAATATAATTAAAAGTCAAATTATATTTTGTTACAATTTTATTAATCAATTTATAGGAGATATATTATATGGTAGAAATTGCTTTAGGTACTGCTTTAGCAGCAATTGGTGCTGGTGTAGCAATTGGTTTTGCTGGTTTAGGTTCCGGTTTAGGACAAGGTATGGCAGCAGCTGGATCTGTTGGAGCTGTAGCAGAAGATAACGATATGTTTGCTAGAGGTATTATTTTCTCAGCATTACCAGAAACTCAGGCTATTTACGGATTCTTGATTGCTATTTTATTACTTGTATTCTCAGGATTATTAGGTGGAGGAGAAGGTCTCTCCACAACTGCAGGTATTGTAGCTATAGGTGTAGGTGCATCTATTGGATTTGCAGGTTTAGGTTCCGGTATGGGACAAGGTATGGCAGCAGCTTCCTCTGTTGGTGCTATCGTCGAAGATAACGACATGTTCGCAAGAGGTATTATCTTCTCTGCATTACCAGAAACTCAAGCTATTTACGGTTTCTTGATTGCTATCTTACTTATGGTATTCGGTGGAATCTTAGGTTAGGAGGTCAATTTAATGAGCTCTGGGGCAGATAAAATTGTCTCTAACATAATGTCTGAAGCTCAAGGCAAGGCTGATGCAAACATTGGCGAAGCTCAAGCTCAAGTCGATGCAATATTGGCAGATGGCGAAAAAAGGGCTGAAGCCACTAAGCTTAAAATCTCTGAAGACGCTGCAAAGCAAGCGGAAATGAGATATCAGCAAATCATCTCTGAAGCTAAGATGAATGCTCGTAGGGCAGAATTAGGGGCAAAAGAAGAAGTAATCGAAGAAGCTTTCAATAAAGCTACTGAAGATTTGACAAATATGGCAAATACCAACGATACTGAATATGTGGACGCTTTAATTGAAATGATTAAGGAAGCAGCTGTAGAAATCGGCGGCGGAGACTTAATCGTTTTATTGAAAAAGGAGGACATTCCTAAAATTGAAGGTAAATTAGAACATATCGTAGGTTTAATAAAATCTTTAATCAAACGTGAAAAACCTTCCGATTTAAATGTGATTGCTAAAGAAGTTTCTCGTGAAACTGATGTTGAAACTACTTTAGAAATTGGAGAACCTATCGATACCATTGGTGGAGCTATATTAAGAACAAGAAATGGTGAAATTCAAGTTAATAACACTATTGAATCCAGAATGTTAAGATTTAAAAAATCATTACGTTCAGAAGTTGCAAAAACATTATTTGATTAGGAGGATGAATTATGGCTGATGAAATTGCTACAATAATAAGTTCCTTAGGACTTTCCAATGAGGCATTTTTAGCAATAGTTCTTTTAGCGTTTGTAGTTATTGGTGCAATTATTGTAATTGTCGCAACTAGACCAATTTTAGATGTTTACCCATATCTTCATCCTAATGCAAGAGTAAGAGCAAGAAAAGGAAGATTGTTTGATGAGAAACAGATTTCAGAACTTGTTGAAGCAAACAACGTTGATGAAATCACAAACTATCTCAGAGGATCTCCTGACTATGCAGACTACTTGGATAATTATACACTTGAAAAGGCATTGGACATTCAGCTTGGTGAAACCTATGACATGGTTTCCAGAATGGCTCCTAAAGAGATTCAATCTTCATTTAAAGTAATGGCTAAAAAGTCAGACATCAATAACATTAAAAGTTTATTGACTGCTAAGCAAGCAGGATTAAACGAAGAAGCAACTGCTGACCTTTTAATTCCTACTGGTTCTTTATATGAAGATATAGAACGTTTGACCGACGCTGATGGTGTAACTGGCGTTGTTGCAGGATTAGATGGAACTGAATACGCTCCAGTATTGGAAGAAGCACTTCCAGAATATGAAAAGACTGGAATGGTCCTTCCTTTGGAATCAGCATTAGATAAGTATTACTTATCCAAATTGCTCGCTTCCTCTGAAACCCCATCTGATGAGAATAAGCAGATACTCTATTCTTATGTCGGTAATCAAGTGGATGTTGCAAATATCAAATTAATATTAAGAGCAAAGGCTGATGGATTAGACTATGAAGCTATCAGCCCATACATGATTGATAGTGGATATCAATTAAGAGAATGGAAGCTTAAGGATCTTATGGAAGCTGAAGACGTCACTGGTGTCATTTCCGGTTTGGAAGGAACCAAATACTCAGACGTCCTTGTTGAAGTGCTTCCTGAATACAATGAAACTGGATCTGTAGCTCTCTTTGAAAAGGCTTTAGACAAGTTCTTAGTCGACTCTGCAAAATCCTATTCCATGAAAAAGCCATTAGGCATTGGACCTATAATAGGATTCCTCTCACAGAAAGAGGTTGAAGTCAAGAACTTGAAGGTCATTGCAAGAGCCAAAAGAGAAGCTGACTTCCCAATATCTAAAATTAGGGAGATGTTAGTATGAGTGATGTCGCTATAATTGGGGATATCGATACTGTTACTGGTTTTAAACTTGGTGGAGTTAAAAGAGGTATTATTGTAAATAATGATGAAGAAGCTAAAGATGCTCTTGATGAGTTATTGAACGATGAAATTTCAATTATTATAATTACACAAAAGATAGCTGATAACATAAGAGAACATATTAATAGACGTCTTGGTTCTGATGTCTTACCGATGGTTATTGAGATACCAGACAAATCTGGTTCATCTGAAGGCGGTGCCGATCAAATGGCAGCTCTTATTAAGAGAGTTATCGGGGTAGAGATGGTTAAATGATTAATGAAGGAAATATTATTAAAATTGCAGGTCCTGTTATCGTCGCAGATGGGATGAGAGGAACTCAAATGTATGAAGTGGTAAGAGTAGGTGAAGCCAAGCTTATCGGAGAGATCATTGAGCTTGAAGGCGACACCGCTACCATTCAAGTTTATGAAGAAACCGCTGGGGTAAAGCCTGGCGAGAAAGTGGAAAGTACTGGAGGTCCATTGTCTGTAGAGCTTGGACCTGGTGTAATGGGTTCCATTTTTGATGGAATTCAAAGACCTTTGGAAGTAATTAAAGGAATCTCCGGAGACTACATCGCAAGAGGTATTGATGTAGACTCTATTGACAAAGAGAAAAAATGGACTTTCGAACCTATTGCTAAAGTAGGAGACAAAGTTGTAGGCGGAGACATTTTAGGACAAGTACAAGAAACATCTGCTGTTGTCCAAAAGATCATGGTCCCTCCAATGATTGAAGGTACCATAAAATCCATAGCTTCACAGGCTGAATACACAGTACTTGAAACTATTGCAGAAATAGAAACTGAAGATGGAATTGAAGAAATTCAAATGTTACAGAAATGGCCTGTACGTAAAGGTCGTCCATACAAGGAAAAATTAGACCCGGACATTCCACTTATTACCGGTCAAAGAGCACAAGACACTTTCTTCTGTTTAGCTAAAGGTGGTGCAGCAGCTATTCCTGGTCCTTTCGGTTCAGGTAAGACTGTTACCCAACAGCAATTAGCTAAATGGGCAGACGCAGACATTGTGGTATATATCGGATGTGGAGAACGTGGTAACGAAATGACTGAGGTACTTACCGAGTTCCCATTCCTTACTGACCCAAAAACCGGAAATCCTATTATGGACAGAACTGTTCTTATTGCAAACACTTCCAATATGCCGGTAGCAGCTCGTGAAGCATGTGTATACACCGGTATTACAATTGCTGAATACTTCCGTGACCAAGGTTACGACGTAGCGCTCATGGCAGACTCAACTTCCAGATGGGCAGAAGCTATGAGGGAGATTTCAGGAAGGCTCGAAGAGATGCCTGGGGAAGAAGGTTACCCTGCATATCTCGCATCCAGACTTGCACAGTTCTATGAAAGGGCTGGAAGGGTCATCACATTAGGTCAAGACCCTAAGGAATCTTCCGTTACTGTAGTAGGAGCGGTATCACCTCCTGGTGGGGACTTATCCGAACCGGTTACTCAAAACACCCTACGTATCTGTAAGGTATTTTGGGCATTGGATGCATCTCTTGCAGATAAGCGTCACTTCCCTTCCATCAACTGGTTGCAAAGCTACTCATTATATGTAGAGAGCATTACCAACTGGTGGCAAGAAAACGCTTCAGAAGAATGGAGAGCAAACAGGGACCAAGCTATGGTATTATTACAAAAAGAATCCGAGCTTGAAGAGATCGTACAATTGGTCGGTCCTGATGCATTGCCAGATTCTGAACAAGTGGTATTGGAAACTACCCGTATGTTAAGAGAAGACTTCTTGCAACAAAACGCATACGACGATGTAGACACTTACTGTTCTCCAATTAAACAAGCAGGCATGTTAGAAACCATTCTTAAGTTCCACGAAGCAGCAAGTGCAGCTGTAACTCGTGGCGCAGATGTAAAGGAAATTGCAGCTTTAACTGTTAAAGAGGACATTGCTAGAATGAAATACATCCCTGAAGATGAATTTGAAGCAAGAGTAAAAGAAATTCAAGAAAAAGTTGTAACACAATGTGCTGAGGTATAAAAATGAACGCAGATATTAAAACAAGAGAATATACAACAGTTTCTGAAGTTTCTGGTCCTTTGATGGTAGTAGAAGGTGTTGAAGGTGTAGCTTATAACGAAATCGTAGAAATTGAAGCTCCTACCGGAGAACACAGAAGAGGACAAGTATTGGAAGTTAAAGATGATGTAGCTGTTGTTCAGGTATTCGAAGGTACCACTGACTTAAACACCTTAAACACTAAAGTAAGATTCACAGGCGAAACCGCTAAAATCGGTGTTTCAAAAGACATGATGGGACGTATCTTCGACGGTACTGGTAAGCCTATTGACGGCGGTCCTGAAATTATCCCAGAACAAGAATTGGATATTAACGGTAACCCAATGAACCCTGCATCAAGAGAATTCCCTGCAGAGTTTATCCAAACTGGTATCAGTACCATTGACGGAATGAACACCCTTGTAAGGGGACAAAAATTACCTATCTTTTCAGGATCAGGTTTGCCACACAACGACTTAGCTGCTCAAATTGCAAGGCAAGCTAAAGTAGTAGGTTCCGACGACGATTTCGCAGTAATTTTCGCTGCTATGGGTATTACTCACGAAGAAGCTAACTTCTTTATGAGAGATTTCGAAAGAACTGGAGCACTTGAAAAGGTAACCGTTTTCATGAACTTGGCAGACGACCCTGCTATTGAAAGGATTCTTACTCCTAAGATGGCACTTACAACTGCTGAATACATGGCATTCGAACTTGGTATGCACGTATTGGTTATCCTTACTGACTTATCCAACTACTGTGAAGCATTAAGGGAAATTTCCGCAGCTAGGGACGAAGTGCCTGGTCGTAGAGGTTACCCTGGATACATGTACACTGACTTAGCTGGTATCTACGAACGTGCAGGACGTATTGCAGGTAAGGAAGGTTCCATTACTCAGATGCCTATTTTGGTCATGCCTCAAGACGATATTACTCACCCAATTCCTGACTTAACCGGTTATATTACCGAAGGACAAATCGTATTAAGTAGGGATATTCACAGGAAAGGTATCTATCCACCTGTAGACGTACTTCCATCCCTATCTCGTTTGATGAGTGGTGGTATCGGCGGAGACAAGACTCGTGATGACCACAGTGGTGTATCTGACCAGCTTTATTCCGCTTACGCAGAAGGACGTAACTTAAGAGACCTTGTAGCAGTAGTAGGGGAAGACGCTCTTACTGAAAGGGACCAATCTTTCTTAGCATTTGCTCAAGCTTTCGAAGATGAGTTTATCACTCAAGCTAAAGATGAAGACAGAAGCATTGTTGAAACTTTAGATCTTGGTTGGAAATTATTAACTATATTACCTAAAACAGAACTCAAAAGAGTTAAAGATGAATTTATTGAAAAATACTACCCAGAATAAGTCTGATATCTTGAATTTAGGATTAATTACTCAATTGGAGAGTTATTCTTTAGATTCAAATCAATTATTCTATTAATATTTTTCATTTTTAATAAGTTCATCATGTTTTATGTTGAAATATTATCTTTAGGAGGATAGTATGGCAGAAGAAATACTAGAAGGTATTAACCCAACCCGTATGGAGCTACTTGCTCTTAAAGATAGAGAAAAACTTGCTGTAAAGGGTCACAGTTTGCTCAAGCAAAAGAGGGACGCTTTGATTAAGGAGTTTTTCGATATCTTAGACAGAGTTAAAGGTGCTAGGGAAAACGCTGAAACTAACCTTAGTGAAGCTTACGAAGCACTTACTGAAGCTCAAATCATTATGGGTGACTTAGCTGTTCAAAAGGCAGCTTTATCTGTTAAGGAATCTGTTAAAGTAGATATTTCTTCAAGAAGTATTATGGGTGTTTCCGTACCTATTGCAGATATGGAAATGGAATCAAGAACTTTAGTTGAAAGAGGCTACGGCTTTTCAGACACTTCAATTCAATTAGACGAAGCCGCTAAAAAATTCGAAACAGCGCTTAAGTACATCATTGAATTAGGTGAAATCGAAAAGACAATCTATCTTTTAGCTGATGAGATTGAATCTACCAAGCGTAGAGTAAACTCACTTGAACATATTATGATCCCTAGATTCCAAGCAACCATCAAGTCAATCAATATGAAACTTGAAGAGATGGAAAGGGAAAACTTCGTTAGAATGAAGATGATTAGATCTACTATTGAGAAAAACGAAGCAGAAGCTTTAGCTAAAGCTCAATTAAAAGCAGCAAAAGCAGAAGAATAAAATTAAATACAAACGTTTTAAATAACAAAAAGACTTAAGAATTAAATGCAATTCATATTTTGCTTGTTAAAATAGAATATGTGTTTATTTTCTTAATTTCTCTTTTTCTTTTTTTAAATTTTTTAATATAAACTTTTTAAACTTTTTTTTACAATTTCACTATTTTTATAGTTATTTTTTATAGTTTTACCAACTTTTTAAACTTTTTTTTACAATTCACTATTTTTATAGTTATTTTTATAGTTTTACCAACTTTTTAAACTTTTTTTTACAATTCCGCTATTTTTGCAGTATTTATCCCAATCTCAATTTAAATTTGTTTTTTAGAGATTTATAAAGCATACTTTATATATTATAAAATAAAAAATATAGATTATTATATATTAAATAATTAAACCAATATTATTTAAATAATAGATTGTTAATTATTATTAAATTAAACAATAAAGGTTTAGTTATTGTAATTTTTCTAAATTATTAGAATTTTATATTTTCTTATTATGGAAACTATTAGATTCTAATTATTCTTAGAAAAATAGCAGTTGAAATTCATTTAATGGAGGATAAGTATTGAAAAATAAGATCTTAATATCCTTTTCTCTTATTCTTTTATTAATGATTAGTCTGTCTTTTGTTTCGGCTTCATATGCTCTAGACTCTAATCATTTGGGAGAAAATGATAGATCTTGTCTTAATTCTTGTTCTTCTTTAAAATATTCTTTAGGTGATAATAAAAATAATGACTTAGATAATAGTGCTGATTTGAATAGTTTAAATCCCAATAGCAATAATTGCTTAAATTCCAATAAAAATAATTGTAATTGCTATTGCAAGAATCAAACAGATCTTAATGATGATTTAAACGATTCAGATAACTGTCCTGACAGTTTTGCTAAAAAGACAAATATTAATCATGATAAGCAGTTGAATGATGGTGAGATAGATTTCTCCGAGCGCAATAATCAAATCTTCCTGATAAGTCCTGAAAACTTCAGTGTTTTCTTTGATGAAAATAACCGCTTAAAGGAAGATTATGGGGGATGCACCCTTGTATTTGAAGGGGATTTCGCTGAGCTTGGCATAATCGACATATCATATCCTTACACTCGAATCACTGCAAAGGAAAACTCATTCAAGAATACTGCATTCAAGCTTTCTGCATCTGATATCGAACTTTCCAATCTAAACATAAGTTTGGATAAGGAATTTAAAGATAACGAATATGCAGGGATTTTGGTTCTATCTGATTACATTAGCATCTACAATATTACCCTAAACTATACGGTTCCAGCCAATACAAACGGATTTTGCATCTACAGCAAAGGTGAAGGCTTTAGAAGAATCACTGATTTGTCCTTAATCAACAACACAATCACCTTTACAGGCAATAATCTAAATGAGGCTTGGGATTATGGCATTTTCCTTGATAAGACAGATAATGCCTTGGTTTATGGCAATTCACTTGGTTCATATTTGCCATTATGTGAAGACAATTGGTATAATAATGAATATGGTGCTGTCAGCAAGATGTCCAGCGCTGGCTTTGTAGCTCAAAGCTGTAATGATCTAAAGCTGTCCAGTAATGAAATCAATACCTATGTTACAGATTCCACCCAAAGCTCATTTGCTATGGATTCATGCATATTATATGATTGCAGTGACCTTACTGTCGAAAGAAACACTCTTTATCTGGAGGACATTGACAGTCAGGACGGCAAGAACAATACCTTGCATGGATTTGACTTGTATCTATGTGACGATGCGATAATTGCCTTCAACAATATCGATCTTTTCACAATGGGAGGCAATGACGGGAGAAAAATCACATCTCCATTGCAAGTGAACGGACCATCAGACAATATCAGAATTGCATATAACAATATTACAAGTTCTAATTTCGGTTCTAACTGTGGAATATATTCCCATAACTTCTATGGGGACACACACCTTGAAATTATAAGCAATTTCATTGATGTTGCAGGCTTTGCAAACTCTGGAGAATGGTCACTTCTATCTGGAATTGAAGTCCAGGATTCAGATGACGTAATCTGGAATAATACAATTATCGTAACAAATCTAGGTGATTTCAAATATAATAACAAGGTCTATGGAATAAGCTATTCACAAAATAGGAACAACTATAACTCTACATTCAATGTCCAATACAATAACATTACAACAAATGGATATTATGCTGTATATTTAGGTAAGGATGATTATCCTGTTGTAAATTCAACCGTTAAGAACAATGTATTGAACACTTATATAACCGGAGGAAATCCGGCAGTGTCAATTGCAAATGATAATAAAAACAATCCTATCGTAAACAATACAGACAATGAGTTTAAAAACATCTTTAAAAATAGCAGTTTTCCTAAATGGCTTAAAAACTTCTTGAGACAGGACACTAAAGTGGACAAGGACTTTTCATGGATTACAGATGCTATAAATCCTCAATCAAACGGCACTGGATTTTCTAATGACACTGGAAATGGCACAGGGATAATAGATAATGATGGTAGCGACACTGTAGGAAACAATTCTGAAGGCAGCGATTCTATCGTTAATGGAAGCACTTCCGCTAATGGAACAGGCAATGGAACTTCTGGAAATGCCACAGAACCACAAAATCCGATTGATGACAATCAAGGAGATAATTCTGGAGGCTCAAGTTCCAGCGACAATTCCACAGGAAGCCAAACAGATAACGAGGATTCCAATCAGAACAATACCGACCCTACTGACTCAAAACCGACAAATAATACAGATGTCCCAGTGAATCCTACAAACACTAGCGATAAGCCAGTTAACAGTACAGAACCGGTCCCCGCTAATGATACAGAGCCAGTTCCAGCAAATGATACAGAGCCAGTTCCAGCAAATGATACAGGGCCAGTTCCAGATAACAAGACTGATAATCCAGTTAACAATACAGAACCGGTTCAAGAGGATGCTAATAAAACCGATTCAGATAATACTGAACCAATCAACACTACAAAAGACAATAGCACTGAAATTATCAATAAGACAGAATCAGATGATGATACTAACCAGACTGTGTTAAAAGACGATGATTTGGATCCTAAAGAATCACACGAAAATTCTCAAGATGACAATAAGAATCCAAGTGATGATGAAGAGAAATCAACACCTGGAGATTCTGGAAATGAGTTAACAGATCCTGAAAGCAATTCAGAAAGCCCTCAAAATCAAGAGGAAAACTCAGAGAATTCGAATGATGATTCTAGTGAGCCTTCTAGTTCTACAGTCGGCGATTCACATTCAGATTCTGCTTCCAGTCCAGGTCTTAGTGATGCTTCCAGCAGCAAGAATGCATATGAATTGGATAAGCCTGTAGAGGATTTAGTTACAAAATCTGTTGATTATATCTCACTTGCGGGAATCTGCATTGTTACTTTGTTATTAATTTTATTCGGTTATAAACGTCAAAAGGATATTGAAGGAGAAGACTAGATAAAATTAATTAAAATTTTCGGGTTTAAATAGAATTTTTAGAAAAAATCTTTAATTGATTATTTATTAATTTCAAAGGAATTAATTGATTTCAATGAATATTAATTAATTTCAAAGGATGTCCATTTTAGTTTTACTTTAATTTGTAATTATTATAGTTTTTCTAAAATAATTCTTTTAATCCTTCTTTTATTTTTTTAAATACTTGTTTTTGTTCTGTTTTTGTTTTTCAAATCATATTTAAGTAATTTTTTTATAGATGTATTTTAAATTAATAGTTTTAGTTCTTGATAGTTTTACTTAATATTAATAATCATTGAGTAATTCATTGATTTATTTAAAAATATTAATTTAAAATATGTTTTTTTTACAAGTGAACATATCTATTTTATTTAATCAAAATTTTTATATTCTAAGGAGGTTTAATTTTTATGGTTGACGTGGGTGGAGGAATTCTAACTTATATCTTAGACACTCTTAGTCAAAGTTTACAGATTCCAGTAATCATATTCTTACTTATATTCGCTGTTGGAGCAATCATCCTTTTAGGAGGCCTAATCAGAGAATATAGTCATAGAAAGACCATCTCAGATGCTGAAATGAGAAATATTATTGATGCAATCAACAAGGCTAATGACAAATCTGAGATTTTATCCATTGTAGACTCTTCAGATATTCCAAACTCTCAAAAGACTGTTTTAAGAGAGATTACAGATTCTGACTGGGACAATGAATCAAGAGTGGGCCTTGCTAAAAAGCTTATAAGTTCAAGAGAAAAGAGACTCGAAAAGCGCTTGTCATACACTGACATAATCACTCGTATCGGTCCTACATTAGGGCTTATGGGAACACTCATTCCAATGGGTCCAGGACTTGCTGCACTTGGTACAGGAGACGTTGTAACTTTGTCAAATGCAATTATTGTAGCATTTGATACAACTGTGGTAGGTATCGGTTCAGGTGCTCTTGCATATGTCATAAGCAAGATAAGGCGAAGATGGTATAGCGAATACATTAACAATATTGATGTTTTAACTGATGTGGTATTGAATAAGCTTAATAAATTATAATATTTGTTTAGTTGGCTTTATTAGTTAGGTGTTTTTATGGTTAAGATTAGTCGTAAAAATAGTTTTGATGAAAGCAGTGAAGAAGACCCTATGTCAGGTGTTGCCAATCTTGTGGATGCCATGTTGGTTATTGCAGTTGGATTGCTGGTGTTTTTAGTCATTAGCTGGAATATGCAATCTATCATATTCAATGAGGATCTATCTCCCCAGCAAAAGCAAGAGGCTATTGATGCCATGAATCAGGTTATTGAAGTGGATCAGGGGCAACAATTAAATGAGACTCCAGATATAAGCAATTCTTCAGGTGAAGGCTATACCGAAATGGGTAAGGTTTATCAGGACCCTAAGACGGGTAAGCTGATAATGATTGAAAATTAGCTGTTTTTTTAATCCCTTTTTCAATCATTTTTTATTTTATTTTCTTTACGAGAAAAGTTTAAACTTGAAGATTTTTTTTCAGAATTTGAAATTTTAGTTAAGTTTATATATAATGTTTTACATATTATAATATGTTGTATAGTCCCGTGGGGTAGTGGTAATCCTTCTAGGCTTTGGACCCGGAGACGGCGGTTCGACTCCGCTCGGGACTATTTTTTTATCCAAGACTATTATAACACTGTTATATTTTACTTTTTTTCACAGATTTTATTGATTTTATTAATTTGATTTTTTTATATTTGCATTTTAATTAGTCCATTCTTTGTTTTACTTATGTCAATTTTTCATTATTCTATTTTTAAATCTTTATAAAACTTTTATTCCCTAAATCAATTCTATAATGAGTTTTTTTAAATTTTATCAAAACAATTTATATATAATTTTATACAAAATAATAATATACTTAATTTTAAAAGTTTTATTCCAATTCAAAAAGTTATTTTTATGGAGGCATTTTAATTTTAACTTCAAAACTAGCTATCCTTATGGGAAAATTATCATTTTCAGTAGCTCAAAGGTTCGGCAAAAAGGGCACAGCCCTTCCAGGTAAGGTTGCATTGAAATTCAATCCTAATCTGCTTGAAGAACTATCCAAAAAATGTGATAAGATAGTCTTTATCACAGGAACCAATGGAAAGACAACATCAAACAACCTTTCAACACACGTTCTAAAAGGAGGGTTCAATGATGTCCTCTCAAATCTGAATGGTTCAAATATGATTCAAGGAGTTTTAACCCCTTTCATTACAGATTATAAGGATTCCTATGACGTAGGTATTTTTGAAGTTGATGAAGGCTCTGTTCCGGTAGTTAGCCAATTCATGAAGCCTGATTATTTCATAATAACCAATTTCTTCAGAGATCAGCTAGACCGATACGGTGAAGTTGAAACCACAATAAAGATGGTTCATGATTCAATCACTCCTGAAACTGTTCTAATAATTAACTCAGATGAGCCATCCTTGCTTAGATTCGATGACCTTCCAAATAAGAAGGTATACTATGGAATAAACAAGACAAAGTTTGCACAAGATGATATTGATGTTGCAGAGTCCATTTTCTGCCCTAAATGCGGAAACAGGCTAAGTTATGAGTATATCTATTATGGAAATGTTGGAAAATACCACTGTGACAAGTGCGGCATAGAAAACCATCCTGCAGACTATTTCATTGAATCTGCAGACCTAATCAATGGCTCCTATAATTTTACAGTATTAAACGACAACAAAAGAGAGGAATACACTCTCAATCTGATGGGCCTCTATAATCTATACAATTCCTTGGGAGTGATAAGCCTTGCTAAGGAGATAGGCCTTGACTACAATCTAATTAAGGAAAGAATAAACAATTTCGAATACAGATTGGGAAGAATGGAAACTTTCCACTTTAAAAATAAGGACCTTGTTTTGGTCCTCTCTAAAAACCCTGTAGGCCTTTCTGAAGTATTCAATACAATAACCTATGATGAAAGCCAAAAATCAGTTATGTTTATCTTAAACGACTATGCTCCAGACGGAAAGGACGTATCATGGATTTGGGATGCAAATTTCGATCCAGTTAATCACATCCCTAATATGGATGCATTCTATTGTGTCGGAACAAGAGCAGAAGACCTTGCATTGAGATTAAAGTATGCAGGAGTGGATGAAAGCCTTTTAAAGATATATCCGGCAAAAGACCAGTTTGACATAAACGAGGCAGTCGATACAATATCAAAGGAAAGCACAAAGGCTTATGTGATAGGAACATTCACAGCAATGCCTGAAGCTCGTAAAATCCTAGTAAAAAAAGAACAAGAAGGTTTTTAAACATTTATAAATAGTTTCATGTGATTTTTGAATCAAAAATGTGTAATTTGAATCAAAATTCAAATGTATAATTTGAATCAAATTCAATCAATCTTTTAAAGATAATTTCATTTTATTCTTAAAATAGGTAATTATTATGGATAACTTAGAATTAACAGTAATGAATATGTACTCCGATATTTTAAATACATACGGAGACATAGGAAACTTTAGATGCATCAATCAAAGAATCAGATGGAGAGACATCTCTTTAAACATTCAGGAATGTACAATCGACAAGGATGATGACTTTGAATGGGAAGACATCGACATAATCCTAATAGGTGGAGGCTCAGATAATAACCAATCCATTGTATCTAACCACCTTCTAGAGCAAAGAAAAGATCTTGTCGAGTTTATTGAAAATGGAGGAGTCCTTCTGGCCATTTGCGGAAGCTATCAAATGTTCGGAAACAAATACCTAGATGTAGACGGCAAGGACATACCTTGCCTTGAAGTCTTTGACATAGAAACCACAAGCCGTCCTGATAGACTAATAGGGGATATTGTAATATCCAATGCCATCCCAGATTCAAATAATGTATTAAACAAGGATTTTGATTTCAAATTGAAGGATATGGTTGGATTTGAAAACCATGGAGGCAGAACCTATCACAACCACGACCCTTTAGGCCATGTAAAGGTCGGATTCGGCAATAATGGTGAAGACAAAGGGGAAGGAATGGTATATAAAAACTTCCTAGCAAGCTATTTGCATGGTCCTTTCTTGCCAAAGAACCCACACATTGCAGATTATATGATATTCAATGCTTTAAATAGAAAGTACTCAATTACAGAGATAAAAGACCTAAATGACACTATTGAAATTAGGGCACATGAAAGAATGTTAAAACGTTTATTGAACGATAAATAGACATATTTTATAGAAACGGTCTATTTAGTGATATAAGCATATTATAAAAAAAGTTATAATTAGTTGTATGGTGATTATATGAGAAGAGACCCTTACAGTCAGTTTATTAAAGATCCAGACAATAAAGCAAAGGTATTCATGCTGATTACTGCTGTGATGATAATGACCACTTTTTTTAGTTGTCATAGGCACTATAATCTTTATTTTAACTCTGGTGGGAATTATACACTTTTAGCAAACTTTTATCAAACTTTAAAAAAGTTTAGATCAAAATTTTTATTTTTATCTGCTTTTAACTGCTAATTTTATTCTTTTTCTAGAGATTTTCTATCTTTATCTATTTTTACTTAGCTTTTTACTTATTTTCTTACATATTTTCTTACTTATTTTATATTATTATTTATATCTAATAGATATTTTTATAAACCAACTCTTCTGCAGTATTTATATTCCCAATTGCAGTTTTCAAATCCTTATTTGAATCAATCAAAGTAACAATAGGCTGATTTGCCTCTATCTTAACTCCTTCATAAGGGACATCATAGACATTTGATAAACTCAAATTACCAATTTTAACCTGTTTGGATGAATAAATAATCTTTTTAATCCCATATCTGCCATTAAGTTTAGGAACTTCCACCAATTCTCCTTCGCATGCCTTTATGTGTGCATCAAGAAGATTCAAGTCCATTATCTCTTCACATAATTCATAAGTTCCCTGAAGTCTTGGATTGATTTCAATGACCTTTAGATTGTTTTCCCTATCTAAAATAAAGTCAACTCCATTAGATCCAATCAATCGGAATTGCCTAATCAGGTCTTCGGAAATCTCTTTCATCTCTTTGTTTAATTGCTTTGAATCAATCCCCAATCCTTTAAAAGATTCATTAAAACAGTTAAAGCTATTCACATCCAATGGCACAATGTTTCCACTATATGCAAAATTATCATTTCCTAAATCATTTTCTGTAACTAGTCTTGAATTAAAGAGATTAACGCAATCATCATTAGTTCCAAGAACTGAAGATGATATGCTTGTGCCCTCAATATACTCCTGCAATATGTAGTCATCAAATGAAATATTTTCCAAAGGATTATTGCTATTATTTAATTCATTTAAGCTATCATAATCTATAAGGAAAATTCCTAAACCACCATTTCCTTTAAGGGGTTTTAAAATAAATTGATTGTTATTGTATTGTTTAAGAATATCTCTTAGTTCATCTACATCACTTAGTTTAAAAGTTAGAGGAACATCAAATTTGTTCTTTGTTTTTTGATAGAATCTAAATTTATCATCAAGATCCTTTGTATTTATGTTTCCTCTAATCTTGGTCTTGAATCTGGAAAATTCCCCTTTAAAGTCATCAGCATGTATTCCAGTTATAAGTACGATTTTATCGATTTCATCGATATCTTCATTATTTTCATTATCTTGCTTTTTTGAATTGTGTTCTTTAGATAAGTCGAATAGATATTCCCTGGATAAATCCAATAGCTTTTGAGGAGAGTAGTTCCTTTCAAAGAATCCGCAGGAGTCTACAGATTCCTGGTCTAAAACATGCCTTTCATTATATGGGCTAACGAAATCATAAGTCTTAAAATAACTTACTGAATATGTTCTATAATCCAATTTCAATGCAGAATTAACCATTGGTCTTGTATTAATTCCCATAATAAGTAAATTTTCCATATTATCACAAAAATAAGCTTTAACAAATAAATTTAAATTAAATTAATGATTTAATTATTATAATTTTAAATTTAACTATTCATTTCGAAATCTACTCTCTTGCATGATCATATACGGATTTTATTGTATCCATATCTACGTTTGTATAAATCTGAGTGGTGGAAAGGCTGGAGTGTCCCAATAGTTGCTGAATGACCCTTATATCAACTCCATTCTTTAGAAGATGTGTTGCAAATGAATGCCTTAAGACATGGGGGGTTACTTTCTTTTTGATTCCCGCTTTTTCTGCATACTCCTTTATCATCATCTGGACATATCTTGGAGTTAGCTTTCTGCCGTTCTTGTTGATGAATAGATATTCTGACTTCTGGTTTTGTGTTTCTATATAATTATCTATCAAATCTCTCGTATTTTCGTCAAAAAGAACTATTCTATCCTTTTCTCCCTTACCTCTTACCCTTATTGTCCTCTCATCAAAGTCAATATCTTTTTTTTGCAGCTTGACAAGCTCTGAAATACGAAGTCCTGTAGAGTATAGGAATTCAAGAATGACCTTGTCTCTCATTTTGGCTTTTTTCTTAAGTTCGCTGTCCTCATCGGTGATTTGAACTGCATCGATAAGTGATTTCACTTCCTTTTCAGTCAGGGATTTAGGGAGTGACTTTGTTCTTTTAGGGTTTTGAACATCCTCTAAAAAATAGATGTCATTGAATTCAAGGAACTTCTTGCAGACCACTGTGTTTAGGTATATGTAGTTTTGTGAAACGTCTTGGTCTTTCTTTAGGTCTCTTATATACTTTTTAAAGCATGCTAGGAATTTTCTTCCATCGTAGACTCCTTCCTCTGAGCTCATATAATCTATCATGCTTCTTATGATGGAGCTGTATGTCTTTACAGTGTTTTCGGAATAGTTTCTAATTTCCATTTCGATGATGTAGTTTTCCAGCATCTCTTCAAAATCGAATACGTCCTTGATATGGAGCTTGTCTCCATATTCGTTGTATGAAGGCAGCAGTACTGGAGAGTCTTTTCTAGTGCCATAATATGTTTCTTCAGTTGAAAATATGTTCATTTTAATCCCTTTAGATTTTTAACCCATTATCTATTATTTTGGATGAAATAAGTTTATATGGTGATTTTTAGGTATTTTTAGAAGTTTGATTATAAACTTATTTATTTTTAATTTTCTACTTCGTTATACCTTCCTACTTCGTTATACCTATTTTACTTCCTTATGCCTTATAAATTTTTTTACTTCGTTATACATTGAATGTTGCTTTTGATAAAAGTAGTTTTGTAAATTATAATAATTTGTTAAATTGCTTTATTGTAAAAATATTATTCAATAAATATTTATTTATTGAAATTAGGATTGAATTATCTTTATTTTAAAAAATAGTAGTTAAACTGAAAGAATAAATAAATAAAATAATATAAAATGAAAAAATAATAAAATAAGAAAAATAATAAATAAGAAAAAATAATAAAAAAAGAAAAAGTTATAGAAATAAGTAATTATTTCTATTTTAAGTTTAATTTAATAAACAGATTCAGTTTTTAACCAGTTTAGTTTAAAGTAATTAATTTGAGCTTGTCAGGTCTTTTAATTACTCTGCTGGATTTAAAAGCAACTAATGTTTTAACTCCTTTTGAATGAGCAATATCCACTAATCTTTGGCTGATTACTCCATCGAAGATAATTGTATCAGCATCTGGGATGTCTTCTTTTAAGTCTTCATAAAGGGTTTCGACTTTAGTTTCTTTTAAGAGGTTTAAAGAATCATCTAAGATTTCACTGTTTCCAGTTCCTTCTAAGTCTCTTAACATGTTCTTTAATAACTTCATTCTGCTTTCAGGAATTCTGTCGCCTCTGTCTCTGCGACCTCTAGAATTTCTGTCTTTTCCTCTGCGATCGTTTTTTCCGTTTTTGTCTTTTCTGTCATTGAATTTGTCTTTACGATCGTTTCTTTTATTTCCATGGAACTTGTCAGATTTATTGAAGTTTTTTGCTCTTCTGTCTGTTCTGTTTACTTTGTTTTTTGGAGTTTTTGCTTGAGTGTCTAGATTGAAGTCAAGATTATTGATTACCTGTTCGGTTGGAGCTTTGTCTCTTAAAGCCACTAAGACTTCTTCTTTTTCCAAGTCTTCAACTTCTTTGCCTCTTGGAGCTCTGGTAATGTAATCTACTTCTCCCACTTGCAAGAGTTCTTTTAAGATTAACTCTCCGCCACGGTCTCCATCAACAAATGCTGTAACAGTTCTTTTTTTAGTAAGCTCTGCAACGCTTGTTGGAATGTTTACTCCTTCAACTGCTACAGTGTTTTTGATTCCATATTTTAATAAGTTTAAAACGTCATTTCTTCCTTCAACGACAATGATTGCATCGGAAGTATGTACATTTGGACCTGCTGGAAGTCTTTCCTCTCCAAATTCAGAGATCTCATGAACTCTCATTGATTCTCTGATTTCTTCAATCATTTTCATGCTTTCAGGAGAGACAGTTTCCATCATGCCCATATAAATTTCTTTTGCACGATTGATAACTTGTTGTCTTTTCACAGCTCTTACGTCTTCTACCCTAAGAACTTCTATGGAAGCTTCACAAGGACCTACACGGTTAATGGTCTCAAGAGATGCTGCAAGGATAGCGGTTTCGATTCTATCTAAGCTGGATGGAATTACAATTTCACCTTTTGCACGTCCGCCGTTAGAATGAATGATAACTTGGATTCTTCCTATCCTTCCGGTTCTTTGAAGTTCCCTAAGGTCTAAATCGTTACTTAAAAGCCCTTCGGTCTGTCCGAAAACAGCACCTACAACATCAGGCTTTTCTACGATTCCGTTGGCATTAATTTGAGCGTGAATAAGATATTTAGTTGTAGTTAATTCTACTCCTTTTCCCATATTAAGCCTCCTTTGAGCTTTAATTAGGATAATTTAAGGCTAGTCATTCGTAGAATTGTCATCATGTTAATATCTTATTTTAATCATAATAGATTTCTTTTATAAATAATTCTCCTTATTTGAATAATAGGTTAAGCATAATTGGTCTAATATTTATTAATTTGACCAAGCGTAAGGTCTTTTTTAAATAATTATATTTATTTGAATTTTAGATCTTATCTCTCATTATTTAATAATGGATTTTTTATAAAATACTAGATTTAATCTATTTATAGATTCTAATTATTAATTTTACTCCATATTTTTTTTTAATAGCTTAAAATTAATTATTTTAATTAAGATTTAGCATAATAACAAATTTACTACTAGCTTAATTATAATTAATTTTAATTAATGAATAAATTATAATTGATTATAATTTTTTTTAAATTATACTGTAAATTTTAATAAGTTAATTGATAAATTTTAATTAAAATGTTGAATAAAACATTTTTAAAATGTAAATTATTAAACTAAGTCTTCTGGATTATTTTTCATGTTTTTATAGTTCCAATTGTGATTGGAATTAACATAATCAATCCAAAGGGAGTTTAATTTTAATTAAAATTAGATACTGCATAAAAAATCAATAAATAAATAACTAATTCATTGAAGTTTATTAGTCATAAGAAAAAAAGATATTTAGTATTTTTATTAAATAAAAATATATATTAAAAATTAAGTTATTTAAACATTACTTATAGCTTTTTTGATTAATTAAATATTAAATCGCTTTTTAATTAATTAAAATATTTAATCAATTCTAGTTTCATCTTTTAGATTTTTATAAACTATTTAGCTTTATTTGGCCTTATAACATTTAAATGGTTTTTAAATAATTTTACGATAAATATTTGAATTATTTTTTTAAAACAGGTAAATTTTATTAGAATAATAGATCTTTGCTTTGTTTAATTAAATCTTCTTTAATATTTTATTTAATTAAATCATTAATCTATAGATTTCTCTTTTTATTAGAATTATTCCTTTGTTTTCAGTCTATAATCTTTTTATCGGCTTTTGAATAATTTTAATCTTAAGAAATCTTTATTTTTACCTTTCTCCTTTAATTTTTAATAATAATGTAATAATTGTGAATAATAATTTGTAAATATCATTTTTTAAATATGATTTTAGTATCCACATAATATTATCTTTATCATTGTATATAAACTATTTTATATTTTTTTCATAAGCCTAATTTTTCCAGATTTTTATGTCATATAGTTTTATATGGTAAACTGAAACTTTGATTTTTTAATTAAAAAGCGTTAGGAATCAGACAATAATAGAAAAAGTATTGATGATTATATGATAATTAGAAAAAGTTTTTAAATTTCATTTAAATAATAAAAAACAGCATTTGTATATTTTACGATTGATTATGAATCTCTATTCTATTTTTCAATAGATTAGAGATTAAATCATCGTTCAATATCCTATTGTAAGATTCTCTTACAATATCCCGATGGATATTGAAACCAAAAACAAACTAAGTCGGAATTAAAAAATTCATAGTGAATTTTTTTAATTTCTATTAATGATTATGCAAAAAATATTATATATAGTTTTTCATAAATATAGATTAAGGGATGTGACAATTAGAAGCTAAACGGAACTCAAATAACGGGAATTATTGGAAACTAAATACTTCTAATTATGGTTGGTTCCCTTAATCTATGAAGGAGGAAAAGGATGTCTTTATAATAGCTTAGCCAGAGCCATTATAATGAGACAGTAAATACACCCCAAATAAATGAAGTATAAGACTATCCCAATCCAAATTTTCATTTGGATAGACATAACTTCTCCTCCTGTCTTGTTTTTGGTCATGTGAGACTTTATTCTGAAAAATCAAAATATCACCTCCCATGTTAGGAGTTACCGTTTGACTAAATGTATATAATTTCTAATATTTATACTTTATTTTCGATATAACGATTTATAAATTCTTATTTTAATCTAAAATTGATTTAAAATTGTTAAATTGATGTGAGAGTGTGAAATTGATTTAAGATTGTTAAATTGATGTGGGAGTGTGAAATTGATTTGATGATGTGAAAGTTGTATGATTTTGAAATATTTATTTTATATCCCTTATTTTTAAATCAGACTTTATTTAAAGCGTTTTCTAAAATATAAATTCTTGTTTTGAAATATTATTTTTAATTCAATTAGAAAATTTTATTAAATATCTTTTAGATAGTTTAAGTATCAAATACTTAATTAATTCAAACAAATATTTTTATTTTTATCGATTATTTTTACTTGGAAGGTGTTATTTTGGCAAAGATTAAACCTAATGATTTATTGAAAAAACCATCAAAGATAGAAAAAATGGAACTGGATCAGATTGACATAAGCAAATACCAATTTTCAATAGATGATTTGGAGGGTAAGGACAGTTCCAATTACATTTTACTCAAGAAGATTCTTGATTCAAGCTCTTCATGTCAAGTTTCCGATGCATATGCCTCTGTATCCGGACGCAGCGGAGTACTTGATGGATTAAAGCCAATGAATAGAAACAAGGTCTATGGTAGGGTTTTTACAGCTAAGACCAATACAAACGATTGGGGAACTTCCTTGATGGCTATGGACAATGCGAGCCAAGGAGAGGTTCTATTCATCTACAGCTATGGAGATAAGGCCTCTGTTTGGGGAGAGCTTGCTTCCACATGTGCAGGTGAGAAAGGAATTGCTGGAACAATTCTTTATGGTTATGCAAGGGATATGGATGCTCTAATCGACTTGGATTATCCAGTATACGCTCTTGACTATTGTCCTAATGCAGGTAAGGCTTTAGGGCTTGGAAAGGTTGATATAGTGCTTGAAATTGGTGAAGACATAATAAAGCCAGGTGATTTTGTATTTGCAGATGAGAATGGTGTTGTATTGATTCCTCAAGAGCTCTTTGGAGAGACTATGGTGGCAACATTCAATGTAAAGGTCAAAGAGAGCTTTATTATTAAGGAGCTTAAAAAAGGCAGATTATTGTCTGAAATTATTGGATTGGAAAGATAGCGGATTTTTTAAAGAGCAAATCCCTTTGCCAATCTTTATTCTATTTTTTTTATCAATTATTCTAGGATTTTTTACAAACCTTTATATATGACCACTATTTATCATATTGTAATGTTAAATATTGATAATTTTTCATTAAAATTTTTCATATTATTTAAAATTTAAAAAAATATTTTTACAGTCTAATAATTTTTTATTTTATTATCTAAAAACGATTTTAATTTAATTTTATCCAAATTTGACATTAAACAGTTTATTAATTTTTTAATTATTTTTTCTATTTTGTTTATTTTAAAAAATTAATAAAATTGCTTTTTAAATATATTTGTGTTTTGGATTTTTTAGAAATGCTTTTTAATAAAGAAATTTTTTATATATAAATGCATCGAAACATTTATATATTATGAAATCATTATACTACTATGTACACCATTTATTTTTAAGATGATTTTATGAAATTTTTAGGAAATATATCACACCTTGCAAATTCTGGAAAGCTTATCGCCAAGTCAAGCCAGACTCCACCTGCTGGAGCTTTTGTTTTTACTAATGATAAACAGAAAATAGGTAAGGTATATAATATCTTTGGCCCAGTGAAGAATCCATATATCTCTATTAATCTTTACAGGTCAGTAAATAAAAGAGATCTTGAAAGTAGACAAGGTGAAAAGCTTTTTGTTTCTACAAAAAGAGAGATGGAAAAAGATAAGAAAAAGAAAAGAAGCAATAAATCTAAAAAAGGCAAATATTCTAAAGGCAAAAACAAGTCTAAACCATCTAAGAAAAAGAGATCCAATAAAAAATCTCGCAGATAACTTTAAGTTATCTTTTTATTTATTCAAATCAAATAATTTATTTTTTTATTTTAAGAAACAAAAAGCAGTACAATATAATTTTTAAAGGAGAGGAGAGTACGACAGGTCCAAAAAGTCAATTAACAAAAGAGGATATTGAAAACTCTAAAAGAAGAGCTAGCAGAAGACAAGCAGATGAAAATGCTGAACCTGAAACAACTAATGTATGTCCTCAATGTGGATCCACTGATTTAGTTGCAGACTATGAAAGGGCAGAAGTAACCTGCGCTAACTGTGGTTTGGTAGTAGACGACAACCTAGTAGATATGGGTCCTGAATGGAGAGCATTTGACCATGAACAAAGAGACAAACGTACAAGGGTAGGCGCTCCAATTACTTACACAATTCACGATAAAGGATTAAGTACCATGATCGATTGGAGGAATAAGGACATCTATGGTAGAGATATTCCTGCAAGAAACAGAGCTCAATGGTATCGTTTAAGAAAATGGCAAAGGAAAATCAGAATTTCCGGTGCTACCGAACGTAACTTGGCTTTTGCTTTAAGTGAGTTAGACAGAGACTCTTCCAGATTAGGTCTTCCAAGAAGCGTAAGGGAAGCTGCATCTGTTATTTACAGAAGTGCAGTTGAAAACAAGCTCATTCGTGGTAGAAGTATTGAAGGTGTTGTAGCAGCTTCTTTATATGCTGCATGCAGACAATGTAAAGTCCCTCGTACTTTAGATGAGATTGCAGAGGTTTCAAGGGTAAGCAAGAAGGAAGTTGGAAGAACTTACAGATTCTTGACAAGAGAATTACACATTAAATTGCCTCCAACATCTCCAGTGGACTATGTTCCTAGATTTGCTAGTGAATTAGGCTTATCCGGGGAAGTTCAATCCCGTTCCATTGAAATCATTGAAAAGGCAATGGAAAAAGGTCTTACTTCAGGAAGAGGCCCTACCGGTGTAGCAGCAGCTGCATTATACATTGCATCTGTGCTCCTTGGAGAAAGAAAGACTCAAAGGGACGTTGCTGATGTTGCAGGAGTAACTGAAGTAACTATAAGAAACAGGTATAAAGAGCTAACTGAACAGCTTGAGACGGGAGTTACTTTATAGCTCAAGCTTTTTTGGCCTTCGGCCAAAAACCTTGACCAAAATTTTTATCACTAGTTGGGTCAAACCAACTAATTTTTTCTATTTTTTAACTTAATTATTTTTTAAAGTGTTATTTTTACTTATTTTATTAATTAAACACTAATCTAATCATAATTTATCTACGGTTTAATCATTTCATAGTATACGAACTATTTATCCTTTTAAAAAAATATAAGAATTAGATTAATAATTCTTCTTTGCATACATTTCAATGCTTAAATCAAGATCTTCTAGAATTGCAGTATTATCCCACTTTTCAACCTTATTCAAGTTGTTCTGATAGGTATCAAGATTATCCAGGAACTTCTCTATCTTCTTAACATCAAGGTCCTCATGTGACTCTCCATAACCTAACTTTTCAACATAAAAGCCGTTTAGAATCTGCTCAAAGTTCTTATGTGCTGGTGTGCTGTAGATTGGCTTTTTAAGATAAATGGCTTCTGAAATCATGGTGAATCCACCATTTACTATGATTGCCTTGGCTGTTCTCATGTCTTCATAGATCTTGTCTTCATTGAAGGCTCTATAAGTCAGATTCTCATCAGTCCCATCCTTGTTGAAGCCATAGACAATGAACTCTTCATCTAACTTTTTAAGTTCGTCCATAAGGTTTATGCTAGACTCTGCAGTCTGATAGACAAGAACATGGTCTCCAGATTCACTTTCTAAATCCATTATCTCTTTTCTTAGGACTGGCGGATAAAGGGCAGTCATTTTAGGATGTTTCAATGGTGGGAAGAAGAAACTGGTTATTATATGCCTTTTTGGACGTAATATATATGATTTTGTAACTGCCTTTGCAGTAAGCATGTCTGCCTTGTGGTGAGGCGGATAGTCATAATCGCATTGGGTTATCATATGGATATTGTCAAGGCTGATAAGAGGAATGTTCATAAGCTTGCTTAGCATGCTGGAGTAGTTTTCAAAGTCGGATATGATTATATTAGGCTTAACCTTTTTGCATTCCTTATAGAGCACGTTATATCCTTCCTTAAGGTTTGTAGGATTTGCCTTCATTGCCTTGAAGAATGTCTTTTTAGTCCGCACCACATTGTTTTCATAGACTGTATTGAATCCTCCGATCTCATATACATTGTCGAATTTTTCAGATAGGAACTTATAGGCACGTTCGCTTGAGAATATATAAACGTCATGATGCTTGGTTAGATGTTCTAGGATAACGCTGCTTCGGATGGCATGTCCCATTCCCTCTCCACAGATGGAATAGAATATCTTCTTTCGGCTGTCAAGGCCAACTGCCTCATGTTTTATATGGCCTGATTCATCCTCATATTCGATAAGCTCGTTGGTTTCAAATTCCTTGTCCTTAAACTCATTGAGCCTTCTTTTAAATGAACTTTGCTTTCTGTTTTTGGACTTTTCTGCAATCCTCTCCATATCTGTGCTGTCAAGAGCAGTTATTGGATAGTGGTCACTTTCAATGTCTATTTCATCTTCAAGACTTGGAGAGTTATCTTCTATTTGAGAACTTATATCTGCACTGCTTTCAAGTTTTGGAACTGATTCCTGCACGCCGTTTTCAAGTTTTGGAACTGATTCCTGCACACCACTTTCAAGCTTAGAGCTTGATTCATGTCCAAATTCATATCCTAAATCTTCAGCGCTTGTTCTTTTGCCCCTAAAATCATTTACAGTGCTTTTTCCATATTGCTTAAGGAGGGTATAAAGTCCTTCCTCTTCAAGCCTTCTTGTGGAAACTCCTATTTTAGCATTTCTAAGGACTTTAAACTGACTTATCTCAGCCACTCTTTCAATATAATCTGTATCCTCTCCAAATGTCAGGTTTTCATCAAATCCTCCACATTCGTCGTGGAGCTCCTTTCTGGATATGATTCCATAGCATCCTGCACCATGTGGCTTGATGTTTTCTACAGCTATCATAAACCAATTGGCTAAGTTATGAAGATAGATGTCCCTTTTCTTTTGGGAGAGGGGGGTCATCTGGGTGATTGCAATTCCCAAATCTTCCTCTTCAAATTCTTCTATGACATTTTCAAGATAATGTTCGGTCAATTCCAAGTCAGAGTCTAAAAATAGCAGTATCTCTCCTTTAGCAACTGCAGCGCCCCTATTTCTTCCGATTGCTGGAAGCCCTCCATCTACGACAATGCATCCGTAAGCTTCAGCTATCTCTCTGGTGTTATCATTGCTGTCTGCATCTGCAACAATGACTTCATAATCTGTAAACTCTTGAGATCTTATGCTTTCAATCAGTTTAGGAAGATATTCCTCTTCATTGTATGTAGGTATGATAATACTAAGCTTCATTTTATCATCTCGAAGATAAAGGTCATTTGGGGCTTTTTAGTTTAATTTGATTAATTTAGAATTATTTTGATAGAATAAACATAATTTACATATTTAAAAATCATTTAGTGGAATAAACATAAGCATATTTAATTATTAAGAATATTTTTAATTTTTTAAAAACTTATATTTATCTAAATCTTTCAGGATAAAAATAATATCTGCTTTAATTCGTTTTTAGCTGTGTTTAAAGATAAGAATAGATATTCCAGCTTAATGAATACCAATCGCATTTTCTATCTAAGCTAACAGCCAAATCATTTAAAAAGTTCCATCTCATTATATTGATTGGAAAGATGAACAACAGTCCTATCTCCATTTTCTGATATATTTAATGTATCATATTCATCTAAATCAAGATCGTGGCCATTAGATATAATCAATTCATAAGAATCTGGACATGCACCATAGAATGCAACAGAGAACCTTAAGATGATTATTAGAATCAATGCAATATGAGGCAAGGCAATCTTCAAATATTTCTTTATATTTTTATTGTTAAAGATTGACTTAATCGCCCTTAATTCCTCATTTAATTTCTCTTTTATTCCATCTCTTTTGTCTTTTTCAGTTATAAAGTCTGAAATTCCATCTAAAATCTCTTCATTGTACATCAATATAAGGATTCCATAGATTCCTCCGATTGCAGGAGTTGCAAAGAGGCCTCCGTCAATCAATCCGATTATTCCAAGAGTGCTTGTAAAGGCTAAAAGTATTCTAGAAGCTGCCTTTCGCCTTTGATTAGATAGAACCATAGAAATATAAGTTATTGGAATCAATATAAAGAGCAGGCTTATCACACTTGGGGCATAGCTACTTAATGAGCTTCCTGTATGGATTCCTGCTGGAATATGGCTTAAGAAGATTCCAAGGATAATTCCAAATATTGATTTATATAAATGGGAATGGAGAAAGCTTGTGCTTGTAAGGCTAGGATTCATGATTACAAGTATTGTATTCCAGTTAAGCCCAAGAGATGCTCTTAAGTACAATTCTACAGCTAATCCTGATATTGCTGTTATTAAAAACAAGATCAAGGAGAGCTTTAAATAAAAGTCCTTGTCCTTAAGCTTTTCTGGAATTGATAGATTCATAAGATAGTTATGAATCCTCTCATTATCTCCAATGGAGGACAAGATGATTGTTATTCCAAATAGAACAAAGAATAGTATGTCCTTACCCTTTGAGGAGCCCATTAGAATAGGTTGGGTAAATGGTCTTATGAATTGGTCTATGCCACTTAAGAAGTATAAAGACCCTCCAAGTATGATTAATATTATTCCAAATGGAATATATTTGTTTATTTTTAAATTCATAAGACTCTCCTCATTAAAAAGACATTTCAATAGTTTAATAAGTTTTTTTTTATCTAAAAATCATTTTCTAATTCTTTTATCTAAAATCCTTTGCTATTCTGATTTTACATCCTATTTTTTTTAAATATTTATTTAAAAGATAAAATTCAATATTAATATAAGTTTATAGTAAGTTTATTTTAATAAGTTTATTTTAATAAGTTTATTATAATAATTTTTATCGATTATATGATTTATAAATTTTTATTGGAAGGTATTAGATGTTTCCCCTTAGTTTTTATATAGGATTGGTTTTAATCGGAATCTTTGCAGGATTTGCTTCAGGACTCCTTGGAGTTGGAGGAGGCTTCCTTATGGTTCCATTGCAGTTTTTCCTATTCACTTCAGTTGGAGTTGACCCTTCCCTTGCCATGATGGTCTCTCTTGGAACCAGCCTTGCCATCATTATTCCAACGGCGTCCTCTGGAGCCTATCAGCATCAGAAGAAGAACAAGTCCATTGTCAGACCAGGAATAAGATTAGCTGTTTTTGGAATTATTGGGGGATTCTGCGGAGGTCTTTTAGCAAATATGGTTCCTACAAGAATCCTGCAGATGATATTTGCCTGTCTATTGATTTTTGTAGCTTTGGATATGCTATTTGGCTCCAGGTCCGATGGGGAAAAGGCATTAATCGATTTCAATTTGTTAAATGGAGGTATCGTTGGATTTTCCATAGGAATCATCTCTGGATTGCTTGGCGTTGGCGGAGGAGTCTTTTTGATTCCATCACTTTGCATACTGTTTGGATTCAGCTTGATTGAAGCTATTGGAACATCCTCTGTATTCATTGCATTTACAGCCATTGGGGGGCTTATATCTTATATTTACACAGGTTTTGGAGTAAATCCAATGCCTTATTGCTTAGGATATGTTAGCTTGATAAACTTTGTAGTGATTGTATTGTTTTCAGTTCCGATGGCGACTATAGGAGCTAAATTAGTTTATAAATTGCCTGAGAAAAGATTAAAACAAATCTTTGCAATAATTTTGATTTATATGGCAATTAAAATGCTTGGATTCGATCCAATTAGCATCTTGTTAGGTCTATAAAAATAGTTTAAATATTTAGTTTATAAAAATAGTTTTTTTGTTTTAACCTTTAATTAGGTGTAAAAAAAATAGTTTTTAGTTTTAATCCTTTTTATTATGCTTATAAAAATAGTCTAGTTTTTAATAGTCTTTATCAAATAAAAAAATAGTTTAAATAGCTTTAACAGCCATTTAATTTATTAATTGTTTCTAAAAAGGAAAATTAATATTCCTCTTCCTCTTTTTCAATAACAATACCAGTTCCTCTCATAACCACTTGTGCAATGTGGTCTCCCTTTTCTGTCCCTAGGGTTTCATAAGTGGTATGCAAATGCATCAGACCATTGCATCCGTCGGCTTTAACCTCTTTAATCAATTTAACTAATGTCTTATCTCTTGCAAGCTTTACTCTATTTATGACTTCTTCTTCCAAGGAGTCTTCAAGTCCGGATTTTATATCTTCCTTCTGTTTGGAACCGAAAATATGTCTGGTTTCATATATTCCCTTTTGCTCTATGATATTTAATTCTTTAGGAGGATACTCCAGTGTCATTATAAGAACTCCTAAACTATTTATATCCAGATTTTCATCATAGAATGCATGCACTTGGCTTGCTTGCTTCTGATAGTATCTTTCAGCTCTTTTTGGCTCTCTCTTAAATATTTTCTTATATCCCTTATATAAGGCAGAATGTAACTTCTTTAAGAAACCTGTTACATAAGTTAGGATTCCCACTCCTACTGCAAGCAGGAGATAGTTTGTAGCTGTAGGCATAGCTGCTTGAATAATTACCACTGCGCTTCCTGCTGTAATTATATTGAATCCTAAGGTAGAGTTGGATATGAAGAATCCGTAGACTACAGTAATTATGAAAAGAATGAATGCGCTTATTGCACCTGTGCTCTCATTAAGGATCTTTTTAGCAAGAATGCTTTCAGCGTATCCTGCAGTGAGAGGGGATAATGCCAATCCAATATTCCATCCGAATATTGCAAGATTAAAGTATAAGCAGAAGGCATATGTGGCTACACCTACCACTGTTCCAATAGCTATACAAAATATTTGCTTGAAGAATTTGTCTCTTCCTTCCTTTGTTTTAAGGCTTTCATTAAATTCTTTCACTTTTTCAGATGGCATTTATTCACTCTTGAATTTCTTATTTTTTTATCTTTAAAACTTATAGGTCTCTTTACTTGCTCGCTTTAAGCTTTAGTCTTCATAAGTTACGGCAGTTCCATAAACGGTTACTAAAATGGTGTTTCCCATGGTTCCGCCAAGGTTGTTATAGGATATTTTCAATCCTATGATTCCATTTGCACCATATTCCTTAGCCTTTTCTTCCATGGTTGCAATTGCTTCATTTCTTGCATTGTCAAGTTCTTCAGCATAAGTTGAAGTCCTTCCTTCCACAACATCTCTGACTCCAGAGAAGAGATCCTTATAGATGTTGGCACCGATTAATGATTCGCCGCTAACCAATCCATGGTATTTTAGTATGGTTTTGCTTTCTAAAGTACTTGTAGAAGATAATAACATTTTATCACTCTAAATTGATAATTAAAAAAAAATAAAACTTTGATATTATTTTTTGAGTCTTAGTCCTTTTATACGTTTTTAGTCATTTATAAATCTTTAAATTCTTTTTAAGTCATTTATAAATCTTTAAATTCTTTTAAGTCATTTAAATCTTTTAGTTTAATTTATTCACATTATTTATTTAAAGAACATGAAATATGCCCATACGAGAATAAAGACAACAATCACAGCAAATAACATGATTCTGCTTTTTCTAATGTTTTTCTGATTCATTTCTAATACTTTCTCACAGTCTGGAGAGCATACTCTTTCTTTCATTGGTATTGGACTACCGCATACTGGACAATGTTTGTGTGGTTCTACCATTTTTTCACCTTTTTATTCGTTTTTGTAAATTTATTTAATTTTTAATAATTATTAATACATTATTCTATTATTTGTTTAATATTATATAAATGTTGATTTTGATATAAATCTTAAAAAAGTCTTTTCTGATATGATAAGTTTTATTTAGTTCATATCTTGAAAAACTCTCTTGTTGTCTTGCTTACAGCCTCACCTAGCTCTGCGCTATCACATTCCTTATACTCTGCAATTGTATTTAGGATATGAGGCAAATATTCCGGCTTGTTCTTATTTGATTTAGGCTTTTTTGGAAAGTTCCTTGGAATAAGAAACGGAGCATCAGTCTCAATCATCATCTTTTCAGGTGGAATGACTGTAACAGCTTCCTGAAGTGACTGTCCTCTTCTCTCATCGCAGATCCAGCCGGTAACTCCAATATAACATCCCAATTCAAGGTACTTTTCTGCCTCTTCCTTTGTTCCGGTAAAGCAGTGAACGCAAGCCTTCTCGCACATCTCAGGATATTTTGATAAAATCTTAACCATATCCTCATGGGCTTCCCTTTCATGGAGAAACAATGGCATGTCAAGCTCTTGGGCTAATTTCACCTGATTTTCAAACCATTCCCTTTGAACATCCTGTGGAGAGTAGTTTCTGTTATAGTCAAGTCCACATTCTCCAATGGCTACAACGCAATCGTTTTTAGCAAATTCCTTCAATGCATCAAGGGTTTTCTCATTGCAGGTCTTTGCATCATGAGGGTGTACCCCTGCAGTTGAAAAGAGTATTCCATTCCATTTCTCATCCTTTGCATAGTTTAAGGCAATCTTGCTTGATTTAACGCTTGTTCCAGTTATTACAAACTGGCTCACTCCATTGGATATTGCATTATTGATAATCTCTTCCCTGTTTTTATCAAATGATCTGTGCATCAAATTAAGGCCTATGTCAATTAATCCGGTCATTTCAATCACTAAAATAAGTTTAATTAAGTAAATAAATAATATTAATTAATATAAGTTAATATAGGATAATATAAACTAATATAAACTAATATAAATTAATATAAGCAAATATAAATAAGTTAATTTAAACAATAAAAATTAAGATAATTAAAAAAAAGACAAATAATTTTTCTTTAAGTTAAAAATAAATATTTTAAGTTCATTTATAAAAAACGAACTTATTTTTTTATCTAATCAGATATGACTCTTGTTCCTATCTTTTCACCATTAATCGCTTTGATTAGGTTTTGAGGTTCGAATCCATTGGCTATTACAGTCTCTAGATTGGAACGCTTTATCATTTGAATTGCAGTAAAGTCAAAGAATTCATATGTTCCGGCCTTTACATCCTGGTTTCTAATGAAATCCATCATGTCTGTAGCTGTAATCTCTGAAATGAGCTCTGCATCATCGAATTTATTAGGGTCCTTGGTATACATTCCGTCAACTGAAGTTAGGTTGATAAGCATGTCGGCTTGAACGAATTCGGCTAATATTGCAGATACTGCATCTGTACTGTGTGCAGGTTCGGTTCCTCCCATAACAACTATCTTTCCGCTTGCAGAGTATTCCTGAGCTTCATTAAAGTTATGAGGAACCTTTTGATAAGCATAGTCTCCAAGAGCAAGCAATAGAAGCTTAGCATTGACTCTTGTGACTTCTATTCCAAGGTCATCGCATTTTGCCTCTCCGGCTCCAAGATCACGTGCAACTCCAATATACTCCCTTGCAGGTTTTCCTCCCCCTACTACAATGAATATCTCATGTTCATTGCTTAAGTCCTTTAGAATGTCTGAATACTCTTGAAATCTTTGTGCATCATAAGTCTTTAATAGTATGGATCCGCCAATAGCCACTACAATTCTCATATATTCACCTTTAATTAAAATATCCTTTTTAAGATAAAATCAATTAATTTGATTAATCTCGTTTATTATATTTATTTATCTTTTTTATTTTATTTAAATTTACTTTTAAATTCCCTATTTTTTAATTTTAAAGTTAATTTATATTATTTCATTTTTTAAATTTTCTTAATTTTTTTTTAAAGCTAGAAAACTATTTTTTAATATTTTTTTATTTTTTCAATTAAATAAATATAAAAATTTTTTGGGGTGTTAAGTATTATATTTAATTATTTTTTGAAAATGTATTTATTAGATTTTATATAAGCAAAAAATTTTTTATAAATAAGTTATATATTAAAATTATAAATTTAGAAGTATCATTTTGTTTTAATAATATTTTTTTAGGTGTTTTCAGTGAGTTTAAATAAACTTAAGATTGGTAGAGTTTTTATTTGTCTTTTTATTTTAGTTTTTATTTCTTGTTCAATTAATTGTGTTTTTGCAGTTGATGATTTAGCTTTCAATGATACATATTATTCTGATTTAGATTCTGTTAATGGGGATTATTCAGGTTTTCTTAGTGAAGGAGACTTTAATGGAGGCTCTTCTGTGGTTGTTGATGGTGAAATTGACTCCTCTCCAATTGCCAATAATAAAAAGAATTCTTCATTTGCCCTTACTAGCAAAAAGGATTCATCTTCACCTTCTATTTCCACATCATCAAAAAACAATAAAAACAATAAAAACACTTCTTCTTTAAAGGAAAACAAGACCGCCGCCCCATCTTCACAACGTGTATTTTATGACCGCGACATAGTGTCTGATGAAGATGTAATCGGACCTGGTCATGAAAACTTGGACTGGATTAACCTAACACATGTCGACGACAGCCTATTTTCAGATAATTCAAAGGAAGATGGAGCAAAAGGCAGCAAGATTGCCACCACCATTGTCGCAAGCAACCTAGTTAAATATTATCTCAATGCCAGCCAACTAAATGTCGGCTTGAAAGACTCCAACGGCAATTACCTCTCCGGAAAAACAATCAATTTCACAGTAGGCAGCGCTTCATACATACGCACCACCAACTCATCAGGCAGATGCTCCCTAACAATCAACCTAATGCCTGGCGTCTATACTTTCACAATCAGATTCCTAGGAGACTCCTCATATTCCCCAAGCAGCAAAAATGTCAACGTCACAGTCCTAAAGATGCCCACAAGCATCACAGCAAGCAACCTGGTGAAATACTATCACAATTCAAGCAGCCTAATCGCCACATTAAAGGACACACATGGCAACCCCCTATCCAACATGACAGTAACATTCAAAATGGGATCAAACAACTATAACCGCACCACCAACACAAACGGAAAAGCCACACTAGCACTAAATATGATCCCAGGAAACTTCTCCGTAAAAATAAGCTTCACCCACCCAAGATACATAACATCCAGCAAAAACGTAACCGTCACAGTCTTAAGCATGCCTACCAGCATAAGCGCAAGCAACCTAAACATGACCTATGGAGACGGCAGCTACCTAAACGCCACATTAAAGGACGCCCATAACAACCCATTATCAAACAAAACAATCCATTACAAACTAAACAACACCATATATAACCGAACTACCAATAATAACGGTCAAACATCCCTAATAATCAACATAAACCCTGGAACTTACCAATTCAATATCTATTTCAACGAAAACTATTACCAAAACTCCAATAAAACAGCCACAGTAACAGTCAACGGCATACCCAACAGCATAATCGCCAGCAACCTAGTGGCATATGTCAACGAATCACCAACTATAGTCGCAACCTTAAAGGACGCAAACAACAACCCTTTATCAAATAAGAATCTGACATTTAACAGAACAGGCACACTAACAAACATCTTAACCAATGCCAACGGCCAAGCCACATACAACCTAAACGGCTGCACAGGCAATTTCAACATAAAAATCACATTCAATACAACCGGCTACGCATTCAGCAGTAAAACAGTAAATGTAAACATAAAATTCTGGCCATCCACAATCACTGCCAATGGTGCCACAACATACTTTACAGACACAGTACAGCTCTCAGCTTGCCTAAAAGGAGAAAACAACACCCCTCTAGCAAACAAGAATGTCAAAATCACATATGCCAATAAGAACATAACTCGAACCACAAACAGCGCAGGAAATGTCTATTATGACTTTAACGAAAATGTAGGCACTTACAATGTAAACTTTAGCTTTAAAGAGAACTATTACCAAAATGCTTCAAAAACAGTCACAGTCACAGTCAATAAGATGCCAACCAGCATCACTGCAAGCAATCTAAACATTACATATCAAGACGGCAGCAGCCTAATCGCAACACTAAAGGACAGCCACGGCAACCCAATAGCCAACAAGACAGTCAATTTCAAAATGGAAACAAACAACTATAACAGAACTACAGATGCCAACGGAAGGGCAACTCTAGCATTGAATATGATTCCAGCCACATTTAATGTAAATATCACATTCTCCCACCCATCATATCAAACATCAAGCAAATCAGTAACAGTAACAGTAAACCCTATCTCCAACAGCATAATCGCCAGCAACCTAGTGGCATATGTCAACGAATCACCAACTATAGTCGCAACCTTAAAGGATGCAAACAACAATCCCTTATCAAATAAGAATCTGACATTTAACAGAACAGGCACGCTAACAAACATCTTAACCAATGCTAATGGCCAAGCCACATACAACCTGAATGGCTGCACAGGCAATTTCAATGTAAAAATCACATTCAATACAACCGGTTATGCCATAACGTCAAAGACAGTAAGCGTAAACATAAAATTCTGGCCATCCACAATCACTGCCAATGGTGCCACAACATACTTTACAGACACAGTACAGCTCTCAGCTTGCCTAAAAGGAGAAAACAACACCCCTCTAGCAAACAAGAATATTAAAATTACATACGGCAATAAGAACATAACCCGAACCACAAACAGCGCAGGAAATGTCTATTATGACTTTAACGAAAACGTAGGCACTTACAATGTCAATTTCAGTTTTAACCAAAACTATTATCAAAATGCCTCAAAAACAGTCACAGTCACAGTCAATAAGATGCCAACCAGCATCACCGCAAGCAATCTAAACATGACATATCAAGACGGCAGCAGCCTAATCGCAACACTAAAGGACGCCCACGGCAACCCAATAGCCAACAAGACAGTCAATTTCAAAATGGAAACAAACAGCTATAACAGAACTACAGATGCCAACGGAAGGGCAACTCTAACATTGAATATGATTCCAGCCACATTTAACGTAAATATCACATTCTCCCACCCATCATATCAAACATCAAGCAAATCAGTTACAGTCACTGTTAATGAGATAGCAACCAATCTTGCAGTAAGCAATCTAAATATGATCTATATGGACGGCAGTCATCTAGCCGCCACTCTAACCGATGGCAATAACAATCCTTTAGCCAATAAGACAATCATTTATACCTTAGGCAATGTAAATTATAATTACACCACTAATAATAGCGGTCAAACCAGCTTAATGATTCATTTAAATCCCGGCACTTATCAGTTTACAGTCCAGTTCAGCGAAAGTCATTACCAATCAGCTATAAAAACAGTGACAGTAACTGTAAACCCTATTTCCAATAGCATCATTGCCAACAATCTGCTTGCTTATGTCAACGAGTCCCCACATATTCTTGCAAGCCTAAAAGACAGCAACAATAATCCTATAATCAATAAGACTTTAGTATTTAACAGATCAGGCAACATAACTAACATCATAACCAATGCCAACGGCCAAGCAAGCTACAATCTTAACGGATGCACTGGCAATTTCAATGTGACAATCACATTTAATGCCACAGGCTATGCATTCAGCTCAAAAACGGTAAATGTTAACATAAAGTTCTATCCATCAATCATATCAGCTAATGGTGCAACAGACTATTATGGCAATACCATTCATCTGTCTGCATCTCTTAAAGGAGAAAATAACACTCCTCTTGCAAATAGAACTGTTCATATTTCTTATGCCAATAAGAACATTACCCGCACAACAGACAGTGCAGGCAACATCTATTATGATTTTAGAGAGATTCCAGGAATCTATAATGTCTGTTTTAATTTTAATCAGAATTATTATCAGAACGCTTCAAAAACAGTTAGCGTAGTTGTCCTTAATCCGCCATCTCCTAATGTTAATGTAAGCAGCGGTTTTTATAATGTCTCTTATTTGCTAATTAATGTGTCCTCTAATATTTCTGGAGGAATTTTATATTCTAGTTTGGATAATGGAACCACTTGGTATACTGGAGAAGACAATATCTGTTTCAATTTAACAGAAGGCAATTGGTCTGTCTGTTCTTACTATTCTTTAAATGGTTTCAATAGTTCTATTGTTTATAATAATTTTATTATTGATGGTAGTGCTCCTTTAGTTTGGGCAAGCAATGGATCTGGGTTTTATAAACGTTCTTTAGATGTTAATTTAACAAGTTTGGATATTGTAGATAAGAATCCTGTCATATATTACACTTTGGACGGTAGCTTGCCTAATAATCTAAGTGCTATTTATACTGGCCCAATACATATTACCAGTAATTATGGCCTAACAAAATTACAGTTCTATGGTGTTGATAGATTTGGACATAATAGTTCTATTGTTTGTGTGAATTATTTCCATGGAAATTATGTGGCTAATTTGAATAGTGGAAAATATTTTGATAGTGTACAAGATGCTATTGATGATATGGACACTATAAATGGTGATGTTATTGAAGTTAATAAGGATTTATCTGGAGCTTGTGATTTGAATAAAAGTGTCTATTTGCGCTCTTCATGTCTAAATAATTTTACTTGGAGTCAGCCGAATATAGTTATTCATAGCAATAATTCTGTTATTGAGGGTTTTGATTTTGATGGAAGTTCTATGCATTCTGTTATTTTAGCAGGTGTTTCTAATTGTGTTATAATGAACAATAGATTTTCCGTTGTTGAATATGGTATTTGGTCTTCCTTAAGTGGTTATAATAATGTTATTATGAACAATAATTTTTCTTCTTATGGTTTGTCAATTTCATTCATTTATTTGTCTCCTATATATGGTGGAGAGAATACTTATCTAATTAAAGATAATATTTTTAATCATTCACGATGTGGAATATGCTTAGAATCTTCTTTGAATTCTATTATTAGTGGCAATGTTTTCATAGGTTCTAATTATGGTTTAAAAATTAACGGAAACAATAATTCCGTAGTTTATAATAATTTAAGTTTTAATTCTTATGCGGTTTGTTGTTTTGGAGACGATAATACATTAATGTATAATAATATTGTTAATAATGTTTATGGAATTTATGGAGATTATTCAAACTTGACTGTAAATTTTAATCGTTTTTATAATAATAGTGCTTTCGGCCTTTATGCATCTGGAGGTCCAATTAATGCTTGTAATAATTGGTGGGGTCATAATAATCTTTCTGTAAGCGAGGATTATGGATTTGATATTTGTCTTCAAACAGACAATATTGACTATAGTAGTTACATAATTTTAAAAAATTACAAATCCTATTTTGAATTAAGAAATAATTTTATAGATAATGTTTCTTGTGTTGTTGATTTAAATTGGAATAATTTAAAGGAGTATGTGGGAGAGTTTATTGATGGGGTAAATGTTAAGTTTGTTGATATGAAAACGGGGCCTTATCCTCATTGGATTGCTATTGAATCTGGTCAAGCATTATATAAAACTTCATGTGTAAATCAGGTTAATAATGTTATTATTAGTTTGGATGATGAGATTCAAACTTTAAATTATTCCAGTTTTTCCTCTTCGGTAAGGTTTTATATAAACACTACAGGTTTCATAAGCAATAATAGCGGAAATTTGGATAATTTTGTTGCGAACGAAAATGGATCTTATTTTACTTTTGATGTTATTTTAGATCATGATGTCGATTGGGTCAGTTATGTTTGGAGAAATATTGGTGATTTTAAATCTGAATTGGACTTGATTGTTGATGGGGATATTGTTTCCACATCAGTTGTGGAGAGTTCATTTTATAGGAATAATTTAAATAATATCTCAAGCAATGTTTTTGATGCAATATTGTTATATAATGATTGGTATTATAGTCGTTTAAATTGGGCTAAGGCAGTTGTGTATGTTTATCTTTCTTTGGAGTATAATACTACTGATCTTAATGATGTTCAATACATTTATAGTAATGTTAATTGGGGATGTTTAAGTCCTGAAAGGAAGAATCAACTGTTAAACGATCATAATATTACTTTTAATGATGCATTATGGAATTTAATACAGAACTCCTATAACTTGTCAGATGAGGATGTGATTTTTATTAAAAATCATCATAAATCTTTCAATGATTCTGTTTGCGTTTCTGCTCATTATTATGGAAATGATAATGAGATAATAAATTTAAATAATATAAATAATAATACATTAGCTTATTCCGGAGGTATGGTAATTGGCTCGTGGAAGGCACCTATTATGTATGTTGATGGTTCTTATCAACATTTTATAGGTAATAACTCGGACAATAGTACGGATATTTTTACTTATTATCATAATTATGGGAATGGCAGTATTGATTGGGCTTATTCAACTAATTATGGTAATTTAACTAATGGCACTTATGATGGCTTGATGACTTTTACTTTTGCAAATGATAAAGTTAATGGCAGTGTTTTAAATCATTATTTAAGTGAGAAAAATCGTACTGATGTTAATGGCAGTCTGGTTTATTCCAATGGTTTTATGAAAGCGGCATATGGCAGCTTTCTTGAAGGTTTGTTGGTTATCTATATGGATGATTTGGTGGCAGATCTTGTTTCTTCAAGATATAATGCCTCTTGGGAAAGGGTCAGTCCTATGGTTATGAGTGTTAGAGATGACCATGGCAGGCTAGTCATGAGCGGAGAGTCTGATTTTTATTTTGGCCGTAAGCTTTTATGTGATGATGAGAATATAATCAAGAGCTTTTATTTCGCTTGTTCAAGTGTTTTCTCTTCCATTGAACATTATGTTCACCAAACTTTATTCCCAGACCGTATAGGGTATGGTGTTACAGTTGATTTGGGCCGTCTTTTAGCTGATGGTGAATGTCTTTCTATTGTTGATGAAGGTCGTTTCATTTATATCTGTCCTAATGAATCTGATGAGATTTATTATTTGTGCTTTGATAAATTGACTGGAATCTTGATGGATGCCTCCATACTTGGCAATGATGCTTATTGCTACAGTAATCAACAGACAGAATGGGCTTTTACATTAGGGGAGGAGCTGATAGATAATTGTGATTTGATTTGGGATTATTTAAATGGATTGGATGTGGATATTTGTGCTTTGAATGTTTCCACACAAGACATGTTAAAGGTTTGTTATGGATTCAATATTCTATCTGATTTGTTTACCTGTGCTTTATTGTCCGAAGTAAATATTCTAATAGAATCTATTGGTTTGGAGGAATCTTTTAATGCCATTGTTCCTTTAGTTGGAGTATTAGTTTCTTCTTTGGAGAATATTGGATCTTATGTTTTAGATGAATACCTGTCTAATCCTAAGTTTTTAAGCGGTGTTGTAGGGGGCTTATTATTTGAGGCTGGAATGATAGCTACATGTACAGGTGTAGGGGCCCCTGTAGGCTTGGCTTTAATGGGTGCTGGAACAATATGCACAGCATATAGCTCAGGATTAATAGATTATAATGACAATGATGGGATTTACTTCAACACCACTCTTGAAAATCAGGCCAATTTCGGATTTTCAATGTCCTGTAATCTTATTAGTGGAGGTATTGGGGGTTTAGCATCTTCTTCTGCTTTTAAAGCTACAGGGTCTGAAGTTATACAAATTGCAAGTAAAAATGCTGTAATAGACTCAAAAGGATTTTATACAACAACTATTTCTACTAAATATGTTGCATATGAAGGTTCAAGTAATACTGTAAGTAGATATGTGATTAATCGAATGGTAAATTCTCAAAATCCTTCTAAAAAAATCTTTATTTTAAAAGGATGTAGGAATATTTTAGATTCTTTAATGCAAGATTGTATATGGGAAGAAAGAAATAATCTTTTAATAAAGTAAGGTGTTTAAATGCATTTAAAATCTATTTTAATAATTGTTTTACTGATTTTGGCAGTTATTGTAAGTTTATATGATCGTTATGCTGCAGCTAAATATATGGGAGGTACAAATAAAAAATTACTTTTAATATCTTTTTTTATATTATTACTTGTATTAATATTAAAAAGGTTTTAATATATCAAAATTTCATCGGAATTCAAAAAAAAAGAAATTTGGGCTTAATTAATAGTTATGGTTAAATTTGTTAATGAATGTTGGAAAATAGCATAATTTTTAGAAAAAATTTCTTTATAATTCATTTTAAAGCACAATACTGTATTTTGAATTAGAAATTTTTGGATTTTTCTATCATATAATAGGATTAATTATAAATTCAAAAGATGGGAGTATTAGCTAGTGTTGCTGGAGGCATATTTTTTGAAGCAGGCATGATTGCTACTTGTACAGGTGTTGGTTTGCCTGTAGGTTTGGCTTTAATGGGTGTAGGTACAATTTGCACTGCTTATGGCTCTGGTTTATTTGGCATGACAGACACGGGCAATTTCTATTCTAATCTAACTGATGAAAATTTAGCCGATTTTGGCTTTTCAATGAGTTTAAATCTCATTGGGGGAGGGTATAGTGCAGCTGCTGCGAAATCTACATTAAGGACTGTAGGAGGTAAATCGGTTCAGATTTCCATATCTAAAGCGGCATTTGCAAGTGACCAAAGAGGTGCATACACCACTTTTCATACAATTAGTTCTAAAACATATATTCAAAAAGTTGAAAATGGTGCATTCAGTAACTGTGGAGAATACTTAATAGAACAAGAATTTGGAACAACAGTAATTGAAAATATAAGAAAATCATTAAGAGTTTTATCAATTGATTATGCTTTAAATTTTTGTTATGATTTTCTTAAAGAAAATTATATAAAGAGCTTAGATGGAGGTTTATATGTATAAGTTAATAATTTGTATTTTTTTAGTGGGTTTATTATTGTTTGGTTTATGCCAATGGCCCTATGAATGCTGCTTATGGTAGTTTTCTTGAGGGTTTGTTGGTTATCTATATGGATGATCTTGTTGCTGATGCTGCAGGGGAGCGTTATAATGTCAATTGGACACGTGTCAGCCCTATGGTCATGAGCGTTCATGATAATATAAAAGGACATATCTTACCCGGGAAGTGATTTTCATTTTGGCCGTGAGGCTTATGGCGATGAAGATGCTGTTAAAGCCTTTTATTTGGCTTGTTCGGCTAGCTTTTCACCGATTGAGCATTATGTTGGAGAGACTCTATTTCCAGGAATTAGCGATTTAGGTTCTGTGACTAGCTCTTTAGGTTATATGCTGAATCATAATTGTTTTATGTACTGCACTAAAAATTAGTTAAATGAAAAATAAATTGGCATTTCAATTATCTATTTAATAATGAAGCAAAAAGCCAAGTATAATTGCACAAGCAACTGGAATAACCAGATTCTCCAATTCCTTTGGAACGAATGTCTCAATCAGACAGACTAGAAGCCCTACAGCTATAGAAACAAATACGTTTTGAGTAAACAATAGAAGAATAATCATTGTAACAATCAATGCCACCACAGAGCTTTCTATTGACTTATTTCCATCATTTCCAAGCAAAGACTTCATAGGGAACTTATATCTCGCATATTTGATTGCCACAGGCTCTGCTATTGCTCCTACAAAGGCCACAATTATTGTAGCGATTATTGCACTTTCTATATTGAAGTAATTCATTGCCACATATATCCAAATCAGACCGCAAGCAAGTGAGAGCACTATTGATAGGTTTTCCCTTTCAAGTCCTCTGCTGATTCCCTTATACCATGAGAATGTATCTCCTGCAAATATTGTTACTAAAACGCTTACTATAGCGCTTAATATAAGAATCAAGACTGCGCTAGAGGGTCCGTAGAAGTAGAATGCTGCAAATCCGATGAAAGCCAATAGGTGGAATAGCTTTGCCCTTATAACTGATTCGATTCCTCTTTTTTCCAAAAGCCCGCATATTCCAAGAACTATAGGGCAGGCAACAAGGGCAAATATGATCCAGAAGCATTCCGCTAACGGCACAAGGCCTGGAACGCTCATTTTAAACAGGCGCATATAAAGATAGCTTTCACCAACAGTGAATACGAATCCGAATATTCCTCCCGCTATTGCCTGAGCCATTGTATGCTTTTTAAGGGTGACCCTGCTCCAGATTAGGACAGGATATAAAAGTCCAAATAATGCACCAATAGGTCCAAGAAGCATGATTAGGGCAGCTACAGGTCCGCTTAATCCTGTTGTATGTATGCTTATTTTCCATAGGCTTGTAATGAGCATGACAATGAATGTGTTTACTGCATAACATAAGAGAAGAATTGTCAGGAAGTTTGGCAATTCGAAGAAAAATGATATTACAAAGCCAATCAGGTAGGACAACACCCCTACGATAAGGGGAATGAAGCGATCTTCACGATTTGAGATGTCCTTATCTGTATTCAGCTTCTTTGCCCAGTAGATTATGATTGCCATAGGAAGGACAGATGCAAATACAAGTGAAATGATCTCGCATTTGGCAAATAGCATCCAGTCAAAGCTGAAACTACTTGAAAACGGATTTCCGTTAGATGCAAGCACAAATGAAATCAATAAAAACAAAGGAATACAAATAATCGGAGGATTTGTAAAAGTAGAGATGGCATTAGCTATCTTAAGCTTTAGAGGACTTTCCTCGTTATATTCCCTTTTAACTTCTCTTTTTATAAGTTTTGTCATTCTTTAACTCCAATTTGCACTTGTCTTAAAAACAGTTAATCTTTTTAAATCTTTTTAATATTTTTTTAATATTTTTTTAATATCTTTTTAATACTTTTTTAATATCTTGTTATATAATTATAGTCCTTTATTAATAATAATTTTTATTATTTTCTTTGACTACTTTTCTCTTTTAAAATCCTTTTATATAGTTTTCCTTTTTATATAGTTTTCCTTTTTATATAGTTTTCTATTTAACTTTTAGTATAATCTTTATATTAGATATTGAACAAATAAAAGTTTATCTTGGAGGATAAATGATGTTGAATAAAAAAATAATAATAATTTTAACATTTATTTTAATATTGTCTATTTCTTCAGCAAGTGCATCTGCAGATTCAACAGATGAAACAATCTTATCAGATGATTCTGCAGGGCTTATCAATTTAGACAATTCTAATAATAATCTTTATTTAGATGATAATCAATTTAATTTAGCTAATTCTAATTCAGATAATTCCAATAACTTTAATCTAGATGATTCTAATTCAGATAATTCTAACTTTTATCTAGATGAAGATTTAGACAATAAAATCAATGAAAATATAAAAAACACTAAAACAATCTTAAAGGAGAATAATTCATCAATTGCTTCCTTTTCAAACCTTTCACATATTCTATCAAAGGCTTCAGCAGGAGATACAATAATCTTAGAAAATGATTATAAATATGATTCTGCCTATGATAGTCAATATCAGGGAGGAATTGAAGTCAATTCCATCACAATCGACGGAAACAACCATTATATCGATGGAAATGGAGAGGCCAGAATATTCTATTTGGCTTCAGACAATATTGTCTTAAAGAACATCAAGTTTATAAACGGTTTCAATAGTCAAGGGGGAGCAATCTATGCAAAAGGAACAAATGTCAATATAACTGACTGCATATTTGAAAACAATCTTGCCCCAGATAATGGAGGTGCAATCTATGTTGAAGGAAATGCTTCAATAAAATCCGTAAAATTCATAAATAACTCTGCAGGATATGGAGGAGCAGCATATATAAACGATTCCTCCATTCTTGAAGATCTGATATTCACAGGCAATGTGGCCAATATTGAAGGGGGAGCAGTTTACATTGGAGGCTCAAGCAATATAACTAACTGTATTTTTGATGGAAACCTTGCAGATAAGGGTGCTGCAATATTTATTCCAGCTAAAGAAAGCCCTATGACTCCAAGTGAGGATGTTCCTTTTGATGAATCAGATTTAAATTCTACAGATATGGATTTAGATTCTACAGATATGGATGATAATTCTACCGATTACAATTTCACAGATATGGATGATAATTCTACCGATTACAATTTCACAGATATGGATGATAATTCCACAGACATGGACGATTACCCTGATGAAAGCGATGAAGACTTCCCAGATGGAGGAGATTATGTTTTTCCAGATTGGTGGGAAGGTGATGAATTCGAATATGATGGAATTGAATGCATAAACGTTTTCATAACTAATTCCACATTCATCAATTCAAATGATTTCTATAGGGGAGCCATCTTCTCAGAGCACGACAATAACATATCCATTGACGGATGCCTATTTGAAAACATGAGCTCCCAGTATGCTCCGGCAATCTACTGCAACGTCATGGTAAACATACTCATAAACAATACTGGCTTCAAGAATCTCCATGCAAATGGAACAGGTGGGGCAATGGCCTTTTTGGATAATGTATATGCAATAGTAGATAACTGCAGCTTCAAAAACATATCTTCCTCTAAAAACGGCGGAGCCATATTTTATGATTCAAACAGTTGGGGACACTCCTCTCCTGTATCATTAATTGTCCTTAATTCAAGCTTCTTAAATTGCTCCAGCGACTATGGGGGAGCCATAGTTGTTTTAGGAGGAGGATTCAAATCTAAAGACAGCAGCTTCATAAACAATTCTGCAAGATATGGGGCCGGAGCGGTTCATGTCTATACAGATTATGACATTTTAGTTTATGACACTGTATTTTACAACAACCGATTGAATGAGGACAATACATCATTTGGAGGAGCCCTCTTTATTGACTCTGCCGAAAAGGCGATAATAAATAACACCCGATTTGTCAATAACTCAAATGATGCAATATATGCTTATGAATCTCGAATAAAAATAAATAACAGCTATTTCGAAAACAACGATGAATATTTGCGCAGCATCTATACAGAAGGACTGATATTAGGTGATAACAAGTATAATGATGACACATTAGTTGATTTGGATTATGACCCTACATATATCATTATAGGAACAGGAGAAGGATTAAAGCTGGATTTAATAAATAACACAATAGATGTAACTACAATTCCTTCAAGCTTTTTAGCTGCAGACTGGGGCTGGATGAGCCCATTCAAGAATCAGGATTTCTCAGGAGGATGCTGGTGCTTCTCCACCTGCGCAGCGATTGAATCTGCATTGCTTAAGTCAACCCAAAAGACCTATAGCCTTTCAATGCAGAATATGCAAAAGCTCTCCACAGAGTATTCCAAATATGGAAACAACCATATTGTAGAGGCTGGATCAACAATTGTTGCTTTGCATTATGCCCTTTCCTGGATGGGAGTATTCCCAGAGGAGTATGACACCTTTGACATGATTGGAAAATTAAGCAGACAAATCTCTACAAACGAGACCATTCACATTCAGGATGCAGCATTCACCTATCCTAGAAGCATATCCTATGATATTGACCAAATAAAGCAGACTATCATGAAGTATGGAACTGTAACCAGTGATTTCTATGCTGTGAATGAGGCTCCAAACTTCAATGAAAACACTTCAGCATTCTATTGCAACGAGACTGACGGAAGGGATGCAACCCACGCTGTAGCTGTTGTAGGATGGGACGACAACTATCCGGCAAGCAATTTCTTAGTCACACCTCCAGGAGACGGTGCATGGATTATTAAAAACAGCTATGGTGAAGAAAACTATGACCATGGATATGTCTATGTGTCCTACTACGATACAGTATTCAATATTGATGGCGGAGTTGCATATCTCTTTGAAAATACTGAAAACTACACTAAAAACTACCAAACCGACATTGGAGGAGACATATTCCTAGTTAACGACAGCGATAGCTATTCCTATAAGAACAGCTACCAGTCAATAGGAGATGATTACATTAGTGCAGTTGGAACCTGTTTCAATGATGCAGATGAGGACTATACTGTAGAAATCTATGTAAACAACGTCTTAAAAACAAGCCAAAGCGGTAAATCTCCATTTAGAGGATTCCATACAATTAAACTGGAAAACCAAATCCAAGTAAAGATTGGAGACAATTTCACTGTAGTAATGAAAACACATTCAGTGCCTATAGTAAACACATCAAGAATGCATTTCAAGGCCAATGTATCATTCATAGACAATGGAACCGGATGGAAAGACGCAAGCGATGACAATGCGACAGTGCTCTTAAAGGTCTATACCATGGAGACTCTAAGGGAAAATCTTACAGACAGAATCCCTACAAGAATAGACTGCAAAAACATGACAACAACAGCTGTAGCAGCAGAGGACGGAAGAATAGGCAAGTACTTTGTAGTCTTCTTAAAAGACGAAAACGGTACAGCCCTATCTAATAAGCCAATCAAGATAGGTTTCAATGGAAGGGTCTACGACAGGACAACAGATGAGAACGGAAGCGCCAAGCTCCAAATAAACCTTGCTTATAAGGGAACCTACACATTCGCTATAGGTTTCTTAGGAGATAATGATTATTTAGGAGCATTTGAAGTAGCTAAGATAACTGTAAAAGTCCAGACTCCTAAATTAGCCACTTCAAATAAGTCTTATAAGGCAAGTGCAAAGACTAAAAGCTTGACTGCCACATTTAAGACTGCTAATGGAAAAGTTGTTGCTAATAAGAAGATCAGTTTCACTGTAAATGGCAAAACTTATAGTGCAAAGACTAATTCCAAAGGAATAGCTACTGTAAAGGTCTCCTTAAACAAGAAGGGAACTTATAGTTTTACAGTTAAGTTTGCAGGAGATAATACATTTGCTGCTGTTAGCAAGAAGGGTAAATTGACTTTAAGCTAATTTCAACCTCCACCTTTTACTGGCCTTCGGCCAGCAAAAGCTGGACCAAAATTTTTTTCTCTAGTTGGGTCAATCCAACTGCTTTTTTCTTTTTTTCTATTTTCCATTATTTTTTATATTTTAATCTCTTTCATCAATAGTTTTTTCTTGATTTCTCATTATTTTTTCACAGTTCAGCCCCAATTTCATCACTAGTTTTATAAATGAGTAATGCCATATATAATATATGTTATAAACTTTACATTATTTGTAATATATGAAATGAATTAATTATTTCAAACAGTTAACGATTTTTTATTATTTTATCAGGAAATGATTCTATTTATTTCAACGATTAACAATCATTCTTATAAAAGCCAATCGGCTAAATTATTCAATTATTTATCAATTTTATCAGGTGTTATAAATGAGTGAGGTATCCTCAAAGGAATTATATGAGTTTAAGAAGACATTAAAAGAACTCGCAGAAAAGAAAGGAAAAGGAACAGAACTTGTTTCAATGTATGTTCCTCCAGAAAAGCAATTAAGTGATATCATTAAGCAGATGAGAGACGAATTAGGACAAAGCGCTAACATCAAAAGCAAATCCACACGTAAAAACGTTCAATCAGCTATTGAAGTAATCATGCAAAGAATCCGTATGATTACAAATGAAAACAAGGATCTCCCTAACGGTTTTGTGCTCTTTGTGGGAATGATTCCTAAAGGCGGTCCCGGCACTGAAAAGATGGAAACTGTAGTAATCGAACCGCCGGAGCCTGTTCAAACCTATTGGTACATCTGTGACAGCACATTCTTCCTAGAGCCTTTGGAAGACATGATTGCTTCAAAGGAAGTCTATGGTATTGCAGTTATCGACAGAAACGAAGCAACCATAGCAACTTTAAAAGGTAAAAGAATTAAGATTACCGCTCACTTAACCAGTGGTGTTCCAGGTAAGCATAAGGCAGGGGGACAATCACAAAGAAGGTTCGACAGGGTCATCGAACAATTGGCTCATGAGTTCTTAAAGAGAATCGGCCAGCATATGGATGACGACTTCCTTCCAATCAAGGATGAATTGAAGGGAATCGTTCTTGGAGGTCCTGGATACACTAAAGAGGATTTCTACAATGGAGACTATATGCATTATGAGCTTAAGGACAAAGTCATCACAACTGTAGACACTTCCTACACTGGAGAATTTGGTATTAGGGAAACCATTGATAAGGCTTCAGGTGCATTGGAAGAGTTAGGTGTTATAAAAGAGAAAAAACTTGTCCAAAGATTCTTTAAGGAACTTAGAGATGACAACGGCCTTTATTCCTATGGTGAAAAGGAAGTTAGAACAAACCTCCAAATAGGTGCTGTAGATATTCTTCTTCTCTCTGAAGACCTTAAATCAAAAAGATTAACCTTAGATTGTCAGGCTTGTGGATTCCATGCTGAAGTAACCCAAAAGGAAGGTCAAAAAGTAGAGGATCTAACCTGTCCTCAGTGTAATGATAAGATGAAAATCACAAAAGAAGAGGATCTTATTGAAGACCTTTCAAATATTGCTGAAGACTTAGGCACTGAAGTGGAAATCATTTCAACTGAAACCGATGAAGGTATGCAGTTATATAGAGCATTTGGTGGTATAGCGGCGATTACTAGGTATAAGGTAAACTAACTCCACCTTTTACTGGCCTTCGGCCAGCAAAAGCTGGACCAAAATTCCACCTTTTACTAGCCTTCGGCTAGCAAAAGCTGGACCAAAATTCCACCTTTTACTAGCCTTCGGCTAGCAAAAGCTGGACCAAAATTCCACCTTTTACTAGCCTTCGGCTAGCAAAAGCTGGACCAAAATTTTTTTCTCTAGTTGGGCCAATCCAACTATTTTGTTTCTAGTTGGGTCATTCCAACTGTTTATCTATTTTTTTTAATTTCAATCATTAATTTATTCTTAATTTTGCTTCTTTTTAAATTATCTAATTCTTTTTCCCTCTTGTTCAACTAAGCCCTCTCTTTTTAACTTTTCAATAAAGAAACTGTCATCATCCTCAAATTCATCCAATTCAAGAACTTCCTTTTTAGATGACCTTTTAACACTTGCAAATAAATAAGTAGGTCTTCCTTTTTTTACCTTATTAAGTTCGCTTAATTCATATAATACTCTTTTTGCAATTAGGTCTTCGCTGTCGTCAATGAAGCTGATTCTATTGTCAATGTCCTCAAAGCTTTCAAAGTCGCCATTCAATTCCTTTTCTTCAATGATTTTCATTGAGTTCTTTCGGCTGATGCCTTCCAATAAGTGAAGCTGAGTTCCGTCCTTGCTTTGCTTATTGAAAAATCCTACATACTTGTTTTCATTGGCAATCACAATGCTATGAATTGCTTTTTCAGCTTCGATCTGTTCTTCATTGCTTAAGTCATCATAGCTTAATTTTTGATCGGTCTTTTTAAGTTCTTCGCTGTCTTTTGTAATCAGAATCTTATCTTGGGGCTTTAATCTCACATCTTCATTAAGCTCTATCCTTTTCAATGTAAATTTCTCGGTCCCCATGACAACTCCCATATTTACATTGTCCTTTGTTAACTTTTGAGACAATACTATGCCATAAACCTCTTTATCACTCATTATAATCAACTTTAATACTTTTTAAGTGGCTTTTTACTTTTAATATGGTGGAATATTATTCTTATCTACTATAATATTTAATTTCTTTTTATAAATAGTTTAATTAAATCCCTAATCAAATCTCTCCATAGGCGATTTAATTAAGTTTATATATCAAAATCACTAATAATATATTTTATAAAAGTTTTATAAAATTTATAAATTATTTTTTAGGTGGACAAATGACTGATTTAAACACTTGCTCTAATGAAAAGTTATCCTTTAAATATAATGACAAATGGGAATTGGAAGCAATTCCATTGGAAAACAATCCTGACTGCATTGCTACATTAAGCTATGAGGACGGCAGCCTATTGAATGTAATTGCATTCCCATCAGAGCTAGAGTCATTAGACATCTTTAAGGAAGTTGTTGAAGCAAGCTTAAGGGATGATGGGGCAGAGATAGTATCCTCTGAGATAGCAAATGTAAACAAAAGGCCTTCAATTCAGATTCATTCCAAGGTAACAACCCCTGAAATCAGCTTTCAAATGTTTTCAGTCATCTTCCTGGAGGAAGGATTCTTATACATATTTGAACTAAGGGCGGTAAGCGAAATAGTCCACGAATTCATGGAAATTGTAAAAAGCTTTGAAATCCTAGAATAATTATAATTTTCAATCTTTTTTCCTAATTTTAATTTTTTAAGCTCTTTTTTAAAAATTCAAAAAACTTTATCTTATTTTGCAATAATCATTTTAAATCTTTAAAGTTTTATCTTATTAAAGTAATAATCTTTATAAATCTTTTAATTTTAAGACAATTTTACATTTTTTAAGTAATAATCTTTATAAATCTTTAAAATATAATATTAATTATGATTATCAAGGCTGGGAAAATCAATAAAGCTAGAGGCAATATAGTTCTCACAATTGGTAAGGAAGATGTCAACAAGCACAATCTTGAAGATGGAGACTTCATTATCCTTACAAGTGATGAATATGAGGACCTAAAGGCTTCCTCTGAAATTGAAGTCTCTACAATGGAAGTAATTCCCGATGATGAGGCAGTCATCAAATTGGAATATGACCTAAAGGAAGCAAAGTCAAAGGAAAAGATCCTTTTCTCCAAGGTTGAAGAGCTTGAAAAGCTCAATTTAGAATTGACTACAGAATTATCCAAGATTGAAAAGGAGAATTATATAAATAAAACAGTATTGACAGATTCAGAATCCGGTTCTCTTCTTGAAGAAATCAAAAATGTCAACGATAAAAACGAAGAGCTGAATTCTGAAATAAAGAAATTAAACAAGGACCTAAAGGAATCCGATGAGGAAAGAATCGAACTTCTACAGGACATGAACGTATTAAAGACAAAGATGAGCTTTGATGCAGGAGAGATTTCAAGACTTAGGGAAAGGGAATCCAAATACAGAGAAGTATTGGAGATTATCCTAAAGTCAAATAAGAACATCCTTGATGAAGCGGTCAATAAGACAGTTACAGCAACCATCCATGAGATAAACAAGGAGCTGTCACAGACAGGATTAATCAGAAGAATCAGAGGACTTACAATTGTAAGAGAGCCTGAAATAAGCAAGGAGTCCATTTCCAGCAATGCATATAAACAGCTGGAAGGAGTCATTCCAGATGAATATTTCCTGGATTCTCCAGATGAATAATCAAGGGACATAGTTTAGATTAAAGACTCTAGCCTAGTTTAAATTAGTTTTTCCAGTTTATCTAAACTTTTTTTAAATTATTATTTATAATCATAATTTTAAATTATTTTTCAAGCCATAATTTAATTATTTTTTATAATCATAATTTTAAAAATCACTTGCTAATTTATTATTTATCATTTTATTTATCAATTTATTTCAAAATTTATTTATCAATTTATTTATCAATTTATTTATCAATTTATTTATCAATTTATTTATCAATTTACTTATCAATTTATTTATCAATTATCATGTTAATTTTGTAAAATAGTTTTATGGGTTATTTTAGAGGTGAAATAATGGAAGAAATCACATTTAATGAAGAAGGAATCAAATTTAAGTATTTAAGCAATTGGAGAGAACAGGCAAAAGAGTCAGTTGGCCCAAATTGCATAAAGGCATTGGTTAAGGTTGTAGAGGGCAAGCCTTCCACAATCACAGTTTATAAAAACGATGCAGGAGATGCTAAGGCTGTTGCCCAATTGGAAGAGCCTTTCAATGAATCATTCAAAAGTCAAGGTTGGAACATTGTAAAATCAGCTATTTTAAATCTCAACGGCAATCCTGTCTTTAATATTGTATCCGACGCTCAAGAAGGAGATACAATTTTAGAAAACAATACTTCTGCCATAATAAACAATGGAAAGATGTATGTATTTGAATTGATGCATTTTAAAGACTTCCCATATGCATATAATGATTATTTGTCAATCATGGACTCTCTTGAATTTGTAAACGAAGAGGAAATCGAAGAGACTGAAGAAGAATCAGAAGAATAATAATCGAAGATTTATTTTTAAAATTGAAGAGTAATTATTTTTAATTATTCTTAATTTTCTTTTTTTTTTTTAAATTGTTAGCAATTGCACTGAATTTTTTTTTATTTAAGGAGTTCTTATGTCTAATCTATTCCAAAATGACCAATTAAGTTTCAAATATCCAAAGAATTGGAAACTAGTTTCAGATGATGAAATCGAAGGCTGTTTAGCTATCTTAGATTCCGATAGCAAACACAGCAGAGTGATGATATTCAAATACCCAGAGGAAGGACTGTCATTGGAATATCTTAAAAACGCAATTGAAGACATTCCAAGAGAAGAGAGCCTAAAAGTAATATCATCCAACCTTACAATATTGGCAAACAAGGAAACCCACGAGCTTATAGCAGAAGATACAAGCCATGAGCCTCCTTTAAGAACCCATTCCCTTACAACCATCCACAATAGGGACGCTTATGGATTCAATTTCATGGGATTCGGATTGGACAATCCAGACGAAGAGGGATTCCTTTTCATGTATAGGACTCTTAAGTTTGAATAATTTCATTTATTTTAATAATTTGGCCTTCTAAACAGATTACAATTTAATTATTACTCTTATTTTTATCCAGTGATATCATGACTTTAAAAGAAGAAAAAGACAAGGTCCGAAAGTCAATCTATGACAATCTATTCAATAATGGATTTTCCAATCGACCAAATGGTGACTATGGCAAAATCCCAGACTTTAAGGGCTCAGATATTGCAGCTGAACTTTTATCTAAAACAGAAGAATGGAAATCCTCAATTACAATATTCTCTAGTCCCGACGCTGCACAAACTCCAGTTAGATATTTAGCCTTAAAGGACAATAAGAACCTTATTATGGCAAGCCCTAATCTCACACACGGCTATCTCTTCCTGGAAGGACAAAATATAAAGGAAATCGAAGAAGCTTCAACTAAGGAAGGGGCATTTAAGCACTGCAGTAAAAAGGACATATCAAACATAAATGTCGACCTTGTTGTAGAAGGCTCTGTTGGAGTGGACAGAATGGGACATAGAATAGGAAAGGGAAAAGGATTTGCAGATATGGAAATAGAAGATTTAAAGAAAAGAAACATCATTAATAATACCACACCAATTGCAACAACCATTCATCCATTGCAATTAGTGAATCACATTCCAACTGAAAGCCATGATCAAAGAATAAACATGATTGTCACAACAAGAGAGATTATAAGGGTCTAAAGGCTTATTCTATTAAGTAATTCAATCAAATAATGATGTTAGACTATTTTTATTTTAGGTTTTCCTTAATCCAAATAAATATTAGAAATATTTATTAATGTTTAAAACTAAAATATTTTTAAGTAGTAAAACTACTAATTATTCTTAATTTTATTAAGATGTATTATTTTAGGTGATTAATATGGCAGATTTAAAAGGTACTAAAACCGAAGCAAACTTAGCAGCAGCATTTGCTGGTGAGTCCCAAGCTCATACTAAATATCAATATTTCGCAAGCAAAGCTAAAAAAGAAGGATACGTACAAATCCACGACATCTTTATGGAAACTTCCAAAAACGAAAAAGAACACGCTAAAATCTGGTTCAAACTTTTACACGACGGAGAAGTTCCAGACACTATAGCTAACCTTAACGCAGCAGCTGATGGTGAAAACGAAGAATGGACTGCAATGTACAAAGAATTCGCTGAAACCGCTACCGAAGAAGGTTTCCCTGAAATCGCAGGCTTATTCACCATGGTAGGAAATATTGAAAAAGAACACGAAGAAAGATACAGAGCTTTACTCGCTAATGTTGAAGGCGAAGCTGTATTCAAAAAAGAAGCAGAAATCGAATGGAAATGTATCAACTGTGGTCACATCGTAAAAGCTCCTGAAGCTCCTTTCATTTGCCCAGTTTGTAAACATCCACAAGCTTACTTCGAAGAAAGAGCTACCAACTTCAAATAAGTTTGTTCTTTTTAATTAAACTTTAACCAGCTATTAATGATTCATTAATAGCACTTTTTTTTATTTTTTTCAATCTAACAACTATTTTTTTAAGAATTTATCTCAGATTTGCTATTTTTTATAAATATTCAGATTTTTTCAATAAGGGTGATGAAGTGTCTAAAAAAGAAGATAATTGTCAAATAGATGATTGCTCTAGTGGAACTTGTGCACCTGTCAGTCCCTTTTCAAAAGAGGGAATATTATTTTTAATTTTCATCATTGTTTTATTCATAGTTCTGTTTTTCTTATTATGGACTAATGGATTGATTTAAAGATTCAAATGATTTGGCTAAATAGAGTTAATTTATGGTTTTAGGTGAAAAAATGAGTGACATGTGGGGTCTAACAGTCAGAGGAATATGCGAATATAATGATAAGATCTTGCTTCTTAAATTAAGATCAATCTCAGCTCACGACCCATGCAAATGGGAAATTCCTGGAGGCAAGGTTAAAAAGTGCGAATACTTTGATTCTGCATTAAAAAGAGAATATAAGGAAGAAACAGGAATGGACATAAGCATTGACTCATTATACCATGTCATTCAAAAGAATTATACTGCCTGCAAGACTGGAGAAAAAATCAAATCCATACAGCTTATCATGAAAGTTTCAACAAATTCAGATGAAGTTCTCATTAGTGATGAACATGATATGTATGGTTGGTTTACAAAGGAAGAAATTAATGATATGATTAAAAATAATGAATTAACTCCTCCGGCAAAAGCAGCTTTTTGTAAAACACTATTGGTTTAATCAATCGACTTTTCAATTAAATTAAGTAGTTTTTGACATTAATATTTTTCTAAGAATTTATCTTAGGAAAAATGGTGTTAAATTATTCAGAGTTCCTTTTTCATCATCTCAATAAACTCTTCATCATTTTCTATTTCTTTCATCAGGTCTTCAAATTCCCTATCCTCATCGAATAAATCCAAGAACTCATCTACAGAGATCTTAAAGGACTTTTCGCTTTTAGGATTAATGATTATCTGGTCAAAGCTGTCTCTTATAGGCATAATTGATTCACACAGGTCCCTCATGAACAAAGATCCTACAGTTGTATTCATCTTAAGTCTTTCAATCTCATGCTCATCGGTAAAAAGAGGGATGGTTCTTTTTTTGTCCTTGCTCTCGTATGATTTCAGTCTGAAGTTTATCTCCTGATTTATATGATTGATTTCATTTAATTGAACGTCCTTTAAGTCAAGGGAATCTAGGTCCACTTGGATTGGTATGAAAAGTTCAGACTTTCTAAATTCATTTAGAAAGAGCTCATACTCTTCATCAGTCATTTCGCTCTCTTTTTTCAGCAATTCTTTTAGTCTATAATTGGAAAGCATGCTCATCTTATCACTAAGGCTTTTTTTCTTTTAATCTTATTAATTGTTATTATTCAGTTCTGCTTTTAAACTCATCATAATCTATCTTATAGCTGTCTGGACCATATGGATTAATTACAATATAATCAAAGTCCATATCAAACTGGGATAGAATAACAGATAGCTCTTTCATATTTACAGCTATTGATGTTATCTTATAATCAGCCCTTTCCATCTCATTTGAATCGGTAAAGATATAGATGTTTCTATCTCCATTTTCCTCATCAAAGAATCCAATCTGCAGGTCTAGTGTGTCTCCATCGTTTAGGTTCTCATCTTCGTTTATTGCAATCACCGGAACAAAGAGAGTTGATTTTAGAAACTCCTTATAAAAGAGATTTGGATTATTTTCAATTTTAACTCTAGATTTGGACTTTAATAATTTCTTTAGCTTCTTATTGTCAGATAGGGTCATGTTATCACATAATCATTTTAAAAAGATATTTAATTTATCTATTGACTATTTTTTCATATTATTGAATTTATTTTTCCGTTAAGTAGTTTTTTTAATCAATAGGATTCGTTTTTCAAATTAAAGAATTTTTTTAATCAATAGGATTCGTTTTTCAAATTAAAGAATTTTTTTAATTAATAGAAATTATGTATATTTTATCTAAAATAGTTTTATGAAGTAATAAGATTTCAATTTGAAATATGAAAATTAGATTAATTTAGAAAAACTTTTTATATTTAAAAACAATAATTATATTAAGGACTAATTCTAAGCAAAAAAACCTTTTTTTTAACTTATCACCCCCTTTACATATTATAAAAATAGTTTTCAAAATTTTAGATTAGTCCTTAAAGGTTACTCTAAACTTTAAAATAATTGCGCAATCTACTTTATAGAGTAACCTTTCCCTTTTTTAAACTTATTTTTATCTTGATTCTATTTTTATGGGTTTAATTGCTACTTAAAGGCCTTAGGTTATCATATGGATTTTAAAAGAGAAAAATACATCGAAGTTTTAATATACATCATTGCAAAGACTGCCAATAAGAAGAATGTTGGAAAGACAGTCCTAGCAAATATGCTTTATTTCATTGACTTTGACTATTATGAATTATATGGTGAGTCATTGACTGGAGAGACTTATTTTAAGACAATAAACGGCCTAAAGCCTAAGCATTTCGATGACACTTTAATTGATCTTATTCAAAGGGACATAATCTATTTGAAAAGGGAAGCTGATTATGACAATAAGCTGAAGAAATATTATATTGCAAGGATTCCAGACAATAAGCTTTCAAAAAAGGAATATTTTGTTATAACCGATGCATTAGATAGATTCAGTAATCTAAGCGCAAGCAAGTTCAATTATATTCTATCAAAGGACATTCCTTTTAAGAGTGCAAAAATGGATGGGCAAATCAATTATGAGTGCGTATTCCATAGATTGGAAAAAACTAATTAAATTGATATCTTTAATCCAAGTAAAATATAATTCTCTTAAGTTTTCAGTTATTTTAGGCATAAAGTTTTTATATTAAAAGAGTTAATATTAATACTGTAGAACTAATCCTATCTAAAATTTTTTTAAACCTATCAATTACATATCACCCCCTTTACATATGTTTTTTTTTTTCATAATAGGATTAGTTCTTTAAACCTTTTTTTAACTGCTTTTTTTTACAAATTATTATTTTACTAGGTCATTTGCTATTTTTTTAGCTGCTTTTTTATTAATTATTATTTTACTAGGTCATTTGCTATTTTTTTGCTGTTTTTTTATTAATTATTGTTTTGCTTGGTCATTTGCTATTTTTTAATTCAAAACTTATATTAATTAAAATCAATAAACCTTTAATCACACTTTTTTAATTATAAGTCTTTTTATAGCTAGGATGTGATTAAATGATATGTCCAAGTTGTGGAAGTGAAAATAAGGAAGGTTCTAAATTCTGTAAAAACTGTGGTGAAAGGTTAACTGATAGTTCTAGACCTACCAGCACCAATGCTAGTGCTTCATCTCAATCAAAGAGCAATAAGAATCTTTTGATTATTTGTGCAACTATAATTATCTGTGTTGCTGTTGTTGCAGGGGCTATCCTTTTTATGAGTGGCCAGTCCACTGATTATGAGGTGGCAAGCGGTGAGGCTACTAATGATCATTCATCATCTGCCTTGAATTCCTATGACAGTTCCAATTCAAATGATGAAAGTCAGGATGATTCAGCATCAGCAAGTGAAGATTCAAGCGATTCGGCCGATGAATATAATAAGAATCATAAATGGGGAAAGAGTTTCCAAGAAGCATCAGAATATTTCCCTGAAGCATCTGAAACAGTTGTTACTCATGTTTTCTATGAAGCAGACATTGACGGAAATGGCTTTTTGACTGACAACGAGTTTAAAGACTTTAAGAGCTTGGTCAGCTTCACTAGAAAGTATGCAGCAGATGTAACTAATAATGATTATGTTGACACTCCCGACCTTTGGGAGGGAGATGGAAGCGTTAGAACAAGATACTGTGCAGATCATGGTAGAATAGCAGTTGGCAGTGATGACAGGTGTCCGTACTGTGCTAAAAAAGGTCAGGACAGTAGAACCAGAAGCGGTTCAACCAGATATGTTTAATTTGTTTAATTAGTTATTTTTAACTAATTATTCTTTTATTTTTTCTAGAATTAGTTTATTTTACTTTAATTACTCTCTATTTTTATAAAATTAGTTTTTTTTATTAAATCAGTTTTAATTTTTCTAGAATTAGTTTATTTTACTTTAATTACTCTCTATTTTTCTAAAATCAGTTTATTTTACTTTAATTACTCTCTATTTTTCTAAAATCAGTTTATTTTACACTCTATCTGGCTATTTATAATCTATTGGATATTTTTCTATCCAATAAACATATAAATATCCTTATTATTAATAAACCAGAGTTATAGCTATTCATAGAATGGCTGTTTTACACATCTCCAAACGGAAGTGTCACCATCCTCATCATAATACTTTTCAAACTCAGTTCCTGGAGCTATCAAAACATCGAAATCGGTTTGTTCCTCGTTTGGATTACCTGTATATAACACTTTCTGACCTTCCATCATCATCAGCTTATGCAATATTGGAAGGTTTGCCTGGAAGTTTGGATCGGTGCTTGCCCTTAGAGGCATCTTTGCTACAAAGACTCCATCTTTTGATTCGTTTTCCATAAATTCATAGTCTGAGCGGATGAAAAACATATAATGATTGTCAAGTTCCACATAATCGTTTTTCAATTTGTCTAGAGTCTGTTCAAGGGATCCTATAAATGGATTTTTAGGTTTTTCCATAAAGAGGCTTAAGAATGTGTTTATGCTTATCATTATTGAATGTTCGGTCTGGGGATTGATTATTATTGATGAGAAGGTATCTCCAAGGCCCATGAGAATCTTTGCAAGGTCTCTCATGTTCATTACAATATGGTCTGCCTTAAGCCCTATTTCCTTTATTATCTCCTTTCGTGTGAATGCAACAATTGATCTTTCATTTTCATTGACAGTTAGTGTCATGAAGTTGAATCCAAGTGGAGGTATAGGCTTAATGACCTCTACAACCTTTTGATTGTCTACATCAAAGACTTCTTCCTTGTTCAATTGAACTAAAATGAAAAGTTGGGCTTCTTTAAGTAATTTGAAGAACTCTTCTTCATCTGCAATGGTCAGATTGTTTACTCCTAAGCTAATTATGTCTTCCAGTTCAAAGTTGTCTATTTCTATCTTTTCATTCACATTATAATTATCAATGATTTCGTTCATTCCATTCACCTTCTCATAATTATAGTTTATATTTCAAATTAAAATAGTTTTTTAATTGTTTTTACTTTTTTTTCAAATGATATCTTGAAATCGATAATGATTTGAATGACATTAAATAAACTATTGAAGAAATATCTTCAATTAAAAAATAGTTGAAATCTAAAAAATTAAAAAAAATAGTTAAAAGTTAAAAAATAGGCTTTTAATAAAGATAAAGTAAAAATTAGAAAATAATAATCATTTAATCTTTAAGATATTCTCTATTTCCTTTCAATTTCTCACAAGTCTCCATGGGGATTGATTTTAAATATGAGTATAGTTCTTAATTAATCGAAAGGTTTTTATTATATAAAACTAAATATTAAAATGAGAACTAATTCTAAAACTTTTACCCTTAAATTAGTTTTTAAACAATATATCTTTTTATTCATTTCATTTAGGATTAGTTCTTTTTCTTTTAAAAATATGTTTTTAATTCTTTTTTTATTATATCTTTAATAAATCATTTCTTATTCTTATTTTATTCATTAGCCTTTATCGAATTCTTATTTTGATTATTGCTCTTTTTTAATTATTTTCTCACTTTATCCACAAGTTTGATTATTAATTGAGAGTTAAAAAAGTTTAAATTAAAAAAAAGCAAAAGATTAATAAATTAACCTTCTACTCTCCATCATCCTCTTTTACTCTGCTGGTATGAGGAACAAAGTCACTATCCTCCCCATCGGACTCATTGAGCTTTAAAGTCTTTTCAATATCCATACCCAATGCATCACAATCTGCCTTGATTGCATTCAAGTGCACCAGGATTCTTTCCCTTTCCTGATTAATCTGCTTAATTCTGGTATACGGATAGGTTGATTCCTTTAGCATTTCATAATCAATGGTGGTGTATGGGTATTTGTTAAGTTCCTCACAAACAGCTACGAGCACATTACTTAGGAATCTGTTCATTTCAACCTTGACCCTTTCGGTAATCATCTTGTCCTTGTCAAGGTGATCTTTCATCAATCGAATGACTTCTCCCCTTGCAAAAAGTAAGTTCTCATCATCTTTAGCTCTATTTATTTTTTTATTTGGTTCATCTTGCATAATCAATTCCCCCTTAAATTAATTGGCAAGTGAATTATCCTTCCCCCTAAAAAAAGAACCGTGTTTGCGGATAATTCATTTGCTAGCGCAAAAGCCATTGAATTTCATTTCCCCCTCAACATAAAAAAAGCATTAATTTTATTATATAAATCCCCCTTTACATAAAAAAAGCAATAGTTTTTTTTCATGTTTAAACCCAATTAACTTCTACACTATTATATATGTTTTTGTAATATATAAAGGTTTCGAATAAATTAATTTTCCTATCAATATTTTGATAGGTTTAGACAAAAACTACATAAAATATTTGGTAAACTTTTAATATTTTAAAAAGCATATCTGAAAAAATTCATTTTGTATTAATTGCATCTATATATACATCACTAATTTTTTTAAACTATAATATAAAAATTATTAAATTTATAGTTTCAATCAATATTTTTATAGTTGACACTAAGTTCATTTGATTAAATTCATGTTTCATTAAATTATATGATTTAATCAAAAGAATATATTTGCCGATTTTTATGAGCTAGAAATATGTAAAAATAGAAAAAAAGAAATTAGAAAAAGGTTTTTAATTGTTTAAAAAAAGGATTAATGACGATTTTCATTGATTCTAAACTTAAATTAATATATGGGGGAGATTGGGTTCTTTAAGCCATAAAGATTATTTAAAGCATAGAGAATGTCTTAAGAGGTAAGAATATGACATTCTCTTCTATTTTAATGCTTTGAGTCTTGTTTGAAACCACAATCCCATATTCGCTTCCATGGTCCTCCATTGAATTTATAACCTGCCTTTTGCCCTTCTTGCCATAGCCCGCTTCAATAGGTATTATCCTACCATCAATGGTATTGATTAGAAAATCAGCCCTCTCCTTTTCCTCTTCATAGAAAATTCCAAAATCCTGTTTTCTTTTGTTTTTCATCATAAATAATAATGATCCAACCAGATTCTCAGTTAGTATTCCCATATATTCTCCTTTTGTTTTAGTTGCTTGGCCGGAATTTTGATAGATTGCCGCTTTCATCTGGCTTGAAAGGAAATAATATTTCCAAGGCCTTCTGTTTCTTTTTGTAATTGCTCCATGAGGCTCTATATGGAATATCATCTGTGTGCATTCCAATGCATTCAATAAATTGCCAACGGTTTTTTTAGAGATTTCCAAGTTCTTTGCCAATTTGTTATATGACAAGGTTCCAGGCTTCTGCAATGCTAAGATATTTATTAGAGAATAGGTGTTTAGCCGTGTCTGTGAGTTTACTGAAAGCACTATGTCGAGGTCCTTTTCAACTATCCTATTTTTCATATCAAGACCTAGTTGGATTATTGAAGCATGGTTTTTTCGAGCAAATGATAATGGAAATCCTCCATATTGTATATATTCGTCCCAAATCTTGTTAATATCTCTTTTGAATTTATTATAAACATTTAATTGAATGTAGCGTTCGTCTTTTATAAGATTCTCAAAATCATTGAAGAGGATTGCATTGAATATGGAATCACTTATGCCTCTTGGAATTTCACAGCCATATTTTAAATATAAGTATTCCGCAAAATTTAGGGGATAGATTTCCTTTTTAAGAGACCTTCGGGCAGAGTCCATAGAGCTTTGAAGATTCAATGCGTCAGAACCGGTGAATATTATAAATACGTTCTTATAGTCATCAAAGATTATCTTTCCTACATGATCCCAGTTTGAGGAATATTGTGATTCATCTATGAAAATAAATAATGGCCAGTTATTGAGATAGGCTTCCTCATTGATGTCCTTTATGAAAATATCAAGATATTCTAAGAGATTGAATGGTCCTTGGTCCTTCAATCGGTCTAGATCAAGGTATAATATATGATTTGAGTTAATGTTCCTTTCATTGGTCAGGTAGTCATAAAGCTGAAAGACTATTGTAGTCTTTCCCACTCCCCTAAGGCCAGGCAATATGTAGAATCTATCATCAGTGTCGTGTTCAAGAAAATTATCAATGCTTTCCTTAAGGTCATAATAATCCTTTCTAAAATTCAATCTTGTCTGATCTTTTATTATCCTGTCTGAAACTACTTTTGGAGTTGTTTTTAATATATTAAGCAGATAGTTTATTTTGAATTCATTATCCATATTTTCACCACTTTTTATGGCTTTAGCAATGTTTAAAAAAGAATTATGAGTTATTTCTTATTTTTTTTATACTGTTCTATAGTATTGGTTATTTTTTTATCCAATCTTTTATATACTATTGGTTATTTTTTTATCCAATCTTTTATATGCTATTGGTTATTTTTTTATCCAATCTTTTATATAGTGTTGGTTATTTTTTTATCCAATCTTTTATATGCTATTGGTTATTTTTTTATCCAATCTTTTATATAGTGTTGGTTATTTTTTTATCCAATCTTTTATATACTATTGGTTATTTTTTTATCCAATAATTAATATATTTTTCGAAATCTCTTATATCCTAAGGAAATCTAATGGTGTGATTAAATAATATAAATTTTTAAAACTAATAAAGTAGAAAGAATTAAAAAAAGTACTATGTGGTGGAAATAAGAAAAAGTAAGGGATAAATTAAAAAATCAACATTTATCCAATTAATATTCTAAAAAGTAATTTTTATGTCTTTATCCAAGTCCAAGCAGTAGCATTGCAAAGATAAATGCATCTGTACAATAATGGGTTATATAGGAAACAATTATATTTTTTGTCTTGATGTATGCAAAAAACTCAAAAATTGATCCAAAGCCTTGTATGAACAATGCATATATGAACATGACCCAATTGTATGCATGCAAAGATGCAAACATGGCCATAACCAATGCGACTGAAATCACCACAGACAATTTACGGTTATCTGTGTACTTGTAAAGCACCCTTAGGAAGAATATGAATGGAAGGAACTTGATGAATTCTTCCCCCATTAATGAAAAGACGCTCTTAATAAGTACTGTCCAGTCTATGCTTCCAGGATCAATGATTCCGCTGCTCACTATTCCAACAGATTCCAATATTGCTCCCATAATTATTGCATATATAAGATATCCGATAAAAAGTGCCACTGCAAGGGCAATGTCCTTGAGAGATGGCTTTCTAAATATTGCCTTATAGTCCCAGTCTAGGAAATATAATACTGGAACGATAAAGACTATGCAACATAATATTGAATATGAAAGCTTATCGCTCATTGATAAGATGGATCCAATTATAAAAACAAAGAATAAGACAAGCCAGCCCATTTTTGAAATATGGGGATTCTTTTTATAAAATGGAAAATCGTAATCCCTATCTTCAAATTTAAACCAATCTATTTCTGTCATATTATTAAGTCTCAATAAAATCTTATTTATAATTTTTGATTTATTTTAGGGATTTAGGTTTTATTTTAAGTTTTTCTTATCTTCCTTAAGTATTTTTTGCTCTTTTCTATCCCTTAGCAATCAAAAGAATCTTATATTTGGCTTTAGTTTTATTTAGTTTTTTAAATAATTTGAGTAATAATGTTTTTTCATTTTCATTTTTAGGAATTCCTCACTTCAATTAAAAGGAAAAAATTAATAAATGAGCATACGTAGGAGGAACTAATAAAAACCTGTTCCTAATAACAAAGGGAATACATATTCTTTCATGATATTAAATTACTTATTTATCTAGTTGGTGGCTAGTTCTAATATGATTAGAATTAAACCTAAGATAATATAGGCAATTGCCTCTTTGATATCGCCCATTCTTTCTCACCTCCTTTTGAAAGAAAAGACTAGGAGACTTGTCGAAGATTCCATTAGTCCTTTCATGGCGGAAAAAATTCATCTTAATGCTTCCTTTAGTATTTTTTTATTTACCAAAAAAATAAGATAAATTATTAAAAGAGGTGAAGAACTCCGAATTATACTTTATTTCTTATATAATTTATATTTTTTCCCCCATATTAAAAATAAAGCAATATTATTATAAATAGTTATATATAGTAAACCTAAATAAAAAATACTTTTTTTTAGTTATTTTATTTAAGAAATTTTTAAAATATTTATGGGCAACTATTTAAGTCTTAAAAGAAGTAAAAAGGAATTAAATTGTAAAATAAGTTTTTTTTTAAATAAAAATAGTTTTTCTAATTTATGGGTTGTTGTTTTTGCAGTTATAAATTAACTGCAAAATTAACAACAAAATAGTTTTAAGCAATGAATTTTTGCTCAAAGACTAATTGAAATCTTCGACAATTAATTTATATTATCTAAAAACTAATATATAAAATTATCTTTTTATCCATATTTTTTCATTTTAATGTGTATTTTCATCTTTAAAAGCTAAATTAAGTATTTGGTTTACTATATATTATAAATAGTAAACTCTCCTTTTAGAAATTAAATATTTAATGTGTTAAATTAGTTGCTTTTCCTATAATAAAAATAAGTATAAGTAAAATAAGTGAAAAGAGTTAAAAAAAAGAGTAGTGGAGGAATTAAATTCCTCATTTAAATTTATTTTAATACGAACTTTCTTATGCCGACAATACTTAAGATGATTGCTATTATGTAGCCTATAATTGAAATTACCGGCATGTCAAAGGCTCTTGGTCCGAATGAGACTACAGATGAACCTACAATAAGAGCGGATACTAATGCTACTATAGATACCTTGTCTGTTATGTCCACTTCGAATCTGAACTGGAGCTCCTCGTTTTCAATCTTATGGACTGTTCTTGTAAGAAGCTGAGGCAAGGCACGGAACATATGCTCATATAGAATTATGTTGCTTTTCTTGCTCTTGAGGTATCTCTTAGGATCTAGCCTTTCTCTGGCGATTCTCTTTGCGATTGGCTTGAGGGATTCGAATATGTCAATCTCTGGGTCAAGGTTGTGTGCGATTGCCTCAACCATTGAGACTCCTCTTGCCATTGTCACAAGCTCATTTGGAAGGACTACTCCATATTCCTGCATGAGTTTAAGGAGGTCTCCAAGGATGCCGTCGAAACGGTTAAGATCCACTCCGAAGTATCTTCCGAAGAGATCGTTTAGGTCTCTCTTGAGCGGCTTTGTGTCAATGTCATAGTCTAAGATGTCCATGTACATCAATTGGTTGATTACTCCGTCAATGTCCTGGTCCATAATGAGTAAGATTGCCTCTGCGAGGTTGCGTTTGAAGTCCTCGTCAAAGGTTCCCATCATACCAAGGTCAAGGTAGCACAATACATTGTCTTCCAGAATCATGATGTTTCCAGGGTGTGGGTCTCCATGGAAGAATCCGTCTATGAGAAGCTGTTGGAGATAGGAGTCAATCACTGTTTTTGCAAGGAGTTTCTTGTCAAATTCGTCTCCTTCGCTTGCATATACGTCATTCAGTTTTGCTCCTGCAATGAATTCCATTGTAAGGACCTTTGTTGTACAGTATTTAGGATAGGTTGCTGGAATGTGGACATTTGGATTGTCTACAAAGTTCATCTCAATCCTTTGCATGTTCATGAATTCGTTGTAGTAGTCGATTTCCTTGTGGATGCTGCGGTCGAACTCTTCCATCACTCCAGGGAGATTTACCTTCTTAAGCTCGCCGCTTAATCTGTCTGCACGGTTTGCAATGTATTTCATTATCCTTATGTCCAGGTCAATCTTGTCTGTGATTCCCTCTTTCTGGATCTTGACTGCAACATGCTCCCCTGTATTTAAGGTAGCTTCGTGAACCTGTCCGATAGATGCGGTTGCAAGATGCTCATGTGAGAATTCGGCAAAGAGTTCGTCAATGTCTCCTTCAAGCTCCCTTTCAACTATTGCCTTAACCTGCTCATAGCTTATTGCAGGGTTGTCGTCCTGAAGGTTGGCAAGCTCGTTTGCAATGTCTTCCCCTACCATGTCAGGCCTTGTGCTTAAGAGCTGGCCTAGTTTGATGAAGGTTGTTCCAAGTTCCTGAAGCATAAGTCTGAACTTGACTGGAACTTCGCTATCCAATAGGAGGCTCTCTTCTTCCTCATCTTTTCCGCGTATCCTGTTTTTTGCGCTTTCGCCTAAAATCTTATCAAAGCCGTATTTCTTCATCGCAGCTCTGATTTCTCCTAGACGTTCTTTTGTTTCTTTATCCATAATTATCACATTTGATTAATCTCTGCAAATAGAGTTATTGGTATTAAATATCTTATCCTTAGTAGTTTAATTACCCTAATTAATAATATTTTTATTTTAGTTAATACATTTTTCTTAGAGTAGTGTTTAATTTAAGGGTAATCATTTTCGAGCACTTTTTTATGCATTCATTCATCAATTATGCCACTTGCTAGGAAGGTTATTCCCTCCATTATCATACAGATTCCAACGATAACTGCAGTGTATAATGGCTGTGAAAGTGAGAAGAAAGCACAGATAATGCATATTATACCTAAGATTAAAGTCAATATTGCTGTGGCTCTTGATATTCCATCTATTGCTATAAAAATACCTAGCAAACCGACAAATATCAGTATAAATCCAATTATATAGAATTGATATGCAATAATGAAGGATAATGCATCCACTTTATATAGGAACATGAATCCGATTATGGCTGCTATGATTCCCAGCAATATTTTTGCTGCTGAAACTCCAGCCATCATGCTCCATATGGAGAATCCGTCGAGGATTAAGCCAATACCAAATGCTATTAGAGCTACTCCTGCAATCCATGAGACTGCTTGGGCGCTGTAAACTGGGTAGATTGCAAAGATTAAACCCAAAATGATTAATATTATTCCAATTACTTTTCTAATATCCATATTTATCCCCTAAAATATATTTTTAATATGATCTTTTTTAAAATAATTATTCATATTCTTCAAATTGTTCAGTTTTTTCAATGAATATCTAATTTTATTTTTATATGGAAAAAACATTTGAAGAAAAATATAAATAAATATTGGACAATATTATATATTTAATAAATTTGTATATATAGATTTGTAATACAATAGGGACAAATTGGGATAAATTGGGATAAATTAGGATAATTTAGTTAAGATTTTTTAAATTAGGATAAATTTGAATAGATTGGGATAATATGGTAAAAGATTGTAAAAATGGATTTAATCTTATTGCATTTAGATGTCAACTCTAATATTAAACAAATTATGGATTGGGAGGAAATAAACTAACTATCGTATCTTAATTCATTTAAAGACTTTGTAAATTCCTCCATTAAATACAATATGTCTTTAAAATACTTTGCAGTATCTTCCCGGCCTTGTTTTGTGTGAAGGGCAATCAAATATTTTAATATGCTAAACATTTCTGGATTAAAGCCCACTTGAATCTCATGCTCCTCTAAGTATTTTATATCTTCCTTTATTGAATCCCAAAAGTCTGTTCCTGTTTCAACAGTAAGATAAAATTGCATCAAATGATTATATAATTCTTTCTCTTGCTTATCATCTAAATAGGAAAAGGCAAGTGTGAGGTATGACTCTATCAATATTTTGCTGTTATAAGAGTATTTCATGATGTCTGGAGCCAATTCCTTTATTTTTTCATTCTCATTGATGGATTGGCAGTATTTGCATAATCTAAGCAGTATTATTGCAGAGACCGGATTGATCTTATTTGCAATCTTTAAATATTTCTCTTCTTTTTCCTTATCTCCCTTTTTGCCATATGCTCTTGCAAGGGTAAAATAAATCAGCTCAAGACACTCTTCCAGATTCAGTGTCTTGACTGAATCGATATCTTCAATATAAACATTAAATAGGATTTCCTCTATGGGATTTGCGAAATGGTAGTAGTCAATCGTCTTATATTGAGGATTTTGGTCCAGATAGTTCAAGATCAGTTCAATTGCCTCATCATATTTGCCATTTTTTTCTAATTTCCTAGCTTCTTCTGCAAGTTCAAAAGCATCATCATATTTGTTTTCTCTTTCTAAATCCCTAGCCTCTTTTGCAAGTCCCATAGTTTCACCTGATTATTTTTTATGTCCATCATATGAACCTTGATTCTCTTTTTATCCTAATCAATTAAAGATTGAGAAAACTTTCCAATCATATTTTCAATATAATCTAATTTGGCCAATTGAGTAATCCAATCAGCAGGAATATCTTCATAGCCATAGAAAATCCCTGCAAGGCCTCCAACTACACAGGCAGTTGTATCTGTGTCATATCCAAGATTAACTGCAGTCAGGAGGGTATCCTTATAATTCTCATTATTCAAAAGACACCAAATGCTTGCTTCAAGGGAAGAAATACAATATCCTCCGCTTTTTATTTCATCACGCGGAAGATTTTGAATATTCAATGAAAAGACTCTATCAAAATGATGCAATTCTTCCTCAAATGAGTCATCATTAAAATAATATTCCTTGGATTTGTTTATTCCAGAGGATATAAGTTCCTCTAAGTCTAAACATTTCCCATTTTCAAAATTATCTATGAATTCAAGAGCAATGTTCACATAGATTCCACAGCACATCTGGCTTCTCTTGTGTCTGTGGGTGAGTGAAGACAAATTATGAACAGCAGTCATCTTGTCTTCTTCGATAAATGAATATTTTTTGGATAAATAATAAATAAAGAATGCAATAGGTAAGATCCTCATTAAGGAGCCGTTTCCATTGTCTCTCTCGCCGATGCCTCCACATTCCAATGGCTCCCATCCGTCATCATAGTTGTAGATTCCATCCCTTGTGGCTCCCCCTATATCAAAGGAAAATCCATATGGTGTGTATTCTCCCAAATTAAGCCAATCGGAAAAGTTTCTCATAATAATTTCCCAATCGATTATATCATTTAAGCTTGTAGAATCTACATTATCTCCATTCAGACTCTTAATCAAGCCATCCATTGTTGCAAGGATAAGGCTGCTATCATCTGACCAGCTTCCAGCTGGAAGCTCAAAAGCGCCATCCCCTATCATATCAGTCACGGGGTCTATGTCACGTTCTTCACGAGGCTGGAATTGCACAGGTAATCCAAGCGCATCTCCTACAATCTGTCCCATTATTCCGTTTTTAATGCAATCCATATCTTATTTCTCCTTTATACTTTTTTCTTCTGATAATTTTTTTAAATTTTCCTCAAATCTATTTCTGGTTTTCTTAATCCTTTTCAAATGGTCAAGGTATCTTTCCTTCAATTCTGGAGGATACCCATCATAAACGTCAATGCATTCATATGAATCATCATCAATGATGCAGATGTTATGGGAACCCATTCTTGAAGCCTTCTCGACATATAATAGGACTTTTTCATCTTCAATGGCTAAAAAATATTCAATATGTCCAAAAGGCACTGTAATTATTTCCCTTTGCCTAAATAACTCTTCTCTTATCAGTTCCTCATCTTTATCAATTCCATTTCTTTCAAGAATCTCATCGTCTAATCTGCTAAATACCCTCTCATTGAAAGTTTTTTGGATCTTTGTCAAATCATACATTTCATCATCCCCTGAATCCATCTTCAAGCCCAACAATCACTCTAAGGCGATATACTGGATAATGCCTTAAACGTTCTTTTTCAAATTGTAATTTGCAAGTGTCTCCATAGATATGTGGGCTGTCATATACCCAACAGCTATGTTTATACAGGGCTTTCATAAAATTAGGCTCTATCTTTTTATAGTCCTCCAATCTTTTCTTTAATATTTCTATAAATTCATCGCTATGATATTCAAAGAACAATTCCAATACCTTCTCTTCAAATTCCTCAAAAGTCATAGGATACTTTTTATTTTCAATATTGGTGTTTTTCTCTATTAGCTTAGTTATATCTTCATCTTTTTTTAATATGTATCTTGGCCTGCCTTTTTCAAGTAGCTTATATTTAGGTTCTTTTATCATGGGATAGCCGACCCCTCCAAAAGTGACCTTGAATTTCCCTGAAAAGAGCAGTTGCCCATCCTTTGAGTAATAGTTTCCAAAACTAGGATAGTGTGGTCCATAACCTCTGCATCTTCCATAAGTCCCTTCAAATTTTAATTGGCCGTTTGAATAAAATTCCTTTCCTTCAAGCAATCCTTTACGTTCAAATACTCCTTCATGACATTTATTTCCATTTGGAAAGTAGGATGTTCCAAGACCATAGGCTATTTCCCCATAGCCTTGTTCATAGATGGTATAACCTTCATAGATTAAATTGCCATCATTAGAATATGCCTTTTTATGAATGCTGTATTTATTATAATTGATCTTATCTAAAAAGTCCTTTTCAGAGAGTATTGGTCCTGCCAAATAATTCTTTATCTTATAGTAAATTCTCTCTATGATATTGATTACAATCACATATTCCTCTTTTTCGCTACAGTTTTCAAGATCTTTTTCATATTTGAAATTATTAAATTTAAGATAATTGATTAAATGATTCTCATTTTCAGAGCTTATTTCCACTGCATAATTTCCAAATTGCATAATATCACCCCATTTGCTTATGCTATTTTAGATATTTTAAAAAGTTTATTTTTATTAAATAAGTTCAAGCTTCCTGGAGGACTACAAGGCATTTGCAGTTTACGTAATCTTTAGAAAGCAAGACTCGGCTTGTATGGTCATTGTCTGGATGAATTCCCTTATTACGTATCTCATTAACTGAGACCATTATGTTCTCATTTGAGTCATTGAGGCTTTCCCCAAAGACTACAAATGCTCTTTCTCCTAGGAACATGTCCTTTACTCTTATAAGTCCTTGTCCATTGAATGATTTTTTGACTATTCCATCATAGATTATTTTCCATTTTGCAAATTCGAGTTTTATTAGACTTTCCCTTTTAATGATGATGCATTTGCGGCCTCTGTATTCCCTGTTAAAATCTATGTTATTTTTGCCGTCCTTGCCAAGTTCAACGGTCTTCCTAAGTATCTCATCTATTTCCAAGTTCCCATCCTTGTCTTCCTTCTTGCCGTAGGATGGAAATATTACGTATAATTGGTCTCCTATATTGGAATTATGCAGACGGATTGTTCCTCTTCCTCCGTGTCCCATCTTTACTCTGCCTTCATAGATTTTTTCCTTTCTCATTTCTTTTATATTAATAGATATCATGTTTTCGCTCTCCTTTAAAATAAAGTTTTTATCCACAACCAATAGGAAAAGAGCAAGATAATATTTAAACTCTTTTATCCTTGGCCACTACAGTTTCTTATTCTTGACCGTGCAGGTTCTATCATTCTTGGCCTAGCAATCCTAAATATGGTGTATTGAAAGATTAGCTAGCCAAGAGGGTGATGATAAGAATTTATGCTGGCAGTGACAATGTTTGGTTTTTAGTGGGTTTGTATTAGTTTGTATAAAATCTAGTGTTTGGGGAAGTATGATCAAATTACATGGTGGTTGTTTTTAATCGGTACAATTACTTTTAGCATTACTCCTATATAAATCTTTCGGTTTTGTTATTACAATTTTCATTTTTTCAATTTTCTTAAAAAATTTAAATAACTAATATTAATTCATTAATCAAAAAAGCAATGCATAGAAGTTTAAGTTTACTATTTAGAATAAATAGTAAACTTATTTTCATTTAGTCTATAAATAATGAATATTATAATATAATATTAACTTTAATTAAGTATTACAAGAGATATTATTACTATCTTATATTTGTTTAAACTAATTATTTAGAGTAAATAATTATTAAATAAATCTTATAATATGAATAAACTATTATATTGGCTGTTTAAATAAAAATAATTAATATTATTCTTTTAAAAAAATTCATTAAGTCCAAATTTATGGAAAAATAATAAAATAATAAACTTTATATGAAACAAATAGAAAAAATTATTACAATTTTATTTGATGTGTTGCAGTGTTTTAAAAGTATTTAATCCACAAAATCAAGCATCTTAAAAATATATTACATATATTTTTAACCCTCTTAATATAATTGAATTTAGGTACAATATTTTTAATACTTATTAACACAACATATCAAATAATCAATCATAAAATCAATTAAATCGATACCTTTAAATACTACCAAAACAAATATGATTATGTAGAAACTTAATGGATCCAACCAATAGGTTTTCAATTTTATGTAAAGGAGGTTATATCAATGAGCAAAATACATTTATCAAAATCCAAATACTGCAAATGCGTCCAATGTGAAAAGATCCTTTGGCTCGGCAGATACAAGCCGGAGGTGGCAGCAGTTGAGGATAAGGAAACTATTTTTGAAAATGGCAGAAAGGTAGGTGAGCTTGCAAAAGGCCTCTTTGGAGAATATGAAGACATAGAATTCGACATAACTCTCACTCAAATGATAGAGAAAACCAAAAAACTGCTTGAAGAAAAACCAAATGTCATCACAGAGGCATCATTCAGCTATGAAAACAATTTCTGCAGCGTAGACATCCTAAAAAACGATGAAGATGGTGTTGAACTCTATGAAGTTAAAAGCTCCACATCAATAAAAGAGATATACCTTGATGATGTTGCGTTCCAGTACTATGTATTGTCAAGCCTTGGCCTAAACGTTAAGAAGGCTGCTCTTGTCTATGTAAACAATGAATACATAAGGGGAGAAGACTTGGACATTAGCCAATATTTTATCATAGAGGACATAACTGAGATTGCAATGGCAAAGCAGGATGAGGTAAGGGCCAATATAGAGCATATCAACAACTTTATGGAAGCTCACGATAGGGACAATGAGCCAAATATGGAAATAGGAATGCACTGTTGCAATCCTTATTCCTGTGATTTCTGGGCATATTGTACAAAAGAATTGCCAAAGCCAAATGTATTTGACATAAGCGGAATGTATAAGTCCCAGAAGTTTGAAAGCTATGCCGAAGGCAAGGTCTCATTTGAGGACTTGAGGAGTGCAAACATCAATCCAAGATATCTTGAGCAGATAGACTTTGAACTAAACGACAGAGGGCCAAAGGTAGAAAAGCAAGCCATAAAAGACTTTTTAAACTCTCTTAAGTATCCGTTGTACTTTATTGATTATGAGTCCTGCAATTATCCAATCCCCGAGCTTGAAGGAACTAAGCCATACCAGCAAATACCTTTCCAATACTCTTTGCATATAATAAAAGAAGAGGGCGCTCCATTGGAACATAAGGAGTTTCTAGGAGACATCAATGACAAAAACATCATCAGAACATTTGCAGAGCATATGATAAATGATCTCCAAGAAGACGGTAGTGTAATCGTATATAATAAGTCTTTCGAATCAGCCAGAAATAGGGAGATTGGAGAGATGTATCCAGACTTAAAGGGCCAGATGAATAGAATCAACGATAATATGGTTGATTTGATGGTTCCATTCAGGCAAAGGAACTATTATACAAAGGAAATGGAAGGCTCCTATTCAATTAAGTATGTTTTGCCGGCTTTATATCCAGATGATCCGGAGCTTGATTACGGCAATCTGCCATCAGTTCATAATGGTGGTGAGGCGTCAGATGCATTCTTGAATCTAAAGGGCAAAAGTCCAGAAGAGCAAGAGCAAACAAGAGAAGATCTGCTTAAATATTGCTGGCTAGACACATATGCCATGGTAAAAATCTGGGAGAAATTTAAAGAAGTTGCAAAATAAAAACTTTTTTAAATTCCTTTTTTCTTAGTTTTCACTATTTTTCACTTTTTTAAATTCTTTTTTTTTTGCTGTTTTTTCTACTTTTTTTATTTTTTTATTAATTTTTTTTTATTTTTTTTCAATTTCTAATTTTCCATCCATTAAATTTTTATAAGTTTCAAAAATACAAAACTTTATAAATAAGCAATCCCTTAAAACTATTGAAAAACACTCTTTTGGAGTTTTTTCAAAAAATCAATTTAAAGTAAAGGAGGAAAAGATATGAAATTAAGAAATTTGCATTTAGACTATAAAGATGAAAATGGAGATCTCCGCTATGAGCTAAGAAACGGAGCCCATTCTATGAAAGATGCAGAAGGCTTCTCTCCAGAGGAATTCTATTCATCTTTGGATAATGTAATCAGAGTATTAAGCCCAAACAATTCATTTAGACCAATTGAAGCCTACCCTAGCAATAATGGACCAAAAGCTCTATTTGGATTCTTATTTTATTTCTTAAAAGGTATGGGCTGTAAAAAGGGCTTACAAAAAGAATTCGATTATTTAGAACAGTTCATTGACTATGAAATTGATCTCTTTATGATTGTCAATTTCTTAAGAGAATTATAAATTCTAGATGAGTGGAATCATTCAATGGCCAAACAAATCGTTTGGCATCATTCATTCATAAATCTTTTATAATTCCTAAATTCTTTTTTTTTTTAATTAAAAATATAAAATAAATACTAAACACTTCTTTTATTCCAATATTTTTTTTACCTTGTAAAATTGCTTTTTAAAAAAATGTTTGAGTAATTTAATAAAAATAGACATTTCCGTTGCCAGTCCCAAAACAGGTATTGGGTAAAATTTTATAATTAATAAAAAATATAATTTATTAAGCCTAATTTTAAGGTTATATTTTTGAAAAGTTTTTTTTTCATTTAGGATTATTGATTTTGGAGGCAATCATGCCATTGGATATAATTGAGGATATATGGAAGTATACAACAAATAATAAAACATTTCTTTTAATTATTTTGGTTTTATTCTACTTGTTTTGTATGTTCATGCAAATTTTTGATGAAATGAGGATATCCTATGCACTTTATCTGTCAATGATACCTTATATTTTCATTGCAGGCTATGGAATGGCTATAACTAAAGATGTAATTGATAATGGTAAGCGATTGCCTAAAATATTAATCAAAGATGTCATTGTTTTGGGAATAAAATCAACTGTTGTTTTTATTGTATATCTTTCTGTTCAAGGGATATTTTTTTCCCTAGTATCTTATCTATGCAATTTTCCAATAATTGATGTTGAAGACCTATTGTTAGATTTTTTTGAAACAGCACCTTTATTATTTCATCATAATCTTGTAAATACGCTTATTTTTATTGTTGTTGATTTTGCAGTATTTTATTTCACCATGTTCTTCATGGAAATGGGATTAGCTAAATTAGCAGACACTGGCAGATTTTTGGATGCTTTTAATTTGATTAAGATTAAAAAGATTATTGATATAATCGGATGGAGACTATATGCGAAACATTATACAGTAATTATATTTTTATTGTGGGTTTTCTCATTGCTTATAGACGTAGAGACTCCATTTTTTGTTCTTGATTATATTTTTAAAGTATTTTTAGGTTTATTATTGTTCATTACTCAATATTGGGGCATAGGTGCAGTTTATAGAATATATAAAATTAAAACAAACTAATTATTGCCGTTTATAGAATATATAAAATTAAAACAAACTAATTATTGCCGTTTATAGAATATTAAAATGAAACAATCTAAGAATTTACATTAGATTGCTCTCCATACTTAATATATAGAAAAAAATAAAATCAAAATAAAGCAGTTTCTGATTCTGCTGCTTATCATCCTTTCAGTGAGCTGAATCAACTAATTCTGAAAGTGAGGGTGAAATTAGTTTTGAATATGATTATAAGTATGATAAAAAATACACTGTCAATGTAAGCTACAAAAAAGACACAATAAAAACAGCTGTTAAAGTCAAGTAGATAATTTATTATCTACTTCCTTTTTATTTTTTTCTTATTTTTTTATTTCTTTTTTCTTATTTTCTTCTTATTTCTTATTTTCTTCTTATTTCTCTTATCTTTCAGATATTTTAGACGTTTCCTAATATTAGGAAACATTTATAATTCAAAATTAAAGCTTACAGTTGTAAATTTCATTCCGCTATCTCTTATCTTTTTGGATTTTATCTCAACGTCTCCATATTTATTTAAGAAAGAATTGATCTCTCTTGAAACAGAGCAGTAGTTTCTTCTCTCATAAACCCTATAGCTTCCCATGAATTTTACTGTTTCCGCTCTATTTAAGACAGTTACCTTGTCCATCCTAAATGATTCATTATATTTTTCTAAGACTGAATTTACTTTCTCTACTATATCAGATTTAATCTTTTCTTTTTCTTCGCTGCTAATCATAGTGTCCTCTTCTACTTATTCTTATAATTTGATGCTTTTCTATTAGTCGTTAATAAATTTGAGTTATTTATTTTTATTTACATTTTCATATTTTATAATTATGTCAGAAAATAGCTTATAATTATTTAAATTTGGAGTTGGTTAATTTTTCACTTTAAAATCCGATTACTATTTTTCATAAAAGAGTTCTTATTGACAGTTTGCTCTTTTAGTTTCTATAGCCATAGTTTGCTAAGAAAATTTAAGAATTAATATTTTAAAACCATATTCAATTTTAGCATTTTTGCACAAAAACACATTTGTGTTTTTTCATTTTTTCACAGAATCACATTTTCATAAAATCATTTTATCGCATTTAAAATACCTTTATTAAGTTTGAAAATAAATATATGTTTGTTTGAATAAATGGAAACTTTCTCACTTTATTCAAAAAAATTAATGATGGATAGATTAGTGCTATTGTAGGAGAAGGGTATAGGATTGATAAAAAGCAGAATTATCCTAATAATGACTAGAGAGTTAATTCCTTTACTCATAAGTTTTCATTATTAAATAGATACAAAAAGTTAAAAATTGTTATTCTTTTGGATGGGGAGAGTATATATATGGCAGAAAATGAGATAAAACTATTCAATGATAAACAAATCCGTACTAAATGGGATGAAGAGATAGGAGATTATTATTTTTCAGTAATAGATGTTATAGCAGTCCTTACAGAAAGTAGCAATCCAAGTAGGTATTGGTCAGAATTAAAAAAGAAAATTTGTGAAGAACAGGGTCAACCTTTCGAAAATATCGAAAGGTTGAAACTTCCCGCTAAAGATGGTAAAATGAGATTAACCGATGTAGCTAATACTAAACAACTATTACGTATCATACAATCAGTTCCGTCACCGAAGGCAGAACCTTTTAAGCAATGGTTGGCTCAAGTGGGAAGTGAAAGACTAGATGAGATTGTTGATCCTGAATTAGGTATGGAAAGATTAAAAAGTACTTATCGCAAAAAAGGTTACAGTGAAAAATGGATTTCTCAAAGAATGAGAAGCATTGAAATTCGAGATGATTTGACTGCCGAATGGGATCGTGTAGGTGTTGAAGAAGGTTTGGAATATGCTATATTGACTAATGAAATCAGTAAGGCTTCATTTGGATTGACTACTCGTCAGCATAAAAATTATAAAGGTTTGAAGAAAGAGAGCCTTCGTGATAATATGACCAATGCAGAATTGGTTATCAATATGTTGGGGGAGTTGGCTACTACTGAGATTAGCAAGACAGAGAATCCTGGTGGATTTGAAGAGAGCAAGCATGTTGCTAAGCGTGGAGGCAATATTGCGGGCAATGCTCGTAAGGAGTTAGAAGCTAACACAGGTCGTAAGGTTCTTAGTAAGGCTAATGCGAAGGATAAGAATTTGTTAGAAAACTGAGTGAACAAGTTTTTTGAGGGATTTGTTAAAATTTTTTAGAGGAAAATAGATTCTGAATAAATAATTTTAATTCCTTATTTCTATTTTTTAAGATATTTTAACTTTTTTTATCTGGAAGTATGAATTTCTATTGGTTTTTGATGCCTAATTTTTACTAAATTTTTAAAATTTAATCTATGAATAAACTTTATATTTAGTTAGACATTTTAAAATGAGTTTAAAAAAAGATAAGGTGTCCGACGAAGATTGGACCCTCGACAACAAGGTTAAGAACCAAGCACTCTGCCATAGTGAGCCACGCTCAGTTTAAAAAAAACTTTTTAAAAGAATTATAATATTTTCCTTTACAAGATTTAACTATTTTGTTTTTTTGCTAATTTGACGAAAATTTCTATATATTATAGGGTTTGAATTGAAAATCTATTCAATCAAATATCCCTACTTATAAATAAAATAATTATTCGCAATTAAGAAACATTTATAATTCAAAATTAAAGCTTACAGTTGTAAATTTCATTCCGCTATCTCTTATCTTTTTGGATTTTATCTCAACGTCTCCATATTTATTTAAGAAAGAATTGATCTCTCTTGAAACAGAGCCGTAGTTTCTTCTCTCATAAACCCTATAGCTTCCCATGAATTTTACTGTTTCCGCTCTATTTAAGACAGTTACCTTGTCCATCCTAAAGGATTCGTTATATTTTTCTAAGACTGAATTTACTTTCTCTACTATCTCTGATTTAATCTTTTCTTTTTCTTCGATGCTTATCATGATATCCTCTTTCGTTTATTCTTATAATTGAAGTGCAAACCACAAAAGAAGTTTCGCCCATAAGTTTTAACTTACTTAGTTTAACTATTTATATTTTCATAATTTTAAATTTATCTAAAAGGAGATTAATCATTCATATCTAAGATTAAGTTTTTAACTTATTTTAAATATATTAATTATTATGCATTAGATAAGCAATTAGTGAAGGCGTTATTTATGGATAATAGAAATATACTAATCATTATTGGAATAATAGTCCTAATCGCTGCAGCAGGGATTATTCTAGTGATGTTAACATCAGAAAATTATGAAAGAATGGAGATAGTGCCAAACGGGACAAGCATAGATGTTCCATTAAACAAGACCACATATGATGGAGAATTCCAGAGCGCTAGAGTTTGGCATTGGGACAAGGGAATATTAGTCACATACAATAGCCATGAGGATAAAAACATTTTAAGAGTAAGTGAATTGGGCATTTACACTCTAAATAAAATAATAGAAACTGGAGAAAAGGAAAATATCGATGGATTTACCTCTTATGTAATAAATGCCGATGAGATATTGGAAATCGAGCTATTCGATGCCATTAAATTACATTATACCGGCAAATTCTATTGCATTCCATTAGCTAATGGAACTACCGGCGACGTTATCATAATCTGTTCCAACGACAGGGACGAGGCAGTTCATATGGCCAAATCAATCCAGTACAAGAATGTTTTTCCAGTAAATAGCGATTTCAATAACACAATTGAAACTGTGGAGAACCTGAGCGAATATCTGGAGTCAACAGTAAATGACTATGCAAACAGCACTGATTTTGACAATGCCGTTTCAACTGTGGAAAACCTAACTGGAAATCTAGAGTCATCAGCAAAGGATTATGTAAATGATGCCAATTTAAGTGATGTCAAAACAACAGTGGAAGAGAAAACTGGAATTAATATTGATGATGCTAAATCCGATTTGGAGCAATACATTGGAAAGTTGACTTCATAATGTTCAAAATGATTGTTATTAGTAGGGGATAGATATGGATATAACTCTTTAAAAATAAATTAATTATCAATACATTTATTTTAATATCAAATACACTTCATTAAATCTATACTTGTTAATTTTATTTTAATTTAATCAACCATAAATAAAGAATAATAAAAGAAAAAATTTTACATCAAAAGCAGGTGTATCTCCTCAGTTAAAATTTTCGTTTAGCCACAGTATAACGAAATTAAATAAACAAAGAGAAATTTATTAATTAGATATTAAAAATAAAAAAAGAGAACTATTAATTAGATTTTAAAAATAAAAAAAGAGAACTATTAATTAGATTTTAAAAAAAAGAAATAATTAAATTTTAAAAATAAAAAAAGAAATTTTATTATTAAACCATTGTTTAATCAAAAATATATTTTTAATATATTTAAACCTGTCCCACGGGTGGTATGGTAATTATGCCAAATGCAATTAAAAGGATATTTATTGCAATCATAGCAATACCAACAATGATTATGTATTTTCCATGTGTTTGGTAGAATGCATCTTCCTTTTTCAAGAAGTATAATAATGCTCCGACAATTATTCCGACTATTGGGAATAGTATTGCAAGAATGTATCCTATCACTACAAATATTTTGTCCATGAGTTCTGCCATTATTTTTCCTCCATAATTTTTTAGAATAATTTAATTATTCTATATTTATATTTCTAATAAGCAGTATTTAAATTTTATATAGGGCTGTATTTTTCAATGATTTTATTCTAATTCTATAAATTTTTTCTTATTTCTTCTAAAATAAGTTTCATTGATTTCGTTTCGTTAAACCACAGCATAATGAACTATAAGTCTATTAAATGAATAAAAAACTGGTTTAATAAAACCAGTCCCTTTTTTAAAATTGGGTTTAATAAAACCAGTCCCTTTTAAAAACTATCTCATTTCATGCCATCATAGAATGGCTGATTGCCGCATTTCCACACAGTTGTAAACTCATCCACCTCTTCCACCATCTCAATTTCACATCCTGGAGCCAATAATACATTAAACGGATTCTCCTCCGTAGGCTCTCCAAAGTAGACTATCCTTTTTCCCTCATCCATCAGTATTATATTCAGGTATGGGGAAACATCCTCTTCAAACTCCTTGATTGTGCTTACGCTGAATGGTATGTTTGGAACAAAGACCCCATCGACAGCTACCTCTTTCATAAAGTCCTGAGGGCCTCGGTTAAAGAATGCAGTCTTCTCCTCAAGGGCTATTGAATGGTTTTCCAGCACCTCTAGCATACGATTCATGCTTTCAAGGAATCTTTTCTCTTCCTCGCTCATCTCTCTTTTCTTAAACATATTCAAAAAGGTAAGGATAGGCATGTCGATGCCTGTTTCAGTCATCGGATTGATTGTAACTAGCTGATAAGTGTTCTCTGTCCCTTGAAGGCTATCTACAAGGTCTTCCACATGCATTACAATTACAGAGCTTCTTAGCCCCGCCTCTTCCATTATTCTATCGCTTGTAAAGAGTGGTATGGCCTTCTCTCCTCTATTATTGGTTAGGAAGTTTATATCAAAGCCGGCAGGCTCTTTGAATTCACGAACTTCCCCAACATCTCCAGATAAGATATCTTCTATCATTGATTGGGAGTAGACAACTGGAAGATAAAGCTGTGAGCTTTTGATTTCCTCTCCAAGTTCCTGAACATTTTGAGGACTAGGGTCATCCTTAAAGAGCTGTAGAAGTTCTTCAAGTCTGCTGTTGTCTACCTTTGTTGTTTCTTCAATGTCTTGACTTTCATTCATTCAATCACCTTTTACATAGTTTTATTTTAATTTAAGATTATTTCTTAATCATATTTTATATTTTTAGTCATAATTAAACAGTACAAGTACAATATTAGTTATAAAATTATTCCATATTTATCATTTTTCAAATTATTTTTCAAATTAGATTTATAGTAATTAATTTAAGATCTTTCCAAAGAAAATTCATAATATTCTTTACCACTATCTTTAATTAATATAATCATTTAAAAAGTTTTCCTATCAGTTGATAATTTTAACATTGCCAAATCAAATAGAAAGTTTTTTATCAAAGCAAAAAAATATTATAGTTGTGGCAAAAGCCACAAATAAATATCGAGGTGATTATATAACAAGATTAAATGAAACCAAGTATGTCGAATTTAATATTGGAAATGCACCAAAGGCTATGATATTTAGCCGATGCGATATTTCAAAAGGAGGAAGAGAGACTTAAAAAATAGTTTTGTTTAGGTGATGGCATAGGTAGAAATGTCCTTCCCTACTCAAATCAGGAATGAGCAAGAATTCCGTCTTGCCCTTCTGCATTTTTTAGGCGATATCAATGTGGGTCTAGTTTATACAAAGAAATTTTTCAAGGAGTTTATGGGTCTTGACAATTCTGTACGGCAGATATTGGTAAATCAGATCAAGAACGCTTTGAAAAACCCTGGTTGCGGCAAATTCATGTCTCATAATTATAAGGGTGAAAAAGCCGTTAGGGTTGATAAACGTTATAGATTGCATTTTAAATATGATAAAAAAGAAAACTTATTTGAGCTAGTATCTTTTTATAAAAAAGACTATCAATAAGTTCTTTTTTTATCTTTCCTTCTTTTTTAGCTTTTTTTTAACTTTTAAGAAAAGATTATATATTATTATTCTTATAATAGTTATTGTGAGTACTCAAAAAGTGCACGCAATATGTTGTAGAAATTATTAGTAAGAATTCATCAGAATTCTTACTTTTAGTTTTAATTAATTAAAAATTTCTTAAAAACTATTTTTCATTTAATAATTTTCAATTTCCATCCAATTCTTGTTTTTCTGTAGATAAATTTTAATCTATTTAATAAGAAGATTTATTTTTATGATTTTACTTTTCTTGCCTATATTTCGCCATTAAAAGATTTATTTCTAAACTAAAATCCTTAGGCTCTTAAATCTTCTTTATTAGAAAATTTTATATTAATCTCCAACCAAACTATAATTATCTAATTTTTATATTGTGGGTGATAATGTGTCTAATGAATGTCTAAGATGCGGCTATGCAAATGAAGATAATGAAAAATTCTGCATTAACTGCGGTGCAAAGCTTATGGAAGCTGATTCATCTATTCCAGATGATATAATTTCCTGCTATTTTTGCGGCTATAAAAACCATGAAGACAACAAGTTCTGCATCAAGTGCGGCACAAGGATTCATCATGAATTGCCCTATGAAAACGAATTGACTGAGATTTACACTAGATACGGCGATGTTGTGGATTTCAACAAAGTTTCCTACAATATTTATTATAAATACAACTTGCCTCAAGACTGCTTTCTCCTAAATAGCGAGCTTAATAACTATGAAAAGTATCATGAGGAATATGATATGGAATGTCCCTTTTGCCATCAAAACTCCTTTTCCGTTATAGACTCTGATATCTCTATAGGAAGCGTTAAAATTACAGAGTTCCATGAAGACGAGTATCATTGCAGCAGCTGCGGTTTGGAAATTAAATTATGCAAGAAAGATGATAAAAAGATTCCCGGCCGCAGATATTTGATAGCAAATATGGACAATAAGGAACATTGGATCTGGAAGAAATACGGCAAAACTCCATTGTACAAATATGAATTGGACGAAATTTTCAATGGAGGCCTTAGTGATGACGATAAGGCAAGGCTACTCAGCATACATGCGGATTATAATCGAAAAGCCATAAAAATAGTTAATAGATTCAGCATTTATGTTTCTGTAAGGTTTGCTGCAGAAATCCTATCAGAGGAGGAAAACTCTCTAAAGCCAATTGACACCACCTTCTTTTTGGATGATGACGAGGAAGCCTATTTCATGTTCACAGATATTGATTACAGCAAGCCTATGGTCCGTTATTCCACTTTTGGGCAATCCCAAGGTACCTATGATGCAGTCACTTACGGCCAATCTTTCGATAATGCATTTTCCTATTTGAATGGCAGGTCATTCTATGCCGACACAATGGGATATTTTTCCACCAGCACATACTCTTCAACCGTATCCTATGAAAAGGTCAAGGTTGTAGACAGGGGAATTCTCCTTTTAACCAATAAAAGATTGATATTCTCAGGCTCCATCCACTCACTGGATATCGACATCGACAAGATCTTGAACCTGGTTCATGACAGACAATCCCTTATGATCCATGTCAAAGGACGAAGCAACATTGTTAAATTCTCTAATCTAGATAGTAATACATTTTATTTGAATTTAGATGGCAGACAACTTAGCCTAAACTTTACAGGCTACCTCTTAAGAACCTTGATTGTCAAGTTCATGAGTCCAAAGAAAAAGAGGAATCTTTTGAAATCAAAAGGAAGCCTTTAAGCCAAAAAGAGCATTCCTCTTATTATAAGCATATGTTTTTTTAATCCGTATTTTCCTTATTTTCCTTATTCGATATTTATTTTTCTTAAATCCATATTTCTTTAAGCTAGTTATATGGGAAAAATACTCATATTATGATAGTCTCTATATAAAAAAGACTATCAATAAGTTATTTTTTCATATTTTATTCTTTTTTAGTTTTTTTTATAATTTAAAGAAATAATTTGCATTAATAATCCTTTTCTCTAATTTTTATTAATTAAATCACCATATGCTTGATTAAAATCATTGTTCCAATATTAAATCAATTTAACACTTTGAAGTCAAAATTGTTACGATATCAAAACAATTTAACACTTTGAAATCAATATTGTAGCGATATCAAATCAATTTAACATTATCGCATCAATTTTACGAAGTAAAATCAATATTGGGGCGATAAATACCGTTTAATTTATAAATAATGAACTTTAAACTAATATTGAAGGTTTTTCTTACTTAAATAAAAATTACAACATATTGTGGAGGGTTAATTATGAAGTTCGACCGGAACGAAATCATAACTATACTTCTCGAATTGGTCAAGATCATCATTTTGATGATTAAAGACTAATTCCGCACTTAGACAGTCGAATGCCAAAAAATATTAAGTTTTTTTTAATTTTTTCTTTGGTAAGCTTTTTCCTTCATCTTTTAAGAAAAGATTATATATTATTATTCTTATAATAGTTATTGTGAGTACTCAAAAAGTGCACGCAATATGTTGTAGAAATTATTAGTAAGAATTCTTCAGAATTCTTACTTTTAGTTTTTAAATTGAATCCTTTTTTTTAAATCCTTATTTTCTTGTTCAATTACTGATTTTTTTAATCATTATTTCTTTATATAATAACTATTTTTTCTCAAATTCCCTATTTCTTTAACCTAATGATAAAAATATTCATTCTAATAAATGTTCAAGGTATTTTGCATATACATTTACTGAAATATCAATCTCCTTTGGCCTCTAAAACCCCGGAGGATGAGTAAAACTATTTAAAACTAAACTATCTTATTTCTATTCAAATAATCTCCAATATAATAATCCTCCCTTTTTATTCGATTTCTTCCATAACTTTAATTTCATTCTTAAAAAATCATAAAAAATACAAAGATTTATATGTGACTATGTCCTTATACTTTTTGAAAAAGTGAAATATGTAATTTTGATTGGAGGTAAAGTTATGAATATAAGTGAAAAAATAAAAGAAATGCAAGGGGATTTAGGCAAATATCATGCTTTGGAGAAAAAAGAAGGAGAATGTGGATTGGAAAACCTGATTATGCTCATACTAAATGACGGAGGCCAATTCGGTCCGGGCAAAATCATTGGTGAAAGCAGTGAATTTTTAGACTTTATGTTTTATAAGAGACAAGGACCGATCTTCTCTCTCAGCATAAAGAAGGAACACCTTAGCGGATTTTCAATTTTCCATAAGGCAATTGATGATGAGAAACAAGCAGCAGCCAATATTGGAATCCCCAAGGCATTGTATCAATAATTGGATAATTTATTTAAAACTAGAGCTAATATTATTATATTTAATTAATTGGGTGAGGTAATGATTATGAATTTCAGTGAAAAAATCGAAGAAATCCAAGGAAAAGTCAAGAGTTACAATTCAGAGATTAAAGGCATGAAAAACATTCCATCAGAAAAGATGATTAGGGTCATGATGGCAGAAGGAGAAATACTTGAGCCATGCATGATCATTGGTGAAAGTGATGAATATATTGATCTTATGGTTGTGGATTTAGACAAGGGACCAGTTTTTACAGTTTCCATAAAAAAGGAAAGAATAGTTGGATTTGGCACTTTCCATAAGCCTTTAGATGAGTTGGCCTATCCTGAAGAAGAGCTAAATGCAGTCCCTGCTGCATTATATCTCTAACTTTTTTTTATTTTATTTATTTTTATTTTATGCCCTAAAACAATGTTTATGAACTTAATAAAAGGATTAGTAAAAAAAAATTATCGATAAAAGTTAATTAGAGGAATTTGCAAAGAAAATTGAAAAAATAAGCAATAAATCGTGATAAGATGATGCAAATAATTGAAAAAGTGGAAAAGGAACTGGAAAAGCTTGGCCTTACAGTGGATACGGTTGCAAACGATCATATCATTGAAGCATGTGTCACCAAGGTTTCATTGGAGGACAACTTAAGCAAAGTAGGAATCGATTTCGACCAAATTGAAAAGAAGCTTTATCCCTATTCAACATTTGTCATTCAAATGATTCAACATCTCGATGAAGGGGGATCCACTGAAGATATGATTAGGGCATTCCTAATCGAAGCATTAAATTATTCACTGGAATTAGGGGATGCATTTGGAATCTCTTTAGAGGAATAGATTAATATCCATTCTCTTTTGATACATCTAGTTAAATATCAATATATAAATATTAAAATCAACATACCTATGATTAATGAAAGGAGTTGTTTTTAATGAATAAACAAAACGTATTTGCTTTGATATTATTAACAATCATTCTTTTATCTGTAGTTGCTGTCAGCGGATGCATTGGAAAATCCTCTGATAATTCTGCAAGCGATTCATCTGGAGATTCCGATGATTCCAGTAATTCCATATTTCACAGTGGCTCTGACAGTGACGATGATGATAATGATGACAATAATGATAAGGACGACAAAAACGATAATGATAAAGACGATAAAGATGATGATGACGATTGAAAGCTTTAGTCTTCAAGAATCAACTTTATGCCAAAATTATCTTTAGAGATGTCTTAGGAATCATTTGCCTTAAGGCGCTCTAGATTGAGTTGCTTATCAAAATCAAATAAACTTTTCATAGCTTTTTTTTTTATTTTCGCTATTTTTTATTTATTATTTATTTACTCATTTTATTTTTTCATTTTATTTATTCATTTTATTTATTTATTTTATTTATTCATTTATTCATTTTTTCATTTAGTTTTTTTTATCTATTAATTCTTGCAAAACTTATTTTAGCTTCCAAAAGCCTATTTTAAACTAATTTAAGCTTTAAATTAATGTTTAATCATCATACAATGTATCATAATTAATAAACTCTTTTATCACATTTTTATTATCAACATCCACTCTTTCACGGTATATGCACTCACCAGAATCAAATTGGGTTTTATATACTTCAAATATTGCATAGTCTGCCTTTCCATCAAAATAGATTATGTATGGCACTTCCCCAAGATAGCAAGTTCCCATATATTGGCTGTCATTATACAATACTTTCCCATTTTTCGAATAGAAAATAACATTTGTGGCATGCTGGCCATAGCTTCTCTCTTTGTATGTAATCTGATATCCATAATCGGTAGTGATTTTTGAGTTATACTGGTTTGAATAGATGTATCGGGTAATATTCAAATCATCCACTGTCACTGAACTGGACAATGAATTAGTAATTGCTGGAATGCCAATGTTTGCAAAAACAACTATCCCAAGAACAATTAGAATTCCTATAAGGCAGTATTTTCCAAGGCTACCGTCTTCTGAGCTTTCTGCACCAGAGGAAGATCCATAGCTGCCTCCTGATGAGTATCTTGGAACATAGTCTGAAGAGCCATCATAGCCTCTTCCATACATCTTCTCTGAGTCGCTAGCTCCATAGTGATAGTCTGCATTCTGCATAAAGAAGTCATCGTCACCTATCATGTATTTTTCCCCCTATTTTTAGTTATTTTTAGTTATTTTAGTTATTATTTAATTAATTTTATTTATTTTTTAAGCCTTTTTCCCTATATTTCTTTTTTTATAAGCCTTATTTACTATTATATTATTTCCTTTTTCCCAATATATCATATCTTAGGAAGAATATTATTTGGAGAAACCATAGAATCATTATAATAATGTTTCTTATATTCTATAAATGGGAATTTCAATCCATTAATTCCATATCTTGGATTATATCCAAAGACATTTATATATTCTCCAAGGTCATCACGTTCATCCTTCAGTGACAAACAAACTTCATACAATCCTTTTGCATCACCAATCGCCCTATGGAAATTAACATTCCTTATATCATAATGCTCAACGGCATCGCTAAACTTATGGGGATAGGCCTTTCTATCCTTAAAAACGGTCATTGGATCTAGCCATTTAACATCCTCAATGATTGCCTCTGCCTCATGAGGGTAATGTCTTTTAAGCAGACCATAGGCGAATGACAAGTCAAATTGGCAATTATATGCTATCATCAATGTTCCAGAGATTAATTTTTCCTTTAAATCCTGAGCAACGTCCCCTTCACTCACTCCTTCATCTATCAGCATATCATTAGTGATTCCGGTAATTCTTGTGATTGTGGAATCTATCCTTTCTCCAATATTGATAAGCTTATCATACTCCTCTATTATTTTCCCGTCTTCAATGACAAGCATTCCAAGTTCGATTATTTTGCAGTAATTAGGATTCAATCCGGATGTTTCAGTATCAAAGAATATTATTCTATTGATTCCATGCTCCACAATTCCTTCGTCAAGGGTTTTAGAGTGTGATACAGGTTCTAAAAAGGAGTTGCATTCCGGACAAAACATCAAGTCCCTTGGAAATTCCTTTCTACATATCTTGCAATATTTCATGCCATCCCCCTTATTTTATTTTGTTTTATAAATATCGTAAACTCTGATTAAAAATAGATTAAAATTAAATAAAAACTAATTTAAATGTTTAAGCTATAGGATTTTAGATTAATATTTACCCATCGTTCTATTGTTTAATTCTATTTTCTTATAAGTATTTATTTTTTTATATTTTTATTTTCTAAAATAGTTACAAGCCTTTCGTAAAATACTTATTTAATATTTAATGAACTGAATTAAGCGGAAATTAGGTGAATAACTGAATTAAGCAGAACTTAGGTGAAAACTGGATTAAACAGAACTTAGGTGAAAACTGGATTAAACAGAACTTAGGTGAATAAATTAAACAAAAGTTTATTTAAAATGTCTTAATCATATCAATCAGTAAAATTCAGCTTTAAATTTCATCAAAAAAAATAGAAATAGAGACAAGGGGATTCGAACCCCTGAAGAACTAATCAACAGATCTTGAGTCTGCCGCGTTTGACCGCTTCGCTATGTCTCTAAATAATGCTTTTTAAGAAATCACTTTTTTTAGTATGGTGAATTGGTTAAGTGATTCCTATTTAATATTGTGTTGTCATAGTATATAAATTTAAATTGTAAAAATCTTTGTTGTTCCAATAACCGCTTTTACAAATTCTTTCTTCTTTTCATTGTGTATGCCATGGCCACAGTCAAAGTATTCAACTTCAATATTTTCAATCAGATTCATCACCTGATTTAAGTCATCATCAGTTAAGGCGCCCTGGATAATGCCATCTTCCCCTATTTTCGTATTTGCCTTTAAAAACAGGGTTTTGCACTTTATGTTTGAAAGTAGCTCAGCATAGTCTATATCACAGTTAAAGGAGTCATTATAGAAGTTCTCTCCAAAATAAGGGTCATATTCCTCCATTCCATTAAAGGCCTCTAAAACATTTTTAGGCCAAAAGCGAACCTTCAAGGGCTTATCTGGATGTTTTTCTCTGTATTTTAATGCAGATGCTCCGGATTTATTTCTAATTTTTTCTCTTGAGCTTTCAGGGAAAAAGTTCCACATATACTGATTCATGAAGTAATAATAGACAAAGTCCTTCTCCTCATCCTGATTGATGAAATTATGGCAGACTGTGGAAAGGTCATGATAGTTGTAATAGTCAAATCTTTTCTCTCCAGAGCTTGAAAAGAGAGGAGGGTCCTCCAGTATCAGATTGTCGCAAAGGTCTGATCTTGAAGAGATATAGCAGGCGATGAGCCCTCCTGAGGAATGGCCCAGTACAGATATCTTTTCATCAGTTTTTGATTTGATAAAATCAATCAAGTCATCCCCCTGACTGACTATATTGTATTTATCCCTGTTGTGGGAGCTTTTTCCATGGCCGTAGCAATCCACAAGAATCAAATGAAATCTTTTAGACAAATCCTTTACCACATCAGAATAGCTACTTGAATTTGTGCTTTGGGCATGAATTATAAGCAGTATGGGATTGTCGTTGTCAATTTCATAATAATTTATCAAATTATTGTCATTTGTCTCGTATTTAAAGTTTTCCAGTTTCATTTTTTTCCCAATTTTTTCTCTTTTATCATTTTATTTTTTTATCTTTTTCTCTTTTTATCTTTTTTTAATTTAAACTAAGTTCAATAATCCTTTTTTCTAATTTAAATTTTCGATGATTGATCAAAGTCCTTGTTTTGATATCAAATCAATTTTACAGTTTGAAGTCAATATTGTTTTGTTATTAAATCAATTTTACAGTTTGAAGTCAATATTGTAGCGATATCAAAACAATTTAACGATATCAAATCAATTTTACGAAGTAAAATCAATATTAAATCGAAATAAACCGTTTAATTTATAAATAATGGAATTTAAACTAATATTGAAGGTTTTTGTTGCTTAAATAAAAATTACAAAACAAAATATGGAGATGTCTTATGAAATTCGAACGGAACGAAATCATAACCATTTTTCTCGAATTAGTCAAAATTATCATTTTGGTTTTTAAAGACTAATTCTGAACTCAGACTGTTGAATGCCAAAAAATATTAAGTTTTTTTTAATTTTTTCTTTGGTAAACTTTTTCCTTCATCTTTTAAGAAAAGATTATATATTATAACTGTTATAATATTTATTGTGAGTACTCAAAGAGTTCACATATTTTGTTTTGTAAAAATTTAAAGTAAGAATTCATTTGAATTCTCACTTTAAGTTTTTAATTAATTCTATTTATCTAAAAAACTATTTTTATTAATTAATTGTTAATTTTGCTTTTTTTTTATTTTAAACTAAGTTCAAATCTATTTAATTGTTAATTTTGCTTTTGTTGTAACTGCAGCAAAGGTATCATCACCAGCATATTTTACAGTAAAACTATATGTTCCCTTCTTATTTAGGCTTACCTTTACAGTAGCAACTCCTTTGGAATTGCTTGTCGCTGTATAAGTTTTGCCATTGACTGTAAATGTGATCTTCTTACCGCTTACTGGATTTCCATTTCCACTCTTAAGGCTTGCATTCAATGTTTTTGTTTTTGCTGTTAATTTATATGATTTGTTTGGACTTGCAAGCTTTGGGCTTTGCTTATTAACAGTTATCTTAGCTACTTCAAATGCTCCAAGATAGTTCTCATCTCCAAGGAATCCTATGGCAAATGTGTAAGTTCCCTTATATGCGAGGTTTATTTGCAGCTTTGCGCTTCCGTTTTCATCTGTGACTCTGTCATAGACTCTTCCATTGAAACCTATTTTTATTGGCTTATTTGCTATCACTGTTCCGTTTTGGTCTTTTAATGTGACAACAAAGTACTCTCCAATTCTTCCATCTGCACTTGCTACAGCAGTGGTGGTCATGTTACTGCAATCTATCTTAGTGGATGCTCTGCTTGGACTCACTTCCTTATCCTCCTTTACGGTATATGCCTTAAGGCATACGGTCTTATTTAAAGGTGCAAGGTCACTCCAGCTTTCACCGTCAGCGCTTGCAAGGGACATTCCTTCAATATAATGCTGTCTTGAATATGCTTGGAAAGGAATGGAATTGCTTTTAAAGACGACTTTAAACACATCCCCTGCTTTTATATGGATATATTCATCTAATTTGATTGTCCTGAAACCTGCAAATTCGCTCACTCCACTTTGTGAAAGCATCTTCTCACTATTTAGATAAACATCAAAGGAATAATCGATTCCTGATTCATTGAAGTAGGTTCCTACAGCTCCGATAAACTCATCATACTTTGAAACAAACTCATTGGAATAATAGTTGTAATTGGCATCGAATCCGACCAATCCAGTTAGGTCTGTCTGATAGTTCACATGATAGTCAATGTCATTTTCGAAGATATAGGCAACTGCAGCCCTTTGAGGGACAATTGCATAATTGTCTATAGCATCAAATTTTGTGTAATCAGCAGTTGAAAAACCGGATAAGGAGTCCTTAGTTATCCAAGCAAATTTATGAAGCGGATCGTCATCACCTTCCTCTAATTCAAAATAATTATCATCCCATCCTATAAGTGAAATGAAATGGGTTCCATGACTCATAATGGCAATGTCGTCACCTTCGGTTGGTAGTTCACCATAAGGTCCGTTTATGCCTCGCTGAACAGTGACAGCGCCATATTTCAGTATGGCCCATTTTATCAATTCCACAGCGTCATCCCTTCCGGTATCTATAAACAGCACATCCTGAACATGAATTCTTTCATCCTCAAGGTCAGTGTCTGCAATCATTCCGCGGTCATCATATCCATTGTCAACAGGCAAAACCCCATACCAGCTTAATGCATAGCCTGGACCGCTATATGAAAAGCCTGTCAAGCTGTTTCTCTTGTCTCCTGAATAGAAATATTTCAATTGGAGCTTTTGAAGATAATTCTGTGAGAGGTTATATAAAACCCCTGAGGCTTTTGCAAATGAGGTTTCCAAAGAGGATATTGATGCAAATGCCCAGCAGTCAGTATTGTCTCCCTGAATTTTTGCAGAAGTTGTCCATCCCCAGTCTCTTGCGTCAAAGTGGGATGGGAGGCTGTCGACATTTATTTCATTTCCGGTCAAGTTAAGCTTTATTCCCTTGCTTTCAACTGAAACGATATAATCATGGTTGTCCATTAGGAAGATGTCATCATTTTTATCCACATTCTCAATTTTTGAATCGCTTGCAAAATCTGCATAAACTGATACTCCTCCATTGTCAAAAGTGGAATTGGAGAAATAGGCAGCTACATCATGAGCATAGATTGCATTTGCAGTTCTCTCTCGTTCCTTAAGAGCCTTATTATCAATGAACTTACAGTCATTGATTGTCAATTTTCCCTTGTCAAAGTATAATGCCCCTGCATTTTGACTTCCTTCATTGGCAGTAAAATTAGAGCCTTCAATCTTTGCATTGGTCCATGAGGAGTAGATCGCCCCTCCTTCAAAGCTGGCGCTATTGTTTTGGAAATTGGAATAGGAAATGTTTAAATAACCGCCTAAAATGGATATTGCTCCTCCAAACTTGGAGTGGCAGTCTGTGAAGTTGGAAGATTTTACAATTAAAGTTTCTACAATACCTTCAGAGCCTGAATCAAGGTCAAGATGGATTGCACCTCCATTGCTGGAAGATGAAAGATTATAAAATGTGCAATTCTCAATCAGCATGTCATTAGAGTGACGATAGACAAATGAATCTCCTTCTTCATAGGCAATAGGGAAATATTTTACAATGATTGCTCCTCCAGTGAAGTTTGAATTGGAATTGATGAATTTGGAGTTTTTAATAGAGAAATAGTCTCCCTTGTAGTTTATTATGCTTCCATGAACCCCTGTGAAATTCTCAAAGCTGGAATTTTCAATGACTAGTTGGCCCCTATTCTCTTTAATAGCAGAATCTAAACAATTTGTCCCATCAAAATTTGAATTATAAATCTCTAATTTGTTAAATGGTCCGTCGAGATAATTTGCAAATGAATTTGAATAGAAATTACAGTTGTTTATAGTCAAATTGCTAGGAAACATTATCGCAATCAATGAAAGATTTGAGGAACAATTAGTAAAGTTAACGTTATTAAAGGTCAATTGGCTGTCACTGATTACAAATAGGGATTTATTGAAATTTGTGAAAGTCAAATCATTGATGGTAATGTTTGCTTCATTGGAAAATTTAAAGTTGAAATTTGATTTGCTGCTATCTATAATATTATTATTTCCATTTATCACCAAATTTTCCATATAAAAAACCGCTGTATTCTCTTCATCACTTTCATCATGTTTATAGCTGTGAGTTAGATTAAATTCGCCGTCGCTTTTATTTAAATCTTCACAAAGCTGTTTGAAACTTGTTGATCCCCCTTCGGAAAGCTTTAAATCATCATCAGATTTCTGTAGCTCATCAGAGCAATCTGAAATAGGTTGAGCTTTTAAATTCTGATTATTATCATAGCAATTTGATGAAATAGGCTGAGCATTCAAGTCTTGATTTAATTCCACATCACTTGCATCATTAAGCATGTCAACTTGAGCATCGTTTGCTGAAACCGTTGAAATGCTGAATAAAATAAAAACGATAAATATAACTCCAAATATTGTTTTCCTCATCATTTCATAACCTCACATTAAATAAATATAGATATGTTCATTTTGTTATAAAAAACTTCACCAAAGTAAAGTAAATAGATAAATGAGTTAAATAATAAGTGAATTATCTATTTAATTATCATTGTTTTGTTTAGAGCTTGTATTTTTTCGCCCCTTCATGTAAACTTTAGGCATTATGTCTTTGCCTAGATATTGATGATTTATGTTTTAAAAAAATAGTTTAAATGAGTAATATTAGAATATCAGAAATGGAAAAATAAAAAAATAGAAAAAATTAATAAAGAAAAATAAATTTTAAAGGATTATTAATAAAGAAAAATAATTAGAATATCAGAAATAGAAAAAAATAGAAAAAAAATAGTAAAGAAAAATAAATTTTAAAGGATTATTAATAAAGAAAAATAATTAGAATATCCGAAATAGAAAAAAAATAGAAAAAAATAGTAAAGAAAAATAAATTTTAAAGGATTATTAATAAAGAAAAATAAATTTTAAAGGATTATTCAATCATTCATTCCCAAATCCATAAATTCCAGTTTCAAAGGTTTTTGCAACATCCTTTAAAACTTCAGGTATGTTGATTTTCTGCGGACATTCCTCTATGCAGATTTCACATTCGGTGCAGTCAGAGGCTATTCCAACATCTGGAAGCTTTGAATAATTCAAGTAAGCGTTTCCATGAGGGGTCCACTCATCTGTATCAAGCAGCTTATGCTTATTATAGATGTCAAAGAGCTTTGCTATATCAATATTGCTTGAACAATTGTCAACACAGTATCTGCATTTGGTACAGTCTACAGTGATGTTCTTATTAATGATTTGAGAAACCTCCTTTAGAATCTCAATCTCATCATCATTCAACGGATCAGCATTTTTAAATTCCTCAATATTCTCTTCAAGCTGTTTGCTGTTGCTTGCACCAGTGAAAACAAGGCATACGCCATCAAGATTGGCTACAAATCTCATTGCCCATGAAATGACAGATTTGTCCGGATTATAATCTTTCATAATTTTTTCTGCCTCTTGCGGAACATCTGCTAAAAATCCTCCTTTAAATGGTTCCATAATCATAACTTTCACATTATGTTTCTTTGCAACTTCCAAGCATTTTCGGGACTCGATTGCCTCATCTTCCCAGTCAAGATAGCTTATCTGAAGTAATACAAATTCCAATTCAGGATGCTTGCTTAAAATCCCATCTAAGAATTCTGAATTTCCATGTGTTGATAAGCCAATATGCTTGATAAACCCATCTTCCTTTTTCTTTTGGATAAATGAATACAAGTCAACATTCTTCCAGGCGTTTTCTGTAAATCCGCTTACATTATGCAATAGATAATAGTCAAAGTAATCCAGACCGCAATTATCCAATTGCTGCTTGAAGAGACCTTCCAATTGTGACTCCTCAGTGATTACAAATAGAGGCAATTTAGTTGAAACGGTGAAAGAGTCCCTAGGATACCTTTCGACAACTGACTTTCTTAAGCTTTCTTCCCCAATTCCTTCATGATAGACGAATGCAGTGTCAAAATGGTTGAATCCGCTTTCCATATACAAATCGACCATCTTGTTTACTTCATCATAATCGATGCTTTTAAAATCGTTTTCATCAAGAAGGGGAAGTCTCATCATTCCCATACCTAATTTTGTCATAATAACACATCTGTTTATTTGAATCTAGTTAAAACTTTTAAATCTTAGTTAAAACTTTATTGTTCTTATTATATAATGATGATTATCCGTTTTTAAGAACAGACTAAATATTTCGTAAAACTTTGGTTTTTCAAATTTCAATTTTCAAAAAATCTTGGAAATCAACTTTCCTTTCTCAATAAGTAATATAGCACTATTATGCGATACTTTTATATATTACAAATTAAAAATATTATATCAATCATGAGTATGGAGGTGAAAATGTGAGTGAAATACCAGTTGCACCAGTTGTACGTATCTTAAAAGAAGCAGGTGCAGAAAGAATTACTGATGACGCTAAAAAAGCATTTGCTGACGCAGTGGAAGCTTCCGCTGAAGAATTAGCTAAAAAAGTCATCAAAGCAGCAGCACACGCTGGCAGAAAGACCGTAACTGTAGATGACATCAAATTCGTCTGCGAATAGACTTTTTGCTTTAATCTAAAATTATTTTTAAAATTTTTTTCTATTTTTTCTATTTTTTCTATTTTTTTATCATTTATGGATTCATGGCTATGCATGGACTAACATTCTTGAATTAACTGCAGAACCTTCCGCAAATCTTTTATTGGTTCAGCTATTTCTGGTGAAGGTTTGGTAAACGTTTAAGTGGAACCAGTAAGATACTTATGGCACCTTTAACCGGCAAACTTCTATTAAGGGATTTGCCTAAATCCGACAAATAATTGGGGAAAGTTTTTAAAAATTCTTTAACAGGCTACTTTGGATATCTTTTTAATTTTTCGTATCCTGTTAGTTAAATTATTTCTTTTAAAAAAAATTTAGGGTCCATTTGAAGTTTTATCAAAGAAAAATCAAATGATATATATCTTAATAAATCAAATCTAATTCTATAATATAGTTAAAAGAGGTGCACTTAGTAAGATATCTAAGTTAATTAAGCATTATCTTTATATTATGGGAAATAGTCTTAAAAAAAAAAATTAAACCTTTACAAATAAACTTTATCTTTTTTTTTATTAATGATTAGTTCCCATTTTTACTAATTTTCTATTTTTGAGTGCTTTAATAATATGGATTTAAATAGTCTAAAAAGAGCAGCACTCCTTAAATGCAAAATTTCTATTTTGATTAATTCTAATTCAAGTATTTTTATTATTGGAGTCATTATTAATGTCACAATCAGTAATATTCATCTTGCCTTCGTTGTATATTGCTCCATCAGATTCTTCTGCTGTGTTATTGTAGAGTGTTGATTCTGTTATTATTAACTCACCCTCATAACACATTGCTTCACTGCCCCTCTGTTTTGTAATGATAGGTTCGTATCTTTCATTATGCTTCCAGTTGTATATTGCTCCACCACTAATTTGTGCTGTGTTTTTGGATAATGAGGAATTAGAAATAGTCAACTTGCCCTTGTTATATATTGCTCCACCTTTACCATAAGATGTTTTAAAAATATGAACTTTTGCTATGTTATTTGTGAGTGTAGAATCAAATAAACTTATTTCTCCTTTATTACATATTGCCCCGCCGTACCGTTCTGCAGAGTTGTTTGTGAATGTAGATTCTCTAATGCTTAAATTCCCATCATTATTTATTGCTCCACCACCGCCAAACATTTTTACTGTGTTGCTAGTGAAGATTGATTTTATAATGTCTACATTTCCCTTGCTGTGTATTGCTCCCCCGCCATCTTGTGAGAAGTTATTTAGGAATTTACAATTTTCCACTGTCAAACTACAATTCGAGTTGGTTTTTAGGGCTCCTCCTTGGTTATTCATGAGATTGTCATAATCTTTGTATAAAAATCCATTTTTAAATATTATATTTTTTAGTTTAATATTCTTTCCAGTAATTAAGAAAATTCTTGATTTCTTAGCCCCCTCAATTGTGTGTCCCTTGCCATCAATGACTAAATTGTCCATATCTAATTCAATTCCGCCCTCATAATAATCCATTTCATAATTTTCAAATCGTATGTCTTCCTCTAGGATTATTTCCCCAGTTTTGTTATCATGGATCTTTTTATCTAAATACCCAAAATCAAATTTTTCTTCTTGTGGCTTTATATCTTTGATATTTTCAGCTAGACCTTCTCCAATTATTTTACTTTCAATTTGTGGCGATAGATTTCTTATAAATATATAATCATCATTTAGTATGTTTTTTCCATTATCTTTTATTTTAAGATTATTTAATGTTAGGTTACTTTTATTTGTAATAATATTGGAATTTTTGTGTGAGGCATTGTTTTCAAAAAGGGCATTATCTATTGAACACAAGTTTCCATCATTATAAACTATGGATGCCTTTGCATTATTTTCTATAAATTTACAATTAAAAATACCTAAACTAGATAATCCATTATCCTCATAATTATCATTATATATGATATATTGTGACTCATTAGCCTTAAAAATAGTATTATATATTCTTGAGAACTCTATGTTTAAAATTATATACTTTGATTCATTACTTAAAATTTCAGAATCACTTATCCTTAAATAACCCCCATTTGATATAACTGCATCACGTCGTGCTTTAATGGCTTTATTAACAAATACTGTCCTGGCTTTATTAACAAAATTTGTCTTTGTGTCTATCTGGTTATTAATGATTCTAGATTTATTTATAGTTAATTCCCCTCCGTTATTAGATATTGCTTTATTGCCAATTCCAATGTTCTCTTTGAGGGTGGATTTTGTTATGCTTAGCTTACCAAAGAAATTAAGTATTCCTCCAGTATGTTCTGCCTTATTTTTAGCAATTACAGATTCATCTAGGGTTAATTCACCAAGATTTAATATTCCTCCGGCTAATTTTCCTTCATTATTATTAATTGAAGATTTTATTATTGTTAACTCTCCCTGATTATTTATTGCCCCAGCCTGATGAGAAAACCCATTCTTTAATGTAATGTTTTTTATCACAATATTCCTAGCATCACAAATAAATATTTCGCTTGCTCTAAGAGCATCTATTGTGTATCCATTACCATCAATAACTAGGTTATCAAGATTTAATTTAATGCCATGTCTGGATTCCTCATCCTCATTACCATAAACAATATCCGAATCCAAAATAATCTCTTTAACTCCACTATGGATTAAATTATTTAGATATGTGAAATTTCTAGTTTCATTGGATGTTGATTCATCAAGTATTTCATCATTAATGAGGTCCTCTGAATTTTGTTGTTGTTCATCTTTTTCATTAAAATTAACATAATTACTTTTACTTTCAACAGATTCAACTTTATCTATTTTTCCAGTACCATTTCGAGGTTTAACCTCTTTATTTTCACCAGAATCAAAAATTTTTTTAACATTATCAAGGAAACCCATCTAAACACGTCCCATATATATGATAAAGTATTTAATTAAACTTATTTAATATTAACCATAAAATTTCAAATCATATAATCTTATTCAAAATTTAGTTTTAGATTCCAAGTACAAAAAAGATCAAATCCGGAGAGTTTGCATGGTCTAAGCTTTGTTTAACTAGAGTTAAGTATAAACAATTTTTATAAAAAGGAATTCGGTATGTGGGATTATTATTTCCTCGGGATAGGAAGTAACAAGAAAAGAAGTGGTTCTTTAAGTTAATCTGATTAATTTATTATAGAATAATTATAATTAAAATGGGAAAATAGTTAATTAAGGAATAATCTATTCCCTAATGCAACTATTAAGATAGTCATCTATGTCCTCTTCAGACATATCAGGCCAGTTTTCCCTAATTCCTCTTTCTAAGGTCTCCAGATATTCATCAGAAGGCCTATTATATTCCCTAAGATCCTTATTGGTGACTGTAAGCATCTCAAAGCCATCCATCTCCCCTAGATTAATGATATTTTCATACCAATAGCCATTTCCATTTGGGGGGCGTCCGCCGTTCTCTTCAGCTGCAACATGCTCAAATTGCTCTCTTGTTATAAGATATGCAGTTCCCAATGCATGGCCTTCTTTCTCGGTATCCAAAAAGGACACTCCTCCTCCATGCCATGACCCAGAATAATTTCCAAAGTACATGTCGTATGGGATGTCTATGGCTCTTTTTTCAAGAGGTCTTGTAGGATCTTCGCAAGGGTATCTATAGGAGGCACTGCCTTCAAAGCATCCTCCTTCGATGTAGTAAAGGAATCTTTCTTCTAGCATGTTGCTTCCATAGGATACATACCAGACGTAATCCTTCCATGAATCTATTTTTTCAAGTCCTTCAGTGTCTTGAGCGTATTCATAGATGTAAGCCAATTCATTGCCAGTTGTAATTTCGCATTTTCTAATGTAAAGGCTTCCTTCTCCTTCAAGCATGTCTATTGAAGCCATGTCATTTTCAGGAACTTCGTAAAGTTCCCCAATGATTCTTGAATTTCCAGGTATAATTGCAGGATACCATCCTCCTACATTATACATGTCATATCCTTCAATGGCAGCTTTTCCAAGGCATATGCTGTTTTCAAGGAAGTGATGGTTGCTTTCTCCATTCATGAGTGTTCCATAAACAAACACTTTTCTAGTGCTGAAGTATTCGTTTATTTTGAGTATGTCTTCCTTGTAGTCTTCGCCCCATGTGCCTTTAAAAATTCCTTGCTCTTCGCGAGCATCAAATTCAACCATGATATTCAATATCATTTCTGTGAATTTTGAATTTAAATCAGGATGAAGATCAATGAATTCTCTAAGCCCTCCTTTCATAAAGATGTTTAAGGCGTCGATTTGTCCTTGAAGTGAATCGTATCCATGGCCAGTTAAGTTTCTGCAGCAGCATCTTTCTAATCCGTGGATTAGTGGAGTTTCTATCTTTTGTCTTAATTCAGAATCTCCTGTTAAGTATGCTTTCATAAGAATGGATGAGCAGATGTAAGTTGGCTCATGGCAGAAGTCAACCCTTGCATCTGAAGGGATTCTGTATGTGGAGAATAGCTTGAAGCTACCGTCCTTGTCCTGGAAATCTAATATGGTGTTTAGATTTTTGAAATCTCCTTCTTCAAGGATGTTTCTGAGGGCTGATTTCATTTCGTAAAGTTTTTCAATGTTAGGTTCGTTTAATCTTGTTAATTTTAAAGTGGTCATGTTATCATCTCCGTGTATTTTTTATAAAAAAAGCTTTGGTGTAATTGTTAAAGCTTGTTACAAGATATGGTGTTACTCTTGTAACATAATATATATCTTTTTCATAGTATATATACTTTTCGGTTTTTCATATAAAAAAACTATTTAAATTAAGAAAATTATAGGGGCCTGACGATTTTAGTTTTCAGATAATTGTTGTATGGTCGTTTTTGAGTAAAATCCTTGTGATATAATCAGTGCTCCCAAAAATACATTTAGATAAACGGTTTTTTCTACTGATTTTAGAGTATATTTGTGGATTTCTCTCATATTCAAGCCTTGTTTTAATAATTTGAAAAAATCTTCTATTTTGCCCCTTATTGGTTTAAATTTTTCCCATGAATCTATTTTTTTCATTAATTCCATTTTTAAACTGTTGTATAATCTTTTTTCTTTCATTATTCTCTTTGTTTTGTTAAATACGGCTAGTGGATAAGTTAAAATGTCATCCAATCGGGTTCTGCTGAATTTTTCTTTTGGAAAAATGAAAGGAATGATTTTGTATTTGCTGATTCCGATTTGGTAGTTTTTATACCTGTAATATCCTTTATCAAAGATTAATGTGTCTCCTTTTCTGATTATTCGTCTTTTTTGAAGGTTTTCTAAAATCTCTTCAAAAAGTCCTGCATCATTTGGAGCTCCAGAATGGATTAAAATGCAAACAGGATTCATAGAATCGTAATCCATCACAACAGTCGCTTTAAATCCAATATAATAACCTTTAGAGGAAGAATAACTCCATTTGAGATTAATTTTTTCCAGATGTTCTTTAGTCTTTTTATTTCTGTGGAAATTAATATCTAAGTCCACTGGGGTCGCATCAACAATAAAAGTCTTTTTTCCTCTCCTTTTAACCATATTCCTTGAGTTTAAGATTCTGTTTAATGATTTTATAAGTTTTTCAGAGTTTATTTCTGAAAAGATTTTATAAACTTGATCTGCAGTCAGAACTTCAGAAATATTAAGGAATTTGCAGAGTCTTCTATTGGATTTGAGTTCATTTAGGATGAATGGAATGTCAATTTCAAAGAACATGCTTATAAAAATGATTTTAAAAGCAAATATTGTTCTGTTTAGGTTTTTAAATCCATAGGATACCAATATTCTTTTGGATTCTCTTGAATCCATAATTTTAAATATTTCTTTCAACAAAATATAATTTGGGTCTTTATTATCTAAATTTAATCTATGCTTCATTATTATCGCCAATAATATATTTGTAAAGCATATTATTTAAATTTAACGATATTAAAGACCTATTTTTTTATATAACTAATAATACATTTGTATTTTTAGAAATTAAACTTATTTTTTAGGAGAATGAATTAAAATAAGGAAAATTCGAGGGAATTTTCACATCAAAAAATTCAGGCCCCTAAAAATATATTATAAGCATTTCTATAGGATATTCATAAAATCATGCTAAAAACTGAACATATTTCAAATGATAATTGAGTTTCTAAGTTTAGCTGTGTTGGTTGAAGACTATTAAGTCTCTTTCTCCCGAATTAAGATTAGAGAGTGTTCTAATTTATGGGACTTATTACAAAATCAAGAGATTCAAACATTTTTTAAATGAATGTCCCTATTTCCATACACAACTCCTAATCATTTTAAAATCAATAATCAATTTATAAATACTTAAAATTATAAATCATTAATTATAATTTCATTAAGAGGATACCATGAACAATGAGACAAACGCTTTCACTGGAAACAATCCAGAATTATACAATAGGCTCAAATCAAGCATAAACAATGCAGAGAGCATTGATATCATAGTTTCTTTTCTCATGGAATCTGGAGTGAAATTGATTATCAACGACTTAAAGGAAGCCATTTCCAAAGGAGTGGAAATACGCATCCTAACTGGAAACTATCTAAACATCACACAACCTCAGGCACTTTATTTATTGCGCAAGGAATTGGGATATAATTTAGACTTGCGCTTTTACAATGTTGCAAATAAAAGCTTTCACCCTAAAGCATATATATTTCACAATGAATCAGACAGTGAAATCTATATAGGCTCATCCAATCTATCCAAGGGGGCATTGACCGACTCAATCGAATGGAACTATCATTTTAAAAGGTCAAAAAACCTAGAAGACTTCGATTCCTTTTACCAAAACTTCGAAGATCTTTTTTATAATCAATCAACCATTGTTGATGACGAGGCTTTAAGGGATTATTCCAAGAAATGGACCAAGCCTAGATTCCCAGTCAAAGAGGCTGAAAGCATAGAAGAATATACACAAACCCCTAGCGAAACCCTATTTGAACCTAGAGGCCCTCAAATAGAGGCATTATATGCTCTGGAGAGAAGCCGTGAAGAGGGCTTTGACAAGGCTTTGGTAGTGGCTGCAACAGGTATTGGAAAGACATACCTTGCTGCATTCGATTCAATAAAATATAAAAAAGTCTTATTCATAGCACACAGAGAGGAAATAATAAAACAAGCAGCAAAAAGCTTTAAAAATGTTTTTCCAACCAAAACAATTGGATTCTTTTATAACCAGCATAAGCAAACAGACAAAGACATGATATTCTCCCTGGTCCAGACATTGGGAAAGAGCAGCTATCTGAACGACAGCTATTTCAAGAGAGATGAATTCGACTACATCGTCGTTGACGAGTTCCATCATGCAGTTGCAAACAATTATAAAAAGATATTGGACTATTTCAAGCCTAAATTCCTATTGGGACTTACTGCAACCCCTGAAAGATTGGACAACAGGGATGTATTTGCATTATGCGACTATAACAACGTCTATGAAATAAGACTTAAGGAAGCGATAAACAAGGGATGGCTTGTTCCATTCAGATATTATGGAATCTATGACGATACAATCGACTATTCCACAGTCAACATGAGAAACGGCAGGTATGATGAAAAAGATTTAGAGGAAAAGCTGATGATAAACCGCCGTGCCAATCTTGTCTATCACCATTTCCTGAAGTACACCTCTAAATCAGCAATAGGATTCTGCGCCTCAAGAAACCATGCAGAATATATGGCAAGCTATTTCAACGAGCATGGAATAGCTGCAGCATCTGTCTATAGCGGCGAGCAGGGAGAGCACTCCCAAAACCGCCAAAAGGCCATAGATGATTTAAGAGATGGCAAACTCAGAATCATATTCACTGTAGACATATTCAATGAAGGTCTTGATCTCCCCTCCATAGATGAGGTTCTCTTCCTAAGGCCTACACAGTCACCTACAATATTCCTTCAGCAATTGGGAAGGGGACTTAGAAAGGACAAGGGCAAAAAGTACCTCACTGTCCTTGACTTTATAGGAAACTATAAAAAGGCGAATATGGCTCCATTCCTATTGAGCGGAAAAGACTATGATTCAAGAACCCTTCTAAGGGAAGCTGTCCTTGACTTTGAATATCCTGAGGACTGTTTCATAGACTTTGATTTCCAATTGGTGGATCTCTTTAAGTATCAAGCAAAGAGTGAACTTAAGGCCAAGGATAGGGTAGTCATTGAATTCAATTCTGTAAAGACAGAATTGGACCATCGTCCAAGCAGAGTGGAACTCTTTTTGCATATGGATGATGCAATAATAGGAGCAATGAAAAGAACTCCAAAGATTAATCTCTTCAAGGATTACATGAGCTTTCTAAATGACAACAAAGAACTAATGGACGAAGAGGAAGAGTTTCTAAACAGCCCTGCACATGAGTTCTTAAAGGCCATTGAAAACACAAATATGACCAAGTCATATAAGATGCCAATATTAAGGGCATTCTATAACAATGGAAGCATAAAGATGGCCATTTCAGATGATGATGTCTATCTTGCCATGAAGGAGTTTTATGACTACGGTTCAAATGGAGTGGACATGCTTAAGGATAAAAGCTCAAGAGACTATAAGTCATGGTCAAAGAAAGACTATGTAAATCTTGCAAAGAGAAACCCAATTAAGTTCCTCAAGAAAACCCATGGAGACTTCTTCATAGACAAGGAAGGATTCGCTTTGGCATTGGCAGACAATCTAGAACAATTCATAAATCTCGACAGCTTTAAAAGACACTTTGAAGACATTATTGAATACAGAACCCTTAGCTATTATAAGGATAGATTTGAGAAAAAACAAGTATAATAAGTAAAATTTATAGAATAATTATTATAATGATATAATAAGATTAATAGGTAAATTTTAAGAACTATTAATAAATCAGTTGATATTATGAGTGAAAATTATTATGATTCCAATGCAGATGACTTTTTCAATGGAACTGTAAATGTGGACATGAGCCCCCAATATGAGGACTTTCTAAATGAAATACCTAAAAACGGCCATATCTTAGATGCAGGATGCGGTTCAGGAAGGGACACCTTGGCTTTCAAGTCATTAGGATACAAGGTAACCTCATTTGACGGCTCAATTGAAATGTGCAGGCTTGCAAGCAATCATACCGGCCAAGAGGTCCTCCATCTTCAGTTTCAAGAAATAGATTTCAAAGAGACCTTTGATGGAATCTGGGCATCAGCATCCCTTCTTCATATACCAACAAGTGAAATAGATGATGTTTTAAAAAGATTAAAAAAGAGCCTAAAGAAAGGAGGAGCTTTCTATGCCTCCTTCAAGTATGGAAGCTTTGAAGGAGAGCGCAATGGAAGGTATTTTTATGACTTAACAGACATAACTGCAAAGGAACTCTTCACAAAAAACGGATTTAATATAAAGAAGATCTGGTTTACCCAAGATGCAAGAAAAGAAAGAGAAGATGAAAAGTGGGTAAACATATTGGCAATCAAGGATTAAGAATCAGGAATAATATTCTTAATTATGCTTTTAAAAATCATATCAATTGCAAGTATTCTTAGCAAAAAATCAAAAGATTATATTCCAATATCATCAAATCTAATATTATAGTTTTATTTACTTAATTAATTTTATATTATGGGAACTAGTCTTAAAAAAAAATTAAACCTTTTCAAATAAACTTTATCTTTCTTTTTTTATTAATGATTAGTTCCCATTTTTATAATTCTTCTATTTTTGTATATTTTTTTAAGTATTGGGATTTTAATACATTTTAAAAAAGATTATAACTAATTTTCTAGCAATATAATAACGGAAGGGGTTCTAAGTTATTTTGAAAAGTTTGAAGTGATGATATTTGATAATCTACAATTCCGTGCAGATAATGTTCAACTAAGCAAGAAAGTAGGGCTTCTGACATGAAATGTCTTGCAGAAGACAGAATAATAAAGGTGAGTAATGTACATTGGAATAATAAGTTAATTGATTAGTTGGTGGATTATATAGGTGAGATGGTTGGGAAGATGGAATAGTAGACACCATAACTGGTTCTTGCAGGTTCTGACAAGACCTAGAAGAAGAGTTAAGGCATAATTTCAAGATTCTCAATATTCTCGATAGTAATTGTATTCTCCTAATGTATTTTCTTCTATTTCACGATATTCATTTCCTCCGTAAAAAACGTCAGGTTTATCATCATATGTATGATATTGAGTATTTGTTTCGGAGTTTCTATAATATTCGTTTTCTAACATTCTTTCTTTTTCTTCTTTTTCTTTTCTTATTTTGTCTTGCTCTTTTTTTTCTTTTTGAGCTTGTCTTACTCTTATAGTTATTTCAGTTTTGGTAGTGATTTTTTCATTGTTTATATCATTTATAATTTCTTTTTTAATATTTTCTTCTATTTGGAATTTATTCACATAATCTAAAAGTATTCTTTTGGGTTGTTCTATTTTTGTTTCAAATCTTCTGTTTTCTTCTCTTGGGAAATCAGTTCCACATCTTTCACAATATTTCCGGTTAATTGCATTCTCATGTCCACAGTTTGAACAGGTTTTGGTTGGTTTTTTAATAGCAGATTTTTTAAGTTCAGCGCCACACTTAGGGCAAAATTTAAATTCATTAGATTTAAATCCACATTTAGGACAAGTTAAAGGTTCTGGTTTTTCTGCACCGCAATGTGGGCAGAAAGCAAAATTATCATTATAAAATTTGTTACAATTTGGGCATATCATACTATCACTCTCTCTACTAACTAATTTTTAATCTATTTTTATTTATCTATAAATTTTATTATTTTCTCTTTAATTTTCCATCATGATTATTGAAAATGACTGTTTTTTAGGAGAAATTATTATTGGGTAGAAATGCCAAGCGGACGCCTTTGTTGAAACCGCTGAGGATGGTGCCTATGACATTGCGGGGCAGATGTCTTAAAGTATATTAAAAAGTAGGTTTTAAAAATTTAAAACAGTAAAAAAAGATAACAAGTTTATTCAAATTCAAAAACAAGAGGCAAATGATTACTTAATTTAATCTATTCTCTTCCATCTAAAATAGGATTTTCAGCTTTACAAATAGCCTTAAAGTCTTCTCTAAATTTTCCGTTACAGTTCCAACTAACAATTTTAATTTTTTCACCTACAAAACATTTAAAATAGTTATATAAAATCACTTTTCGGTCTTGCCTCTATTCCAAACCTTGCATACATTTCTCTTGTATCCTTGTTGGATTCGAGTGCAAGATATTTGCTTGAATCATCTCCATGACTTGGCAAAACTGCTTTCTTAAGCCAGTATTCCTTTAGCTCAGGAGGACGTTTGCCAAAATTCCAATAGGATTCAGAGATTTTCAAGTCAGTATTCTCTTCAATATGCTTCAATGAATCAAAAGAGGTCTTATAAGGACTTGCTGTGATTAAAATAACATAATTGTCCTTAATTTTTTCCACCAATTCATCTTCATATTGGCGTTTAAGAATCTTTTGAGGCAATTCCTCATGTCTTATTTTCCAGGAATTAGAAATGAGAGTATAGTTCAAATCCAAAAGGATGATCTTATCCTTTGGAATTTCGAGTTTATCATCTCTGATTATTTCATTTTCCTTTTCTTCTATTAGTTTCTGTCCACAGTCTAAACAATATTTTTCTTTTATGCTGTTTTTTCTTTTGCATGCAGGACATATGGTGTATTCAGTCATTTTTTATTTCTCCTTTTTTGATTATAAATTGTATTAATATTATCAATCACATCACATATATTTTCATGATTTAATGTTTCATCTTCAAGTTCATCAGTATAAAAATGTATCTTAATTGACTTTTTATTAACCCGTAAAAGACATATAGAAGATTTTTCTGCTGTAATGGAAACTCCATCAACAATATACCTTATATCTAAAATGAAATCATCATCAAATCGTTCAAATAATATATTTTCAAAATCCTTATATAATTTCTTCACTTTATCTGATTTATTCTCTAACAGTGAACATCTAGTTATTTTCAAATCCTCTGAGCTGAAATATAATTCTCTTTTAAAATTTGAATCAACCTTTTTGTATAAAGCTCGATAAATCTTATTATTGTATTTGCATAAAGATACTGTGTAAAGTTCAAAATCAAAATCAGGATCTTTTCTGTTTTTTTGTTGCTCTGAAAATTCAGGGCCAATTATTATTGCTCTTGTCTTATCAAAGTCAAATTCAACTTCTTTATCTTTACCAAATTTTTCATAATATTTTTCGATATATGCTTCTTTTTTGTCTAGTAGATTTTTATAATAACATTTAGCTTGATCTATAACACATTTATCATACTGATTTTTATATTCTATAATAACAAATGAGTTTGTTTTATTATCAAATCCTAAACCATCAATCCTTAAGGATTCTGATTTTTTACCACATTCCTCTAGTTTTTTGCAGTCAATATCATCAGCCAATCCTGGAAGTTCGAATTCTGATGTAACAAATTTTAATTCAAATAAGTATTCCAAGTGATTGTTTGTTAACTGCTGGAGATAATATTCCATTTTAAATCTTTTTTTTCACACATTAAAATCACTTCACATATGATAATTAATTCAAAATTTTAAATCATCAAAGCTCTCTGCAAAGCCTCTTATATTTTATGTAATGCCTAAACCAATGGTTTTCCACATCATCCACAAGTTTCACATACCCTTCTTCATCTTCATAGATGTAATCAACTTCCTTCAGCTTACTGATGAATGCATTGAACTCCTCATCATCAAAGTAATCCATCTTTGACTTCAATTCATCACTATATTCATTATGCCTAATATATTTTGTAATTTCATCAAGTTTATAATATAGATAAGCACATTCTATCGGATGATTTTCGCAGTCTATATTCAAAACATCGATATAGAGTTCATAATCGCAATTCCTGCAGTAATAATTATGATTCTCCAGATCAAAGCCCATTTCATCCAGTTCCATCATTTCTTCGCTAGGACATAATGTAAGCGGCATCAGTTTGCTTCCGCAGTCTGGACATACAGTATCGTTTTTGGACTTTATAAGGCTTATCCATGAGATATATAATCCATCATCATAGTATTCTGATGTATCAATGTCATATGACTTTGAGATTCTCTTGATTCCGTCAATGGCAGTAATATCTACAGGATTTTCCATTAGCATCTTCTTATAAATTTCCAATGCTTCATCATAATTTCCTAATTTAAAAAGAGACAATGCTTTAGAGTTTAAGCATCTTTATTGTTTTCATCAAATTCTAAAATCTGATTGCACAGCTCTAAGGATTTTTCATAATCCTCAGATTCGATTAATTCGTATATTTCTAAAAGTAATTTATCAATTGACATATGATGCCCCCATAATATTAGATATTCTTTGGTTATAAATAAAGGTTTCGAAACCATCTTTTGTCAATTAATCAAAACTAAAGTATCCTTTATCTTGCATTATATCTTCTTATTATATTGGGGTTAAAGGATAATCCCAATCCATCTATTCTCATTGAATAGTATACTTATTTTAAAAGAAGTAATAGTTAATTAAGGAATAATCTATTCCCTAATGCAACTATTAAGATACCTACCTATGTCCTCTTCAGACATATCAGGCCAGTTTTCCCTAATTCCTCTTTTTAAGGTCTCCAGATATTCCTCAGAAGGCTCATTTTGTTCCCTAGGCTTCTTATTGGTGACTGTAAGCATCTCAAAGCCATCCATATCTCCAAGGCTTATGATATCCTCATACCAATTGCCTGTTCCATCTGGGTAGCGTCCGCCATTCTCTTCAGCTGCAACATGCTCAAATTGCTCTCTTGTTATAAGATAGGCAGTTCCCAACGCATGGCCATCTTTCTCGGTATCCAAAAAGGACACTCCTCCTCCATGCCATGACCCAGAATAATTTCCAAAGTACATGTCATGTGGAATCTCTACTGCTCTCACTTCAACAGGGGCTGAAGTGTCTTCGCAAGGCATTCTATAAGAGGAACTTCCTTCATAGGATCCTCCTTCTATATAGCAAATGAATCTGTCATAAAGCATATTGCTTCCATAGGACACATACCAGATGTAATCCTTCCAGGAACTTATTCTATCAAGCCCTTCAGTATCCTCCAGAAATTCATAGATATAAGCCAAGGATTTAGAAGAAGTCATTTCGCATTTGCGAATGTAAAGGCTTCCTTCCCCTTCAAGCATGTCTATTCTAGCCATGTCCTCTTGAGGAACTTCGTATAGCTCTCCAATGATCATCCCATCTCCAGGTACAATTGCAGGATACCATCCCACATTATACATCTGGTAGCCTTCTACAGTGCTTGCCCCAAGGCAATTGCTGTTTTCAAGGAAATGATGGTTTGATTCTCCATTCATGAGGGTTCCGTATACAAATACTCTTCTTGTATTGAAGTATTTGTTTATCTTAAGGATGTCTTCCTTATAGTCCTCTCCCCATGGGCCAAGTAAAGCGTTCCTCAAGCTTTCAAGCATTTCAAAATTGGATCCGCAAATATTGCTAATCATTTTGGAGAATTTTCTACTCATGTCAGGATAAAGATCAATGAATTCACGAAGCCCCGCTTTCATAAAGATATTCAATGCTTCAATCTGGCCTTCAAGTGCTTCATATCCATGCCCCATAAGATTTCTCATGCAGCAGGCCTTCAATCCTCTTCTGAGAGGCCTATCTATTTTTTTAGATAATTTAGAATCTCCAATCAGATATGATTTCATTAGAATGGCTGTGCATATGTATGTTGGCATATGGCAGAAGTCCACTCTTGCATCAGATGGTATTTCGTAGCTTGTAAATAGCTTGAAGCTGCCATCGGTGTCCTGGAAATCAAGAATAGTCTCTAGATTCTTCATCCAGTTTCGAGAGCCCATATCCTCTTTTAGGAAGTCTTTAAGTTCTCCAATCATTCTGTAAAGTTCGTCAAAATCAGGTTCGTCTTGTCTAGTAAGTTTTATTTTATTCATGGTGATGCCTCCGTATGTATTTTTTTTAAAAAAAGCTTTTTTCAAGCTGCTATGAGAACTTGGTGTCATTCTCATAACATTATTTATTTGTTTTTTCTATTATATATACTTTATGGTCATCGACAAGAAATTATTTAAATCAAGAAAAATAGATAAAGATTATAGGTGATAAAGATGGTTAATTATGGTGATGATAGTTTAGAGAATCCGGATGATATTACTCTACCTTTTTTTGCATATGGGATATTTAAACCTGGAGAAATAGCATACTCTAACATTAAAAAGTATATTGGCAAGAAAAATGAAAAAACTATTAACTATGCTATGAAACAAAGGGACGGAGTTCCAATATTACTTCCTGAAGAGAATAATGGAAAAACCCATGGTTATATATTCAAATTTAATGATAATGAAAGAGCTTATGATACAATAAACCATAACCTATCAAATAAATTATATGAATGGGGCACAATTGAACAAGGAAAGATTAATGTTTTATTTGGAAAAGACCCTGATATTGGAAGTGATGATATTGGGCCGGACTTTGATCGAGAGAACTATAAAGGGAAAGATGACCCATTTTTTAAAGAAGCGCTTGCAATAAAACAATATGTCGAATCAAATGATTTCACTTCAAAAGATGATTTTTATGATTTACAGAGGTATTACATATTATTGTGGTCTGCAATTGAAAGATGCTGTAAATTAAAATACAATAAAGAGAGTGATGGTAAAAATCGTGAGGAATTTTCAAAAGAAAAGGAATTTATAGATGCATTAGACAAATGTGATGAAACAAATTATAGGGAAATCTATAAAACAGATGATTTGACTCCTAGAAAATTTGACACAGATGAACCAAAATGGTGTATAAATTATTATTATACTCTTAGATGCAATATTGTACATAGAGGCAAATCAAATGTTAATAGAGATATGGGATTGCTTTTACAAGCAACCAAGGATTTATTAAATATATTTGAACACATACTTGATGAAACATTTAAAGAAGAATAATTAAATGTTTTAATTAAAAATAAAAAAAGATTTTTCATTGGAAAAATCTTTTCTTTTGGTTTTATTTTGCTCAGTGAATTAATATCACAACAAGCAATGTTAAAACAATGGAACCAATTAAAACAAACTGATATTATGTGGAAAACCTAAAGAATGCAAAATAAAACTTAAGATACAATCAATAATAAACCACAAAAATATAATGCCAATAAATTTAAATACGAGATAGCATCCTCGTTGATAAAAACTAGCTTAATCATCTATATGGGGTTTATCAATTTGTTTTCTACAGTAACTACAAAATTCAGAACATTCCTTGATTCTCTCACCGCAAAAAGGACATCTTAAAACTGCTAAAATTAGATTCCATTTATAATGTTGTTATTGGAGTCAGATGGTTTAACTCATTAAAGTCATGTAAGTTTTCCACAACTGTTTGAGCTTCGCTAGGACCTTTAGGAGTCCAGGAATTTACGATATATTTTTTGCCATCCTTTTCAACAATCTCTAAAATACCGCAGTCATTTTCATCATCGGCATATAAATAAAGACCATTGTTTCCTTCATACTTTTCTACAACATAGTCGGTATCATTTTCAAACCAGGTTTTGTAAAGGTTTTCAGTAAACTCAAAAATTTGAATATTATGGCCTTGTCCATCTCCGAAACCACTATTGCCTAATGGTTGCAATGGGGAAGGGGCTGTGAATATATCGACAGTTCCTGCATATGCGACACTAATCAACAAGAATAAGATACATGTTCCAAGAATTATTTTTTTCATTTTGACATATCTCCCTTTTTTTTTTGTTTTGTAAAATAAGCTAAAAAGTAATTAAACCTTTTATTCACTCATTAAAACAATTTATATTCCTTCTTTTATATAATCCTTTTGATGACTACTGTTGTATATACAGTTTCAAATGCTGTTCTACTCATGCTGTTCTACTCATGGTATAATTTATATGAAAAAGGAGTAATTTCTGAGGAAAGATTTGGAAGAAAAAGGAATTATTACAACTCTTTTTAATAATTTTTAATATCATTTTTTTTTAAAAAGCATTCTGTATAATTATTCACTTATTTTATTATTTTTTATCATATTATCTAATTTTCACAATCTTAAAAAAATTATAAATATCTTAAAATTAAATATTAATTATAAAACGATTATTTATTTAGGGTGATATTTTGACTAAATTTTGTATTGAGTGTGGGTTTGAGAATCAAGATGATGCTAATTTCTGTGCAAATTGTGGCATGAATATTGATTATGACGGCCACAACAGTACCAATCCAAACAATAATTCTATAGTTGAAAACAACAATAATAATCAACTATCTCTTCAAGTTCCTCAAAAATATGAGGATTATGACATAATAGAAGAATTACAATGCTTTAATTGCAATCAACATACTTTTATCCAATTAAATAAAAAATCTCTTTTGTCAAATAAGGTGGTTTACTACTGCACTAATTGTGGAATGTCCTTTGAAAAGCAAGGCAATGGATTCAAATTAGTGGACATATCCGATAAAAGCAATCGCATGTGGGAGTTATATAACTTAAAAACCTTAACTTGGCCTGAATGGGAAAGAATAGCAAATGGAGGATTATCTGATAAGGATCAAGCTGAAAAGGATAAGCAGCTAGCCATAGAAAAACAAAAGGAATTGGAATTGCAACGCAAAAAAGATTTGGAAATTGTAGTCCAGGAATTGGCTAAAGGAGAAGTTAATTTAAAGCCAGTAAGCTCTCCAGTTATTTTGAAAAAGAATGAAACTGCTTATCTTAGTTTACCAAACATTACATTAAGCGAGCCTCGTGCCGTTAGAGTGTCTAAAAGTGGGGGTTATGGAACTTCATATAGGTTTGCTAAAGGATTCAGTGTTCATTCTGGTGTTGGGGAAAGCAGAAGCGTTTCTCATGATGAAATTATGGCAATAGATACCGGAACATTTGTCATAACAAACAAAAGAGTAATATTTGTAGGCAATAAGAAATCTGTAAATATAGATTTAAAGAAGATATTGTCCATGACTGTATATAAGGATGGCATTTCCATTCAAAGGGAAAATAAGCAGAAAATAGAATATTTCACAAAAACAAATCGTCATTCCATGGACTTTACTATTGATGGTAGGACACATTCTTTGCCTTTGGAAGGTTATTTTATAAAAGCAATAATATTAGGTCAGATTGCTAATTTATAATAATTTCTTTATGTTTTTAATAATTTATAGTAAGTGATAAAAATTAGTGGAATCGAAATTTAGTGTATTTATGATTTAATAAGAGTAAGGAATTAAATTTAGTGTAATTATGATTTTATAAGAATAAGAAATTAAATTTAGTTTATTTATAGATTTAATAAGAGCATAGGTTGTTTATATGAGAAAGGAACGTATTAAATCCTATTTGGGAATTATATTTGATCTTTTGGTAATTTTAGACTTGATTCTAATATTTATCTCTTTGCCTATACAAGGCCTTCACTTGATTGACTATGCAGGTTTTGTAAGGGCTTTTGACTTAACAATCTGTTTTCTCCTATTAATCGAATTCTTTTATGGATTATATAAATCAGATGCTAAAGCCAAATATTTCAAAGAACATTTCCTAGATTTAATCGCTTCAATACCATTCGATTTAATCGTATTTGCCTTATTCGGTTCAAGTTCCATTATACTTAATTTGGCTCGTTTCTTACGTTTGGTCAGAGTCGTCAGAGTGTTTAGGGCTGTAAATATAGTTAAAAAATATGGTTTGGAAAAGGTTATTAGGCGTACTCATGCAGATAAGATATTTATTGTCATAGCTGTTATAGTTGTCATATTCACTATTCTCTTAACTCTTTCCGGTCATGAAAACATATCCGACAGTTTTTATTTTGTTGTGATCACCTTAACCACTGTAGGCTATGGCAATGAAGGTTTTAATGAGCCTTTAGCGAAATTTGTGACATTATTTTTAATTATTGTCGGTGTATTGGTCTTCAGTACTATCACTGGTGTAACCTCATCCTTCTTTATAGATAAGATGCTGGAAGAGGGCATCAGTGTGGATGAGAACTTACATTTCATAAATCAAAAGTTAAACTTCCATGAAAGGGAAATGGAAAAAACAAGAAAAGAATTGGCTGAAATTAAAAAGGAATTGGAAAAGTCTAATGAGAATTCAGAAGAATTAAAGCAAGAAATATCTGAATTAAAAGAGTTAATTAAAGAAAATAATAAGTAAGAAGTTCTATTCTTCAGAATTAAAGAGTTATTAAAGAAAAGGTGTTCAATTATGTTTTGTCATAACTGCGGAAGTGAAATAAGTGATGATGCTAATTTCTGCGTAAATTGTGGAGCTAAGCTAATACGACTTGATGAAGAAAAAGCTCAGCCTTCCAAATCTTCCAGTAGAGGCTTATCCAACAAGAAAACAGACGAACAAAAGGAAACATCCTCCGGCAGAGGATTATTCAACAAGAAAACAGACGAACAAAAGGAAACATCCTCCGGCAGAGGATTATTCAACAAGAAAACAAAGGAACAAAAGGAAGCCATAAAGGAAATCAAGTCTTACACTAAGGGTAATTATAAGAGATTCAGGCAGATCATTCCAAGATATGGCATATTAGCAATGGAAGTTTCACATACTAAGGTTTTCAATGGAATAATCAAAACAATCAGAAAAGAAATTGAAAACGAGAATCTGACTGCCGATCAGATTGAAGGAAGAGTCTTTCAGCTTCTAACTGAAGAGTATGGAGAGCCTATGAGTCAGGAAGAAGCTGATGAATTGTTCAATCAACAAAATCTCCAAACAAAACTTGAAAATGAAAGAAAGTTGGAACAAAAGTTCGGCGTTCCATTTCAAAATAGGGTATGGTTCAAATGCACTGTTGAAGAGATGAGGCATTCCACTTTCACCAACACTAATGACAGAGACATTGTTGACGGATATGTCTTTGTTGAAGACACTTTTTTGGAGATAGTTAAGGAATCAGTTTTCTTAAAGTCAAAAATGGGGACTAGAAAAATATTCTATGACAACATTGCAAGCATAGACCATGATGCCAAAGGCAGGCTTAACTTAAGCAGCAGTCTAGAAATCTATTTAAAGTCATCTGACAGAGTTCAGCTAAAGCATGTGAACAAAGGGATGGTAGACCTTGTCACCGGCAAGTATAATGAGTATATGGAGAATAAGATTAATGACAATGCTGAAAACGTCACCAATGGCACCAATAGCAATGTTGATGAACTGATGAAATATGCGGATTTATATGAAAGAGGCTTGTTGACCCAAGAAGAGTTTGAACAGAAGAAGAAAGAGTTATTATAGTCTCTTTTAAAGGTTTTTATCGAGGATATATATTTCAATTAGACTAATTTATAATATGTTTTTTTTTAAACTTATTACTAATCTATAAAAAAGAGGGTTATTATGAAAATTAATTTAAAAAGAGTTATTTTGGGAATTATTTTGATTTTGATTTGCATTTCCTCAGCAAGTATCATTTCAGCATATAGTATTGATTCTATGGAAATTCAAGGAGGATGCATTTCAACAGGAAGCGGATTGGAAGATAAGACTTATGCAACCATTTATGTGGGGGAAGAATACACTGGAGCAGATGTTCTTATACAGATTTATTATTCCCGTGACGGTTCACAGTTAAACCCTGGAAATAAGGTTCCAAAAACTGTTGATTCTTTAGGTTGCATTGAAGTTCCTAGTGCAAATGCATTTAAATATTATCCAGACCTTGCTGAGATTAATCTATATGATTCTGATGGATATCTGATTGATTCAAGGGATGTATCCTTATCAATCCATAGCGGAGAACAAACTTTTGGAGACTTTTATGGTTCTAGTTCATCATCAAGTTCCTATTCAAGTTCTTCATCAAGCGGAAGTTCTAGTTCTTCAGGTGATGGAAGTACAACTACCTATCATAGCGGAACCTCTAATAGCTATGTTGGAAACAGTAACACTGGAAAATTCCATGCTCCCGGCTGTGATAGCGTTGATAAGATGAAGCCTTCAAATAAGGTTTATTTCTCAAGTCGTGATGAGGCAATAAGTAGGGGTTATTCCCCTTGTGGGCGTTGTAGCCCTTAAATTTATTTAAAATTTTTTTAATTTTTTCTTCTTTTTTAATATTTTTCTTTAAAATTACGAATTTCAGCTATTTTTCATATTTTTTTTAGTAGGATTAAATTTTCAAATAGAAACTTTTAATAGAAACAAAGTTTAAATTATTAATTAAGTATAATAATTTTTATACACTTTTTATTAAAGTAATTGGGGGCTGCATATGAGATTGAAAATTATATTAAAATCTAAAAAGAATAGGTTGAAGATTCCTTTTAATTATAATCATATTGTTTCTGCTATAATTTATAACAAAATTGCGGATATAAAATATGCAGAGGAATTGCATTCTTCTAATTCTTATAAATTTTTCACTTTTTCTCAATTAAATATTCATAAATTTAAAAGAATTCATTCAGGATTTTTATCTCAAAACGGCAAAATAGATTTTTTAATTTCATCACCCGATGATTATCTGATAAAAAGTTTAGTTGAAGGATTTTTAAATGATTTGACTATTAATTTCATTGGGGAAGATCTTCTTATAGAGAAAGTAGAACTTCTACCAGTTCCCGATTTTGAAGAAGAAATTAATGTAAAAACATTATCTCCCATAATATCAAGAACTAAAAAAGAAGTGGATGGTGAATTGAAAATTTGGGATTTGGCTCCCGGTGATCATTTCTTCAAAAATTTAGAAAATACTCTTATATACAAATATTTGGAGTTTAATGGATTAGAATCAAATGATAAAAATATAAAAATTTTTTCAGAAATGAGAAATGTGAAACGTAAACGAATAATTATTGAAAAAGGTGATAAACAAACGTATCATAGGGCATATATGATGGATTTAATTCTAAAAGGTGATAAAGAATTGTTAAGATTTGCTTATGATGCGGGTTTAGGTGAAAAGTCTGGACTTGGTTTTGGCATGGTTAAGGTGATTAATTAATGATATCTGATTTAGTTGATTTCGGTAAATGGTTAGTTGAAAATAACGAAGACGGTATTGGATATATGGTTAAGGAAGATGATTATCTTCTAAAAATAACTTATAATAATGAAATTGATGATTTTGTTATAGATGGTATATTTGAGAATGACAATGAAATTGTTTTAGGTTTTTATGAAAAATCTATATTTAATGATATTTTACCGACTCCTAGAGGATCATCTGATCAAAATATCACTATTGCAAATAATACTAATTTAATGGGATTTTCACCTTTTTTACTTAATTTAGATAGTGATTTTTTAGGGCGAAAAATTAAACCAGAGAATTATGATAATGAAAGTGATTATTATAAAGTCGGTTCTGAGAGATTTTTGAAAAAAAAGGCAGGGGGTAAGTTTAAATTAGAAAAAACTCTTGACAAGTTTACTCGATCATTAGATGATAATAAAAATAATAAACAATTTAATAATGATATAATTACTAAACTATTTGATAATCCCAATGAGCTTTTTTTAAAGAATATTCCTTCACAATATGAAGATATTTTTATTCAGGAATTTTTTAACAATCTTTCAAAAGAAGAATATATTAAAATTATAAATAAATTTTATAAATTCTTGGATATGAATAAAAACGACATTTTGGATAGGGTCATAAAATTTAAATTAGAAGAAAATGTTAGCAGTAGATTTTTTATAGTGGGCGTTTTTGGAGACTATAGGGATTTAATAAATGATTTATGTTTTTTATATTGTAAATTAATTAAAACCAGAAATAAACATATAGAGAATTATGATGGGGGGATTTGTTCTATCCCAAATTGTAATAATCATTCAATAACCTATCCTTCTATCCAGTTTTATGCTGCCGATAAAAAATTTTATTTTAATTATTCAAATAATATTGAAAATTCTAGTTTAAGATTATGTGATTTATGTAATAGATATATGCTTTTTGCATTTGAAAAACTTAAAGCTAATTTTAAAGGAAATATATTAGTTATCCCAAAGACTTATGACGGAGATTATAGTGAATTTTTAGAGATTATTCAGGAGGATAATGATTTTGAAGTAATTAATGAATTACTTGAAGAGAATTCTAAAAAATTTACTTATGATTTCTTAATATATACTCCTTCAAATGCTCTTTTGAAAATAGAAAAATATATTGATAATTATCAAGCTTTCCTTACTAAATTTGATGACATCAATCTATATAATTATGGAAATTTAAATTATTTGTACAATGAAGTTCTAGTTAATGATGAAAGTTCCTTAGATGAAGATAGAATTATTATTAAGATTTCTAATCTTTTTGATTTTCAAATTATTTTTAAAGAATTATTTTATGAAGTTGATGATGGGAGATTAAAATATCCTAAAATGAATTATTTTTATCAAATTTATAACAAGGAGTTAACTGGAGAGAATGGTATATTTAATGGTTTTAGTTCAAAAACAGTTAATATATTTTCAAAATATAAAGATAATATTTTCAGTTTTATTTATGAAGCGAATTTTGATGCATTAAATAAAAATATGATTAATACAATTGTTTTAAATTCATTAACCATTTTTCAAAAAAATTCTATTAAAAAATCTATTAGATTTGAAATTGTTAAAAGATTAAATTATTGGTTTATGTTTAAAAAAGAATTTTTAGGAGATACTATGTTATTAAATGAAAATGTTTTAAAGTTAAGACAAATATTTGGACATCCTAATATTACTACTGGTGAAAATAATAATGAAAAAATTGAAGTAGTCTTTGACGATGTTGAGAAAAAACAAGTTTTAGATTTAATTAAAGAGGATAATGCCATTAAATATTATTTGATAGGTCAATTAATTGCATATATTGATGATTTCAAATATAGTTCTGGCAAAAAAAGAGAGGTTTTTACTAATTTTATTACAAATGCTCATAGGAATAATATTAAAAAACTTTTTGCAACTGAAATATTACAAAAAAATGTTTTTTATATTAATCAAATGAATAAAAAAGGAAAATTTTTATTTACTATGCTAGAATCTGATTATGGGTCTTTATTTAATGAGGAAGATTTATCTTATGAAGATTATATTTTGTTGTTATTTACTGGATATTACACAACAAAATTTTTGAAAAAAAATTATGTATACAATGGAGATGAATAAAATGACTGAAGGAACACCTGTAAGAAACTATTACCAAGGAATTTACTTAACTGAAACTATAATGGGCAATCCAAATGGGGATTTTATAGATAATTCTCCAAGAAATGTTGATGGTGCGGTATTTACTACTGATAAGTGCATTAAATATAATGTTAGGAAATATATTCATGATACTTTAGAAAACTTTGGTGAAAAAGAAAATATTGTTTTCTTTTTCCCACGTCTTATTGATTCAACAAATGAAGAAGATATGAAGTTTAAAACTAGAGATCAGGTTTTCGAACATTTTAAAAATTTTGAAGAAATTTTAAAAGTATCTCCTGATGTAAGAATGTTTGGTGGAACATTTAGTGTTGATAATAATGCTAAACAAATCTATGGGCCTATACAATTAAGTTATGGTTTAGATATTAATGGAGCACAAATCATCCGTCATCAAATTGGCGCCCCATTCGCTACAAGTGAAGGAAGCCAAAAAACTGTTGGTTCTGAATCAGTTGTTGATGATGCAATTATTGCTTATGACATTACTATCAATCCGAATAATTATAAAGATTTATTATTAGAGGATGATTTAGAACTATTTAAAAAAGCATTATGGGAAGGCACTAATTTAAGAAAAACAACTAGTAAAAAGACAGATTCCAAATTATTAATTTTAATTAAATTTAAAAATGATTCTGAAAATGATAAAGTTGATGCAATAAATATGGGAGAATTGAAACAGTTAATTTCCATAAAAGGCGGCAAATCTAAAAAAATGGATGAAAATACTATTTGTTTGGATTGTGAAAATCTAGTTAAAAAAATTAAAAAGTATGAAAAGTACATTGAATGTATTGATATTTATTGTGATTCTGATGATGTTGAATTGAATTCATTAGAAATTGATGGAGAAAATTTAAAAGACACTAATATTAAAGTCAACATCTATGAACCTTTATCATTACTTTCTGATTAAAAAAGGTCTTTTCTAAGTTATAGTTTGTGATTTTATGAAAATTATTGAAGTTGATATTTGGAGTAGTTTTGGTTGTTTTAGCAAACATTTCTCCAACACTGGAGGTGTTTTGACTCATTTAATTCCTCCAAAAACATCAATTATTGGTATTATTGGAGCTATTTTAGGTTATGATGTAAATGATTATGAAGATAATGATGATGGGACAAAAACTTATAAAATTGAGTCTTTAAACAATATAAAAGTATCTATTTATCCATTATTTGAGTTTAAAACTAAAAGAGTTATATTTAATCTGGTTAGTGGGACTAATTTAGACTTGGATATTAAAAATATTAATCAAGATGTTTTAATATCCCCAAGATATAAATTATTTATTTCATTCCCTTCAGAATTAGATGAAGTTGAAGAATTATTTTTAAATAGGGTAAAAAATAATAAAACTATTTATAATTTATATATGGGGAGAAATGAATTCCCTTTGAATTTGGAGTTTGTAAGAGAAATTAATGCTGAAAAACATATATTTAGCAATGACAATTCAGATGAGTTAAAATCCATTAAAGTTTATGGCTCATTAAACAGATCTTCCATTAAATCATTAAATTTATCTTATGAAGATAATGATTCTAAAGTTGATTCTGATGCACTCAGTTTAATAAGTTCACTTTTAATTTCTAATTCTGCTGATGGTGTGAGACATTTAAAAAGTTTTCATGAGTTTACTATTAAAGATTATCCTATTAAAAGAGAAAATTTTACAGATTTTTCTTATTCTCCAGTATCTTTTTACAGTTCAAAGAAATTTGGAGAGTGTTTTTTCTCTAATTTGCAACTTAAAGATGGTGAAATTGAATTAGTTAATATTGGTGATGATAAGTGGTTATCTCTCATTTAAATTTTAATGAAAATGAGTCTGTAATTGAGATTAATAGCGATTATTTTAAAGTATATGCTCATAAAAATGAATTATTTAATGAGCATATCTCTAAAACTTTAAACATTTTTAAAACAATTAAATCAGAGAATATTTTAATCAATTTCTATGATTGGTTTAAAGATCAGGGGTATATTCATTTAACTTTTGAGGAGTTTAATTTTTTAATTGAGGAATGTGTCAGATTTCATGATGTGGGGAAGTTATCATTTAATTTTCAGTTAAAAAGATTAAATAAAAACAACCCTGCTAAAAAGAAGGAACAAATTAATGTTTTAAAAAAATTTGGATTAGATTCTATTTTGAATCAATTTGAAGGAAATCACTCCTTGTCTGGTGCATTATCTTTTTTATCAAAATATTATGATGTTTTACCAAAAAATGAATTATTTTTTCTTATTTTAGCTTATGTTATTATAGGACACCATACAAATTTAAAAGACATTGTAAGTCAGGATGATTTTTTTTATAAGGAATTTGAAGAAAATCAAGCTCTTAGCACTACTTTAAAATTTTTTGCATTGTTTTTTGGTTTAAATCAATCCACAATTAATCAGAAGTTTTTTCAAGAAATTAATGATATAGGATTTGATTTTTTAGAGAATACTATAAATCATTATGATTCTTCCTTTTCATTTTTTTATTCATACATTTATTCTTTATTAATTAGTGCAGATTCACTAGCCACTAGTGAATATAAAAACTCTACAGACCAAATTGATTATTCAAAATTTAATCATAGAATATCAGATAAGTTATTTGCCCATATGTATAAATCATTTTATAATGTTAAACATAATAGAAATCTTTTAAATGAGACATTTAATTTAAATGATATATGCCCGGAGGATATTAATGTTTTAAGGAAAGCGATGCTTTTAGAATCATCAGAAACTTTAAATAATGCTTTAATGGATGATGATAAAAAAATATTTTTCTTAAATATGCCTACTGGAGGAGGCAAAACAAATACTTCTATGAAATTAGCTTTAGATATGGTAAAAAATACTGATGCTAATCGTATTATTTATGCAATGCCTTTTATTAACATTATTGAGCAAAATTTTGATGTAATTTGTAAATCCTTTGGTTTAAATGAAGAAGAGGGGAATATACGTCAAATATATTCCGCATCTGAGACTATTTTTAATAAAAGTGATGAAGAGACATTAGAAATAATTTTATCTGATGATTTTTTTAATTATCCGGTTATTTGCACTACTTTTGTTAGTTTATTTAATCCTATAATAAAAAATAATAAAAAATATAAATATCGTTTAAATGCGTTATCTAATTCAGTAATTATTCTTGATGAAATTCAATCTTTACCTTTGAGGAATTGGGTGAGTTTATATTTTATCATTAATGAGTTATCTGAAAAATATAATATTTATTTTTTAATTATGAGTGCAACTTTACCTAGTTTTGATAAGTTAAAATTAGAAAATATTAGGGATGATGATAATTTTTTAAACTATAATAATGTTTCATTAATTAACAATCCTGAAAAGTATTTTAATCATGATTTGTTCTCAAGAACTAATATTAATGGAGGAATTAAAAAACTTGGAATAAATGATGATTGTAGTATAGATTACTTTTTAGAAATTATTAGAGAAAATTTTAGTCAAGATTATAATAAAGGACTTATCGTCTTGAATACAATTAAATCATCTAGATTGATTTATGATAAATTAAAAGACTTTTCTCAGGAATATAATTTTGATATTGACTTATTAAATTCAAGTATTTTGCCTAATAGGCGAAAAAATATTATTCATAAAATCAATCAGGAAGATTTATCAAATTATATTTTAATTAGTACCCAAAGTATTGAAGCTGGAGTGGATGTAAGTTTTGATTTTGTAATTAGGGATTTTTCGATTTTAGATTCAATAGAACAAGTTCGAGGTAGATGCAATAGGAGTAGGGAATTAAATGATAAGTTTCATGATTCTAATATTAAAGGTAATGTTTATTTAATTAATTTGGAGGATGATAATAGTAATCTTTATAAATATATTTATAAAGATGTGGAACTTAAAACAAGAATTAAAGAAACAATTAATCTTTTTAATGAAGGTTTTGAGTTAAATGATGATTTAAATTATCAATATAGTAACATATTAACTTATTATGATAATGTTTCTTTAGATATAAATGATGTGCATGATTCTATGGATCAATCATTCTTGCGTAATGATAGAAGAAATATCGTGTTTTGGAATAAAATGAAGTATTCTAAAATTCAAAAAAAGAAAGGCATTCATATTATATTAAATGATTTAAAGCAATATTCTATATTTATTCCATTAGATATTAAAATTTATGATGATTCTTTAAATTTGGATAAAACAATAGAGGATATGGATTTGAATGAGTTAAGAGAGATTTATGACGAATTTGGGAAACATTTTATTTTTTCATTGAATGAGATTTTATTTATGAAAGAAAATAGTGATTTTTTAATAGAAGGAGATTATGTTATAGGGGAGGAGGTATTAAACCATTTTCAAACTATGGTTGCTAGAGTAAAAGATGATTATAATCAAAAATTATTAGTTGAAAAGGTATTTTCATCTATTTTAAGCAATTTTATTATGAATATTTCTTTTAATAATTCCGATCTTGAGGAACAAATTAAAGAATTAGATAAAGAAAGTTATTTCTATATTTTAGAGAAGAATATGATTGGTGATTCTGAGGAGCATTTCTATTCTGAAGAATATGGTTTTAATTTTAAACCTACTATAACAAATATATTATGAGTGACTATATGAAATCAATCAATGGAACCCAAATAAACTACTATTTCATATGTAAAACCAAGCTTTGGCTATTTTCACACAATATCCAAATGGAACAGGAATCAGATAATGTTTCTTTAGGTAAACAACTCCATGAAACATCATATAAAAAAGAAAAAGAGTTTTTAATAGACAATCTAATAAATGTAGACTTTATTAAAAACAAAGACCCAATTGAAATTCATGAGGTTAAAAAGACCCAATCTATGGAAATATCTCATGAATATCAATTACTATATTATATGTACTATCTAAAGAAAGAAAAAGACATCAGCAATACAGTGGGCTATTTAAATTATCAGAACATCAGAAAACAAATTGAAATAGAACTTACTGAAGAAAAAGAAGAAGAACTGGAAACAGTTCTTAATGATATTAAAAGTATTGTCGATTCAGATGTTCCAAGTCCTAAAAAGTCACGAATTTGTCGAAAATGTGCTTATTTTGAATTTTGTTTTGCTTAAATTTATTGTATTTTTATTATTTTTAATTTATTTATTTTTTATTTTAAAGGGGGAAAATAAATGTCTAAAAAGAATTATTACTTATTATCAGAAGGTATTCTAAAAAGAAAAGAAAACACCATATACTTTGTAAATGAAAAAGGTTCAAAACCACTTCCAATAAACAAGATATACTCTATGTATGCCTATGGCCAAATAACTATTTCTTCACAAGTGATTAGTCTGTTTGCAAAAGAAGGAATTCCAATCCATTTCTTTAACTATTATGGCTACTACAATGGCAGCTTTTATCCAAGAGAATCACTGTTATCAGGCGATTTATTAATCAAGCAAGCAGAGCACAATATTGATTTTTCAAAAAGATTAAAATTAGCCAAGCTTTTTGTTGAAGGTGCGGCTAAAAACATCTTAAAAGTGCTTGCATATTATAAAATTGAAAACAATATTAAAAACACCTTAACAGAATTGAATGAATCTTCAAAAATTACAGAAGTTATGAATGTAGAAGGTCGAATCCGTGCAGAGTATTATCAGTATTTTGATGACATACTTCCAGATGAGTTTAAAATGGAAGGTAGATCAAGACAGCCCCCTACAAATATGATAAATTCGTTAATTAGCTTTGGAAATTCTATGATGTATGCTAGCGTAATTACTGAGCTGTACAATACTCAATTAAACCCTACTATCTCTTATCTTCATGAGCCCGCTGAGAGAAGATTTTCACTCGCTCTTGATTTAAGTGAAATATTTAAGCCAATTATTGTAGATAGAGTTATTTTTTATTTAGTCAATAAGAAAATGATAACTGAAAAGGACTTTAATCAAGATCTTAACTGCTGTCTTTTAAATGATAAGGGAAGAGCCACTTTTGTTAAGGAATATAATAAAAGACTTGAGACTACCATCAAACATAAAGATTTAGGCAGAAAAGTTTCTTATCAAAGGTTAATCAGACTAGAAGCTTATAAACTTAAAAAACATGTTTTTGGTATGAAAGAGTATGATCCATTTGTTATTTGGTGGTAAGTATGTATGTTATAATAGTTTATGACATTAAAGTAGAAAGAGTAAATAAGGTAAAAAGTTTCCTTAGACAACATCTTTTTTGGATACAAAATTCAGTATTTGAAGGAGAATTGACAAATAGTGAATATAAAGCAGTAACTGATGGTTTATTGAATATTATTGAAGAAGATGAAGATTCTGTTATTATTTATCAATTAATGATGGAAGAATCTTTAACAAGAAATGTTTTAGGGGTTGAAAAGGCATCAGTGGATGATGTTATTTTGTAATTTTAATCCCAAAATGGTCTGATTTTAACATCAATATCTGAATCAATATTGATATTATTCTTGAAATTTCAATCCCAAAATGGTCTGATTTTAACGCTCCAAACTTATCAGCATTTTCAGATTTATAATAAATTTCAATCCCAAAATGGTCTGATTTTAACTCATCATTTCCATCTACGATTGGTTCGTTAAAAAATTTCAATCCCAAAATGGTCTGATTTTAACTTACGAGAGTAACATTCTTCTGAAGCACAGTTGGTAAATTTCAATCCCAAAATGGTCTGATTTTAACAGGTAATAATATGAAATTACCACTACTGTTGGAGTAGATTTCAATCCCAAAATGGTCTGATTTTAACAAAACCATTCTCCAATAATATCTTCTGTGCATATTGATTTCAATCCCAAAATGGTCTGATTTTAACCACACTTTTGACACCATAATGGACTCTTTCTTGATTTCAATCCCAAAATGGTCTGATTTTAACATTCATTCCCCCTTACTAATTCTACAAGTTTAAAAATTTCAATCCCAAAATGGTCTGATTTTAACTAGAGACAGTACAACTCAATATGGATTAAATAGTGAGATTTCAATCCCAAAATGGTCTGATTTTAACAGAATCTACGAGAATTATTCTATCATAACTGGTTATATTTCAATCCCAAAATGGTCTGATTTTAACATTCTGCTGATGGATTAAGTTGCACTTTATCTGCTAAATTTCAATCCCAAAATGGTCTGATTTTAACTAATCCTAACCTTTATCGGTAACTTGATATTGCAAATTTCAATCCCAAAATGGTCTGATTTTAACCCAAAAAAAACATAAAAAAAAGACTCGGTAGTATTTCAATCCCAAAATGGTCTGATTTTAACTCATCTATGTCTGCCCCATATTGTATGATTCCGTTATTTCAATCCCAAAATGGTCTGATTTTAACTCATCTATGTCTGCCCCATATTGTATGATTCCGTTATTTCAATCCCAAAATGGTCTGATTTTAACTATTTGGTAGAGTCAAACCACATCGGACAGTCATCTATTTCAATCCCAAAATGGTCTGATTTTAACACAAAGTAGAATTAAATCTTGGTAACTGGGTAACATTTCAATCCCAAAATGGTCTGATTTTAACGTTTGACTATCACTATCGTGGATGATATTGAGCATATTTCAATCCCAAAATGGTCTGATTTTAACATAAATTATTGTTTAATAAAGAACCTGATAAGTTTAATTTCAATCCCAAAATGGTCTGATTTTAACCTTAGTCCAGTATTGGCACCTATGACTAGTGTTAATTTCAATCCCAAAATGGTCTGATTTTAACGGTGCTGAGTTATATGATGTGGAAATTGATTTTAAATTTCAATCCCAAAATGGTCTGATTTTAACCAGAAAGCGATGTTTGGAGAGTTCTTTGAAGATGCTATTTCAATCCCAAAATGGTCTGATTTTAACTATGTATGTTCCGATGATTAGTATCATTGTGTTGAAATTTCAATCCCAAAATGGTCTGATTTTAACACGGACATATAATTTATGATACAAGCAATGTATACAAATTTCAATCCCAAAATGGTCTGATTTTAACCAGCTTACAAAGAAATAATCGCTGATATCAGTAATAGATTTCAATCCCAAAATGGTCTGATTTTAACAATGACCTTATGGATAATACTAAAACAGTTAAAAAATTTCAATCCCAAAATGGTCTGATTTTAACTGTGCTAGTTAATGCTAATCCTGCTCCTTCATATATTTCAATCCCAAAATGGTCTGATTTTAACTAGAACCTTTCAAGGAAGACATAGTCTGCTATTGTAATTTCAATCCCAAAATGGTCTGATTTTAACCTTGCAGAACTGGACTTGCTCCTAGAATACAATTAATTTCAATCCCAAAATGGTCTGATTTTAACATACATATCAAAGACCCTCATATCCGAAACAATGTAATTTCAATCCCAAAATGGTCTGATTTTAACTCTTCGATTTCGTGGAATAATTGTGTGAAATCGAATTTCAATCCCAAAATGGTCTGATTTTAACATGTCACCTTGTCCTTAAGTGGTGTCTTAAGTCCTAATTTCAATCCCAAAATGGTCTGATTTTAACCAGTAGAATTCGATGCACAAAGGACAATGAGTAGATTTCAATCCCAAAATGGTCTGATTTTAACGCTCCAAACTTATCAGCATTTTCAGATTTATAATAAATTTCAATCCCAAAATGGTCTGATTTTAACTCATCATTTCCATCTACGATTGGTTCGTTAAAAAATTTCAATCCCAAAATGGTCTGATTTTAACTTACGAGAGTAACATTCTTCTGAAGCACAGTTGGTAAATTTCAATCCCAAAATGGTCTGATTTTAACGCACTTGGAACTGCCGATGGTGTCGGAAACATCTTATTTCAATCCCAAAATGGTCTGATTTTAACGAAAAGACATCATGTCAACAATTATGAATTGGAAGAATTTCAATCCCAAAATGGTCTGATTTTAACTTGATGATTTTATACATTCTTTTAGTTTAGAACGTATTTCAATCCCAAAATGGTCTGATTTTAACCCAGAGTTGATAAAAAATGTACAAAACAGTTATTAAATTTCAATCCCAAAATGGTCTGATTTTAACGCGAGGAGTGCCTAAATTCACATTCAAGCAATACTAATTTCAATCCCAAAATGGTCTGATTTTAACGACAATGAAATTAAGAAATTAAAATCATTATTGGATATTTCAATCCCAAAATGGTCTGATTTTAACCCTTACCATCGCTTCAGATTAGCAGAAACTACTGAATTTCAATCCCAAAATGGTCTGATTTTAACTCCAAGGTTGGCTACTTCAATGATACTGACTCTTTGATTTCAATCCCAAAATGGTCTGATTTTAACTTTACGTTGTCCTGTACCGCTTTCATCATCAACCATATTTCAATCCCAAAATGGTCTGATTTTAACTCGCAATAACACCGAAATTATCTAATACGAATTCATATTTCAATCCCAAAATGGTCTGATTTTAACTGCAGAAGCCCAGTTCCAAATCTTCAACTTGGACAAATTTCAATCCCAAAATGGTCTGATTTTAACTTGTAAATTTATAGGGAATAAGACTACTGAAGAAAGATTTCAATCCCAAAATGGTCTGATTTTAACCTTTAGTAAATGGGGGGGGCAAACTTTTAGTAAAATATTCAATCCCCAAAATGGGTCTGATTTTAACCTGTGTGTATAGTTGAAGTTGCAATTGTTGATATATTTCAATCCCAAAATGGTCTGATTTTAACGTGCAAGTCCTCCAATAGATTATTTCCTCCCCTATATTTCAATCCCAAAATGGTCTGATTTTAACCCATATTCTCTCACCCAAATATAAGAATAGGATTTTGATTTCAATCCCAAAATGGTCTGATTTTAACTCCTCTGGAGCATAATAATTGAATCCTAATTTTAAATTTCAATCCCAAAATGGTCTGATTTTAACAATTCAAATCCAACGATGTAATTTCCATCGCTTACATTTCAATCCCAAAATGGTCTGATTTTAACTATTTAGGATTGAAGAAATTGTTAATGATTGTATTGAATTTCAATCCCAAAATGGTCTGATTTTAACTGAAACAAGTTCAAGCCAAGTATAACACCTTTTCAAGATTTCAATCCCAAAATGGTCTGATTTTAACAAATTTATTGATATCTTATTTTTATGCCTTTTTTTAATTTCAATCCCAAAATGGTCTGATTTTAACTGTTCAGTCTCTACAATTAAGTCCTCTAGGTTTATATTTCAATCCCAAAATGGTCTGATTTTAACCCGAACCTTACTTTGAAGATGAGGAAACCTTTGAAGATAATTTCAATCCCAAAATGGTCTGATTTTAACAAACAAGAAAACACTGCAACTAGTAATATTTTCTATATTTCAATCCCAAAATGGTCTGATTTTAACTATGTTGATGCGAAATACCCTAACAGCTTCAGGATTTCAATCCCAAAATGGTCTGATTTTAACAGGCGAGAATTTTCGCCTAAATACCCCTTTTACACATTAATATTTGTCCATTTTTTAATTTAAAATTTTCGAATGGTAAAAAAGAATTTATTTAAAACAATCAACATTTAACTTAAATCTCTTAAAATTATTAAATAATAACATATTCTTATTTAAATTTTATTCAAATTATTTTTATAATGATATTTTTCATTTAGATAATTAACAAGTTTCTAAAAGTTATTTAAAACAATTTTTAAAAATTACTTAACTAAGTTTAATTATAAAAACACTTGGATCGACAGAATTCTTAACATAAAATTATATAAAAACCAAACCACAAACTATTAACAACAAAACATAAAAGGGTTAACAATATGGTCTTTTGTTCTAGCTGTGGAAAGGAAAACACCTCTGAAAGCATATTCTGCATCGGATGAGAATCCATCCTAATCAAACAAGAATGCCTCAATATAAAATCATATCACGACTTTAACGATCTTCTGACTGTTGAAAATTAAAAAGCTCTTGAAGAGCTGTCCTTCATATAATCATACCAAACAATCTTAAATCAAGGCAAGTCAAACTATGAGGAACTGCTCGAAGACATGCCAGAGCAAAAAAGACAACCCATGGACATACTCTCAAAGATTGCACTTAAAACACTTGTTTTTACAAAGATAAACTACAAGTCACGCGGAGCTGAATTAGGCAGCTATTCATTCAATCTCATAAACATAGGCAATAGATTGAACAAGGCCAATCAGATATCCGAGCTTATCCACGAGATTACAACCACATCGTTGCTGAAATATACGAGCAGGTACTTATGTATCTTCTTGAGGCAAAGACTGATGTACTAGAGGCATTCGTATGGTTTGCTATGGAATATGGGAAATTATGCACTTTATGTGACGCAACATAGTCACTTGGAGTGATGTTGATACAATGCTTGAACTTGTTTCAAATTATGGATTAGATATTGAAGAAGGTTAGGATGTTCGTGTAGAAAGCGTTGATGAAACTGCAATGAATATTATTAAATCATATATTTAATTTTAACCAAATTAAAGAGATTAAATTATAAAAAGTGATTATCATGGACGAATGGAAAGTAGGAGACCCTTCTGATTGGGGAGACCATGTTGGAGTGCCAGACATTCCCTATATGGGATACATAAATGATGATGGATATGAAGAGGACTATTCCACATTCCCTGAGGAAAATGGTGGCAGCAAGCCTAAAAGCCTGGGCTCTCCAGAGGAAGATCATGGAAAGATATTGTTAGTAAAGGCAAAGGTATATCTGAAATGGGGAAATCTTGATGGTGCCATGAGCTGCATAAATCAGGCAATAGACATATTCAAGAATAGCAGACGGATCGGTTACTATGAGAATTCATTGCATGTAAAAGGAATGATTTATGAAAAAATGGAGCAATATGCAAGAGCTCTCTTTTTTTATCACAAGGCATTTAAAGTCGGAGAATGCGTGAGCAATGCTTTTGATGACAGAAATAAATTGATTGATGGAGACAAGATAGACATCTTGAAAGAGCAGTTCAAGGATTATCGCACTGCCTATCCCTTTGGAAGTTCTTTAAAGAGGGATGATTTCATAATCTATTGGGATTTGGCATGGCGCATAAACGAGGATAGTAGCGACACTGAAAAATTGGAATTGGCATTGGAAGTGATTGGTTTTGTCAAAAGAATGGCGCCGAGTATTGAATTTGTAGGAAGGGAAAAGGAACTTTATGAAAACCTTGAAAAGGAGATTCTAGAGAAGATCAATAAATAAATGTCATTTTAATTTACTTTCCTGCGAGAATCTGACATCATATGCTAAATCACTCATTTAGATTATTGTATCTAGCAGGCACTTCTCACTAAAATTCCTAAAAAAATTAAATTTTTATTCGCTCCAAGTATCGAGTGCCTATGTTTTGGCCTCGTTAATTTGAATTCAGTGAATGATGGCTTTTAAGAGCCATTGAATCTTTAGACTAAATAAATTATGTAAGGTGATAATAATGGGAGAATGTCCTTATTGTGGTAAAGATGTGGACTTTACAGAAGTCTGTCCTCATTGCGGGGCTGATTTAAGTGAATTTGATGACCGATGTCCCTTTTGCGGAGTACTTATAAGCCGTGCAGCATTGATCTGCCCTCGCTGTGGGTCAGATGTATACGAATTTTGGTATGGTGATTAATTGGGTAGTGATTAATTGCCTTTTGCTTTTTTTTTTAATTCATTTTAAGATTTTTTTTTAGTTTATGATGGATTATAAATTCATCATTGATTTTTTTTTTATTTAGTTGCTTTCTTATAGGAATCATTTTCTTGATTTTTTTATTTAGTGCTTTCTATAGGATGCATTTTATTACCCTATTCTTCTGTTTTTTTTACTTATTTTGCATAGTTTACTATTTATTATAAATAGTTAATAGTTCGTTATTATTTTAATTTTAATGTATAATCTGCCATATTAAATCATTTTAAATGATTATTAGTTTTAAAATACTCTTTTGAGTTAAATTTATTATTTGAGGATAAATCACTATCTATAAATGATTTTTGTTGCGATTAAAAAATTTATTTGAAAGGTTGATTTATTTTTAATTGAAATTTATAGTGATTTTGTTATGTAGTTTTCATTCAACTGAAATTTATAGTGATTTTATGATATAATTTTCATTTAACTGAAAACTAAATATGCGATGAATTTAAAATTTTTCAATTTTCTCATATTTTCTTACCTTATCCCTTTTTTTAATTTTCACATTGCAAACTTTTTTATAAAGATTTATAAACCCCCTAATAAATACTACTATTAGTAAAAGGGTGTTAGCATGGATAGAAAGGACATCATAATCATAATACTCGTTCTCATAATCATATCACTATTGGCATTGGGCCTTCATAATCATCAAGTAACTGACCAAGGCACTGACCTATATCGCACTGTAAAGGTATCTCCTAGCTTTTCGCTGGATGTTCCACTCTCAAGCAACCTTACAAGGGAAAACGTCAGCGAAAACATGTATATTGTAAACGACTACCAAAACGACATTCAAATAATCTCATTCAATATGAAGAATGCCTCTAAGATGGACCTTATCGAGGACGGCTACCAATATCTCAAGAGAGAGGAGTCATATAAGTTCGGTGCAGAGGAGATCATTAAGATATCCAATCATACCGTATGGCACAATAAGGATGATGGCAGCTATATTGCATTCTTTTCACCTAACAATACAGAGGACAATATAATGCTTGTAACTCATGACAATATCACTATGGCTCGCATATTATCTAGCGCAAGGTATTGATGATTTTATATGCTTTCCATATGGAAAGCATTCTTTTACTTTTTTCATTTTTTACTCATTTTTTTTTATTTTTTTAAGCTTTAAGAATTTCTTATTAATTTTAAATATTGATAATCCTTATTTAACTCACAATCCCATTTAAGCCTTTTTAATTTCCCTATTTGTTTCATACATTACTAACTTTTTATAAATAGTTATATATGGTTAATTTTATCTATAAGCTTTTTATATAACTTAATTTTTTATAATAAGAATTCTAAATTAGTTATATTTATATAACATAAAAATAATAAGTTATTTCAGTAATTAATTTGCTCTAGCAAGTTATTCCAGAGTCAGGTCAATTTTGATTTCAAAATGTGAAATTGATTTGAACTCGTAAAATTGTTGTAATCTCGTAAAATTGATGTAAAATTGTTAAATTGATGTCATCGTGCTAAATTGATTTCATTTCGTAAATTCAAACCCTTAAAATCGGAATATTTAAATATAAGTACTTATAGACTAAATTTACAATTTAAAGATAAAAGAGGTGACAATCATGACATCTGAGATTATGATTTTAACACCAACTGCAGTGGTTTTAGCGGCGGACAGTGCAGTTACAATAAGCGATATAAAAACTTATGATGGAGCAAATAAATTATTTTACCTTAGCAATAAACCTCCAATGGGAGCATTAATATATAATCTTGCAGATTTTGTAGATATTCCAATAGAAACAATCATTAAGGAATTTAGAAGAAAGATTGATGGAAAAGAGGATTTAAGCCTTATAGAAATAAAAGATGAATTCGAAAAATATTTGCATCAGATAATTTCCAAATCAAGGTCTACTTTAAGTTTCCAAGAGCAATTGGATTATTTTATAGAATTTATTCAAGAAGAATTGTCTTATGTAGATTTTGATGAATTTAAAATTGGTTTAAAAGATGAACTTTCTGATTTTGATATTGGTCTTTTAGGCGATTTTAAAGATGAGGTTCAATCACAGATTGATTTGTATGAAGATAAATTTAGTTTAGCACTTCCAGATGATTGCAATGGTTTGGATGAAGAAGATTTTATATCGGATTTAAAAAAATTGTTTATCTGTAATATGTTTTTAATGCCTTTTATTGGCATAGCAATATCTGGCTTTGAGAAAGATGAAATGTTTCCTTCATTTATTCATTTTAAGATAAATTATTTGTATGATGAAGAATTTCTTTTAAGGGATGTTGAATTTGGATCAATAGGGGATGAGGAAGTTATATTAAAGGCATTAGCTCAAGATGATGTAATAAATACCTTTTTAAATTCTATTGATTCAAAAACCGAAAGGGCATTGGAAGATTTTTTTATAGAGTTTAAAAATTTTTTATTTAATTATATTGAATATTGTATTAAATCTAATGAGGATATTAGTGAGGAGAATGAAAATTTCTTATTAGAAAACATATCTGATATGGAATTTTCTGATGAAAAAGTTAGAAATATTTTTATTGGTTTTATAGAATGTTTGAAAGCAAAACAGAAGAAACCAATTTTAGACTCAATTTCTGTTTTGCCAAAAGGAGAATTAAGTAATTTGGCGGATTCTTTAATAGGTATCACTTCTTTAAGAAGGAAAATTGAAGATGAAGTAGAGACAGTTGGAGGACCTATAGATGTTGCTATTATTACTAAGGGTGATGGCTTTGTTTGGATTAAATGTCATGATAGTTTTGATAAGGACTTAAACCCTCAGTTTTTTGATAGTAATTGATAATTTTAATTTAGATTAATTGTTGGATGTGGATAAATGCATTATTTAGAAAAATATAAATTAAAATCTTTTAGAAGGAAACCTAAAGTTTTTAGAAGAAAATACAATCCCTTCCCTGAAGGATTTGTAGAGAATTTTGTTAGAAAAAGCTTTGGAGAAATTTTGGATTCAAAAATGGATAATTCAAATCAACTTTCAAAAGAAGATAAATGATTAATTAGGATATAATTTTCTTCTTAAATTTGAATATCCTAAAAAGATGTGGAAAAGTATTTAAATGGCGAAACTTATAGAACTATGTAGAACTTTTCTGTTTTTATTTATTGGGGTGATAATAAATTTAAGCATATTTCTTAGAAGTTCATATTAAATGGGGGGTTTAAATGAATTTATATAAGGATATATTCTATCTGGCAGGCTTTATTTGCCATCAGAAGCCAGAGAGATCATTTCACATATCCCACTGCCAATTGCCATTCTGTGCAAGATGCTGTGGAATCATCATATCTGTCATCGCTTCATTTATCCTCGCTCAGTTTGTAGCCTTTCCAATGAATGCCCTGGCTTTTCTTCTCTTTGTCCCAATGATTGTAGATGGGCTTGTGCAGAAGTATACCGATTATGAAAGCACAAATTTCAGAAGATTCATAACAGGCTTCTTATTTGGATTCGCTTATGTCTATGTATTTTACATGTTTGGATTGAACGCTTTATGATTTTGGGGGTGTATTATTAATGATAGGCACTTTTTTAATGATAATGGGAGCAATCTTCTTGCTTTTATTATGTGCTGGCTCTTGCAGCGATTAGTTAATTAGCTTTAATTTATTTTAATTAATTTTTTAATTAGTTAATTAGTTAATTAGCTTCAATTTATTTTTTAATTAATTTTTTAATTAGTTAATTAGTTAATTAGCTTCAATTCTTTTTTAATTAATTATTTAATTAGTTAATTAGATTTAATTTATTTTTTAATTAATTAATTAGCTTCAATTCTTTTTTAATTAATTATTTATTATTTAATAATTATTTAAATCAAATTCTTTTTTTATTTTTAAGCTCAGATTATTTTTTAAGCATAGCTGTTCTAATTTATCTCTTTAATCATTTTTTAACTGCAATTTTAATCTGATTTTTCAAAATAAATCAACAAATTATATAACTTAATAATTAAATAACTATAAGTATTATTATAAAAACCTAGGTGATAATTATGGAATATGAAATTCAAGGCGGAACCTTCCCTATTGTAGTCTGCACATTGCAAGAGGGAGAAACAATGAAAAACGAAACTGGCGCTATGGCATTTATGACTTCTGGAATGAAAATGGACACCAATACTGGAGGAGGCCTCCTAAAAGGTCTTGGAAGAGCATTATCTGGAGATACCATCTTCTTAAACTACTTCACTGCACAAAGGGACGGCGAGCAAGTAGGATTCTCCGCATGCAGTCCAGGCAGGATCATGCCTATAAGATTGGATGGAACCAATACAATCATAGGCCAAAAGAATGCATTCCTCGCTGCAGAAGACAGCGTTGACATTGACATACACTTTAGAAAAAGCCTTGGAGCAGGTCTCTTTGGAGGAGAAGGTTTCGTCCTTCAAAAGTTCAGCGGAACAGGAGTTGCATTCCTTGAGATTGACGGAGAAATAATCAAGAAGGAATTGGCTCCAGGTGAAAAGCTATTGATAGATCCAGGACATTTGGCTGCAATGGAAGAAAGCGTTGGATTTGACATAGAAAGGGTCAAAGGAGCTAAAAACATCCTATTCGGTGAAGGACTCTTCTTCTCAAGATTAACAGGTCCAGGTACAGTATGGCTACAGACCATGCCAATAAGCAGCTTGGCTAGAGCATTGGTTCCATACTTGCCAACCACTACTGAATAGGCTTTAAAGGCTATTATTAAATATTAAATGCTTTCGAAAGAAAGCATCTTTTTTTTATTTTTTTTTATCAGAACAAGCACTATTTTTAAATTTTTCATATAAATTAATAATCTTATTTTATTCTTATTGATTTTACTCTATTTTTAGAAATATCTATTAATTAATCATAATTTCACATAATCTCACTTAATTAAACTTATTTTTTCTCATACTCAAAATTTTACTATATATCTTAAAAATAAAAACTTCATATTTTAGTTTACTATTCATTATATATAATAAACTCTTTTCTTCGTTAGATTTACTATTTATAATGTATAGTTTACTATTTAAGCTTATTTTTTGTTTTTATAAATAGTTTACCATATAAAACCAATTTAAGGAAATATTAGTTTTCAAATGCTCTCTGATTAAGTTTATATGTCTTTAAAACAAAACAATATTCAAGCACAATTTCAGATGTCCCAAAGGAATTTTCAAGATAATTTCCTTATTTTGGTTCTATAAGAATAAAACAAATAATACTTTTTCACACGCCTCTTGGATTTGACTTTTATAAGGTAAGAAAGTTTCATAAAATTAATCTGCATACACATCCTTTATACAGATTCGGTTTGTTTTTAAAAAACAATTTTATGAGGTTAAATCATGAGAAGAATTGATGAGCTGACAATAGAAATTGATCAAACAAGCCTTGAACTTGAACAAACCAAAAAAGAACTGAGCATCCTATTCAAGGAGCTGAGGTCATTTAAAAAGAAGATTGAAAACGGTATCGAAATCGACAGAAAGGAATATGAAGACTGTGTGTTCAACAACAAGCTGCTTCAGATGAAAAGAAGACGGCTGATTACACATCTCAAATTCCTAAACAAGGAGTTCTATGAAATCCTATATTAAATTGATTTAATCTGTGCCAATATTGAAATCTTTCCCAATTATATTTGAATTGATTATAATGCCCATATTTTAAATCTTTTCAATCCAAATAAAAATATATTTAAAATAAATTATATAGATTAATATCTATAAGAAGGTGAAGATATTGAAAACTTGGATTGAAAAACTTGATATTATTCTATCAATACTGATTGTATTGGACATTTCATTTCTAACAGCTTCATTTTTGTTGGATTTGAACACAACCTATATCAATTTCATGCTTTTGTTCGATACAACATTATGTTGGATCCTTATAGTCTCATTCATCTTTAAGCTGCTTAATTCGGATGACAGAAAGGCATATATGAGGGAAAATTATCTTGATTTTTTAGCATCAATACCTATGGACCTTGTTTTGCTCCCTTTCAGTTCATTGCATATCAGCTTGATAAACATAGTGATTCTAGTAAGGTTCCTAAGGCTGTTACTGCTATTTAAGGAATCCTACAAGTATGTCAAGAAGTTTTTCAAGGCAACATCCTTTGATAAAGTCGTAGCATTATTCATAGTTATCGTAGTGGGCTCAACATTCGCATTGGAATACTTTGATCCTGCAATCCCTAACCTATACTACAGCCTATGGTTCGTATTTCAGACAATAACCACAGTAGGCTTCGGTGATGTGATTCCTGAAAGCCCTGTAGGTCAGCTGATTGCATTGGGCCTTTTGATGGTTGGGGTACTCATGTTTTCAATATTCACTGCAAGCTTTGCATACCTCTTTAACGAAAAGGTATTCCGTGAGGAAAATGAGGATTTCCATGAAAAGATAAACACAGTCAGGGAAAATCTTGCAGAAAACAAGGAAAGGGTAGAGGAAATCAGGCAAAGCACTTTATCCACAAGCGAAGAGATTGCTGAAGTTAAGGAAAAGCTAAACAAATCCGAAGAAAATATTAAAAACCTGGAAGAGCGTATAGATTACCTTATAGATATGATTGAGAAAAAGGAATAGATTTAATTTAATCAGTTATGTGCTTAATTAAAGATGGTTTTAATTATTAATTAATACTTTTAATTAATCGGATTTTTAATTATTTTATATCATTTTCACTTTCTTTTTGGATGATAAAAGACTATGTTGATGAAGGATTTTTAAATGCTGACTTAGGGATTTTAATTTTCACAAAGTATAGATTAAAGGCAGAATTATGGATTTTAATTTTCACAGAATTGCAAATGAGATTGCAAAGATACCAGATGAGAAGATAAAAGACTTGTCTTGGGAAGATAGAGTAAAGGAGCTCTTAAGCTTTAGACAATACTATAATCAATATCATGAATCATATGGCAAGGATTATTTGGACTTTTTAGAAAAAGCGAATAAGGAAGGGGACTTAGAGAAAAAGGAGGATCTAATTTACTTCTTTAAAAAGGAGACTCTAACAAAGGACATAAATCTGGACGGACTGAACTATCTGTTTGTAAACATATTCTTAAAATATGGCTTTGAATATTTGGATTATAATGATACAATAAACAATCTAAAGGACAAATATGATTTGAATTTTAAGCATGATTGGATTAGTCTCCTTTCAAAGGAGGATTTAAGTCTTTTTGAGTCAATAAATCTTTTGAATTATATTCAGCGCTCTGATTATTGGGACTATGAGCATATGCCGTTGTCATATGCAATATTCGATGGAACGATTGATAATATTTTAAAGGGCATGGAAAACAATCTTGATGAGGACAATCTAGAGCTTTTAGATGTTTTATTAAAAAAATAATCTTTTAGACTTATTTAATTGTTGGAATATTTAATTTAGAACTTTTATATGTATTATTAAAAGGTTGAATTAATGGTATTTTAGTATATAAATCATATTAAAGATAATTGTTATTATTGGAGGTCTTTTATGGCAGTTTATAAATGTAGCGTTTGCGGATATGAATATGATGAAGAGAAAGAGGGAAAGCCTTTCAGCGAATTGGAAAGATGTCCTGTTTGCAAGCAACCGGCAAGTGTTTTTGAAAAAATTAGTGATAATTCAACCGAATCAGATTCTAATTCTAATGAAATATCATCTAATAATGAAACAGCCAGTGAACTGTCTTATCCAACTGAAACTTCAAGGACAGACAGCTCTATTGCTCATATGTCAGACATACATAAGATGGCTGTGGAAGGAACTTCCATCATTGATGCGATGTCCACAAGGCTTCCAATGCCTAGCTGGGATGATATTCTAATAATGGCAAACCAGCTTAATCCATTTCCTCTTGAAGAGCATGCAGATGTGAGCACAACTACAGTTATCGGCAAGAATGCCTTAAAGCCAATGGTTCTTGAAAGCCCAATATACATCTCCCATATGTCCTTTGGAGCACTCTCCTATGAGACAAAGGTGGCTCTTGCAAAGGGTTCCGCCATGGCAAAGACTGCAATGTGCAGCGGAGAGGGAGGAATACTTCCAGATGAGATGGCAAACAGCTATAAATATATTTTTGAATATGTTCCAAACCATTATAGCCTGACTAAAGAGAATCTGATGAACTCAGATGCAATAGAGATAAAGATAGGTCAGGGAACAAAGCCTGGAATGGGAGGCCATCTTCCTGCCGAGAAGATAACTCTAGAGATAGCAGAGCTTAGGGGAAAGCCTATGGGGGAAGATGTGATAAGCCCGTCCCTATATGGGGAGATAAAATCAAAGGAAGACTTAAAAGACCTTGTAAGTCATCTAAGGAAAGAATCAGAAGGCAGACCTATTGGCGTAAAGATAGCTGCAGGAAGAATCGAGGAAGACTTGGAGTTCATTTCATATGCAGAGCCTGATTTCATTACAATAGACGGAAGGGGAGGCGCTACAGGTGCAAGCCCAAGGCTTATAAGGGATGCGACATCAGTTCCGACCATCTATGCATTGGCAAGGGCAAGAAAGTATCTAGATGAAAATAATCTGGATATTGATTTGGTGATAACAGGAGGCCTTAGAGTCTCCAGCGACTTTGCAAAGGCCCTATCCTTAGGAGCAGATGCAATAGCGATTGCAACAGGGGCATTGATTGCAGCAGGATGTCAGCAATATAGAATCTGCGGAAGCGGCAATTGTCCAGTTGGAATAGCAACACAGGATGAGGCCCTTAGAAAAAGATTGGATATGGATAAGGCTTCAAAGAGAGTATTTAATTATCTTAATGTTTCAAATGAGGAGTTAAAGACCTTTGCAAGAATCACAGGTCATGATGATGTTCATGATCTTTCTGTGGACAATCTTGCAACCTTCAATAGCGAAATATCAGATTACACAGATATTAGGCATGTATGATTAAGTTTATTGTACTGGAATTAGGCGGATGTGAATTGTTTTTGTATTTAATGCTTAGAAATTGATGAATCTGCAGATTATTGATTTGGGTGTTGTTTATGGGCTTTAAGAGATTAAAAAGACTTTTTTCATCAGATAATGATAATGAAATGGAAAAGAATGAAGAAAAAAATAAATCTGGTGAAGAAACTTTTTATGAGGAATCTGATGAAAAGGCTTTTTATACAGAATATGATGATAGTGGCTTTATTTTAGATAATAATTCTGATGATTCTTTTAACAATGGTTCTGATGATGACTTATCTTTGAATGATGGTTTAAAAGAGGATTTAAATGGTTCTGATGATAATTTATCTTTAAATAATGGTTTTGAAGAGGATTCATTTGGTTCTGATGATGATTTGACCTTAAATAACCAACCGTCCTCAAATAGAAACTTCAATTATTTAAATAATCTAATACATAGCCACCAAAATGAAATCAATCTGGACTCAGACATTGTCTTTGATAGCCAAATGGACAACACCTACCTTGAAGGAATCAATTTGGATATGGATAATCTTACAATTGACGGCAATGGACGTACAATTGACGCTCAAAAGAAATCACGCATCTTTAATGTTTTAGGAGAAAACATAAGATTCACAAACATCACCTTCAAAAACGCCTATTCTAACGAGGATGGAGGGGCCATAAGCATAGGCAATTATTCATCTGTCTATTTTGAAAACTGCCACTTCATATCCAATGATGCAGGAGAGAATGATGGAGGAGCCATATCAATTGGAGAAAATTCCATCTGCACAATTAAAGATTCTGTTTTCAAGCAAAACAAGGCCGATTCCGGAGGAGCCATAGTGAATGAGGGGACTTTAAAGATCATGAGTTCCAATTTTGAATATAACTCCTCTCAAGTCTTTGGAGGGGCAATCTACACTCATCATTCAAAAGTGGAAATTGCCTATTCTGTCTTTAAAAACAATATCTCCTCTTCAGGAGGGGGAATATATGTCCTCTTTGATTGTGACATGATTATCGAAGAGTCCCTTTTTATAGATAATGCTTCAATGTCTGAAGGGGGCGCAATGGCCAATGAATATGGCGGCAAGATTAGGATACACGAATCCCTATTTCGCAACAACCATAGCTTGATTGGCGGCGCATTATGCAATAAGGGCTCCCCAGTGGATGATGGTAAGAATTTAGTGAGTGTATCTGATTCCAAGTTTGAATATAACTCTTCAATAGAGAATAATGACACAATATATAGCACTGGCGTATTGAAGCTTGAAGGCAATACCTTCAATGAAAATGACCGTATTCTTGCCTCAAATAATCCTGAAATCATTAACTCCAAATATGTGGAAGCCACTGAAGACATTATTGACTTGGCAAAATCAATCGATTATTCGATTGCAGGGGAATCAAATCTCTTTGAATTGCTGGATTCAGACATTAGAAATTTCAATTATCTTGAAAATTTAATCCGATCTTCAGGTGGAGAGATTATATTGGATTCAGATATCATATTAGGTGATGATGAGGATTACACTGATGGAATTCGACTTTCAAATGAGAATTTAAGAATCGATGGAAACGGATATTCGATTGATGCAAAATCAAGGTCTAGAATATTCTCAATTTCACAATGCAATATCACTTTTGAAAACCTAAGATTTAAAAACGCTTATTCTGAAGGCAATGGCGGAGCAATCTATTCTGTAAACAGTTTTCTCACCTTTAAATCTTGCTCTTTTGAAAATAACTCCAGCGATAATGGAGGAGGAATCTCAACTGAAAACAGCACAAACGAGTTTAAGACATTGTCAACAGAAAACAACAGAAATGAGTTCAAGACATTGCTTTTTGAAGATTGCAGCTTTGAAAATAACTCCAGCAGGAGTGGAGGAGCCATTTCCACTGAGAACAATGATCTAATTCTTAAAACTTGCCTCTTTGATAGGAACGAATCTAACTTAGGTGCAGCCATCATCTGCCAAAACGGCAAGGTCAGATTGGATAACTGCGGATTCAAGGAAAACATTGCAAGCGACGGAGCTGCAATTTATTATTCTTCACTTCCAATAGGCACTTATATAAATGACGATTCAGTCAATTTTTTAGAGATAAATGACTCCGTTTTTGAAGCAAACAGATTAACCGGCACCAATTTGACTGTAAGCATTATAGACTGTGACTGTTCAATCAGTTTCAACTCACTGTCCTTTAAGGACAATAAGTTTGATTATGGGGATTTAATCAATCAAAAGTATTTGGAAAATAAAAATAGCATAATAAAATCCTCCAAATTCATAGGAAACGGTGGAGGAATAACCGCTTCTAACTTAAAAGTCATATCTTGTGAATTTATTGATAATCGCTCCAATGCATTCTCATCACAGGAATACTTCTATGATGGATCATCTGAAATTGAGGACTGCACTTTTAAAAACAATCATTGTGCAATCTCAAGCCATGAATCAAGCTTGAAGATTAAAGACGCAAGGTTCTATGGAAATGATTCGGCAATAATGAATAGGGGCAAAGCGTATATAAATGATTCCCGCTTTAGAGATAACTCTATGGCAATAGAGAACTCTGCAAATTCATATATGTTTGCCTCAAATCTGAATCTCTTGGATAATGCTTCCGGAGAGTCCCATGATATGATAAATCAAGGTCATTTAAGCGTTATCGATAGCGACTTTATAAATTGCAATAAGACTTTAAACCTGATTTGTCAAGAGGATAACGAAGATGCGGTTTTGGATATTGAAGGCTGCAGCTTCAAGACAGATTCAAAAAGGCCAATATCCATAAATGGAGGTTCATCTAGCATTCTATATTCCCGCTTTGAATTGGACCAGTCAAAAATTGCAATTTTCAATGATTCAAAATTGAATATTGATGCATTGAGCTTCAAGGATTATGAGGGCAATGACTTAGAGGGAAAACTGATATACAACAACGATTATCTTAAAAGCAAGACAAGGGATATTCTAGATAAGATTGACTCAAGCGAATCAGCAATTACTAAATATGCCTATGAAACACTTCCAGCGGATTGGAAAGGCTTTGACTATCTGATAAATCTAATAAAAGAATCAAATGGGGAAGTGAAGTTGGATTGCGATATCCTTATTAATGACATTGAGGAAGACTATTACGGCGGAGGAATAGAGCTCTTTGAAGACGGCTTGACAATAGACGGCCAAGGACACACAATCGATGCAGATAATCTCTCAAGGATATTCTATGTTGTAGGCAATGACATAGTCTTAAAGAATATCAAGTTCATAAATGGATTTGAGCCATTGGATCAATTGTTCAACAGAGGGGCCGGAGCTATCTATATTGTTCATGGAGCATCCTTAAAAATCGTCAATTGTGAATTTTATCAAAACAGTTCTAAGTCATTTGCAGGTGTAATCGCCAATAAGGGGGACTTGACTGTCATTGATTCCATTTTTAGGAATAACTTTTCAAATAGGGCAGGAGCATTCCTTGAATCAAGGGGAGAGTCCCATTTCATCGGATGCAGGTTTGAAGGAAACAATGCAAAAAGCGCTGGAGGAGCCATAGCGGTTTCACAAAAGGGCAAGACAATTGTTGAAAAATCATCCTTTAAGGAAAATGAGCTTAGCTTGAAAGGAAGTTCTTCAGGAGGGGCCATTTCAAATTCAGGAGAGTTGGATGTGATTGATAGTGAATTCATTAAAAATAAAAGCGCAGCTTCAGGAGGAGCCATAAATTCAAGCTCTCATGCTATCTTAAGTGTTAGGAAATCAGTATTTATTGAAAATGCCTCTTTTCTTGGAGGTGCAATCAATGCAGACAGATATGGTGATTTGATTGTGATGGATTCATGCTTTAAGGCAAATGCGGCTGCTTATAGCAGTGGAGCCATTTATGACAGCACTGATGAGTCTGGAGTTCATGGATGTGAATTTTTAACTGAAAGCGATAAGGTCAAGTATGCATTGGAGGATTGAAAAACTTATTTAAGGACTAATACAAAAACAAGAAAGTTTATAAAGGATCATGTTTATAATATGATAATTAAATTAAATACATGGGGGATGAGATGGAAGAGGAATATTTAACTGTAACTAAACTGAATTACCACATAAAAAGATTGGTTAACTCTGATTCATCACTTAAAAACGTTTATGTTCGTGGTGAACTCTCTAATTTTAAACGCTATCCCAGCGGACATTTGTATTTCACTCTTAAGGACCAAAACAGTGAAATCGGCGGGATAATGTTTAAGGGACCTGCAAGCAGACTAAAGTTTGAGCCTAAAAATGGCATGAAAGTGCTCATAAACGGCTATGTAGATGTCTATCCTAAGCAAGGAAACTATAAGATATATGCTCAAAAGCTTACAGAGGATGGAATCGGCGATTTATATATAGCATATGAACAGCTTAAGAGAAAGCTATCTGCTTTAGGCTGGTTTGATGATGAACATAAGCAGGAAATACCTAAGTTTCCAAAAAGGGTAGGTGTTGTTACAGCTTCAACCGGAGCTGCAATCAGAGATATAGTCATAACCATTAAGCGAAGATGGCCATTATGCGAAATCATTCTATTTCCTTCATTGGTTCAAGGGAATATGGCTCCAAAAAACATTATCAAGCAGATAATACTTGCAGACAATGAGTTTGATTTGGATACCCTGATCATAGGAAGAGGGGGAGGAAGCATAGAGGACCTTTGGGCCTTCAATGACGAGACCCTTGCAAAGGTGATCTTCTTTTCAAAAACTCCAATAATAAGTGCTGTAGGCCATGAGATAGATTGGACAATCTCTGATTATGTTGCAGACTTAAGGGCAGCCACACCAACTGCAGCTGCAGAGCTTGCAGTGCCTGACATTAATGAAATAGAATCAAACATTAAGAATCTGGATGATAGGCTAAACAAGGTGATTGACAAGCAGTTCAATGAAAATAAGGATTCATTTGAAAAGCTAGTCAACAGAAACCTCTTTAAAAATCCTGATTTATTATACAATAAGAAGATCATGTATCTGGATTCTGCAAAGTCCCGTTTGGCAGTATGTTCAAAGAACATGATTTATGATAATAAGATTCGGGTGTCCAATGTAAAAAGTTCTCTTATATTTAAGAATCCAAAAATGCTCTTTGAATCAAAGTCAAACAAGTATAATCAATTGAAATATAATTTAAACTCCAGCGGAAAAATATTAATTGGCAAAAAGGAAAGCAAATTGGATAAGTATAGGAATTCATTTGTCTTCAAGAGCCCAAACAGGCTGTTTGAATCCAAGGCAAATAGGTATTTTAAGGTTAGGACTAACCTTGAATACAGTTCAATAAACCTGCTGAGAGATAAGAAAGACAATCTGAATGAGATTAAAAAATCCAATCCAATTAAGAATCCTCAATCCATTTTAGAGCCTAATGAAATCAGATTGGATAAGTATATTGATAAGTTGGATGTTTTAAATCCATTGAACACTTTAAAGAGAGGTTATACTGTATCTAGAGTTGATGGAAAGGTTGTATCCAAGGCAAAGGATGTAAAAAAGGATGACATTTTGGAAGTTGAATTTGATGATGGCAATGTAAGCACTAAAGTTTTATGATAAAAGTTAATTTTTAAGTTTTATAGTTTTAAAAGGTGATATGATGGAAAATATAGAATATGTGGAAAGCAATATTGAAAATTTAAGTTTTGAAGAAAGTTTAGCAGAATTAGAAAGAATTGTAAACAGATTGGAAACTGGTGAAGTTCCTTTAGATGATGCAATTGATGAATTCAATAAGGCAATGAAGCTAGTTAAAATATGTGATGAAAAATTAAACAGCGCAGAAGAAGCCATTGCAAAAATAGTAAATGAAAACAAGGAAGTTGTTGATTTTGAAGTAGAAGAAGAATAATATTTCTATAATTCTTCTATTAAATTTTAATAATAAAAAGAGTAAAGAAGAGTAATTCTTCTTTATTTTAATCTATTTTTAATATATAAGAAGCTTTTTATCTTCTTAATTAATTCTATTTTTATAAAACAGCCAATATTAACTATTTTTTTTACCTAATACAACTGACTATACTCTAATAAGTAATCAGCATACTCCTTATCAAGTATTCTAAGAGCAGAAGCATACTGCGGACTTGTAGCGGATCTCTCTTCAACAAGATTCCTAAGGCTTCCATTTTTCATATGCTCTCTGACTTCCCTTAAAACAAAGTCAATTGTATTCTTATTATATTCCTCAAGCTCTTCTCTAGTTAAATCATATAATTCATAGACCTTTAAGTCATAGTTCTTTGTAGGGCTCATCAATACATTCAAATAGCTGTAATACTCTCCAATGTCATCAAAGAATGCATCAATTCCCATATAAGCAAGAAGAGGAATGAACTGTGCTTCAGCATGTGGGAAAATAAGTATGCTGCTTGATTTCATATTTCTTCTAAGCTCTACAATCAAGTCCACAAGGTCTCTTGGATGAAGAAGAAGGTCATCTGCATTTGCTATGATAAATCCGGAATATCCCATCTCTTCCAATTCCTTCAAGCATTTGACTCTCAAATCAATATATTTGCTTCCATGAATAACTGCAATATCCTTATCTTCATATTCCCGAGCAAGCTTTAATGTTTCATTAACGCTCCATTCAGCGATTTCCCTTTCAATGTCATAGGCTGATGATTCATCTGGAGCCATATTCAAATCAGATTCCTTTAAAATAACTGGGCTTTCCATACCATCAAGCTTGCCATATCTTCCAGGCCCGTCATGACTTTTAATTTCAAATTTAACCATATTATCATTGATTCCTTCAATTAATATAAATATTAAATAGATTTTATTTTGCTTAATTAATTATTTATCTTTATTTTATATAAAAATTAATATTGCTTTGGACTAGGTGAATTATCTTTGAAATCTTGTTTTGGCCTCTTTTTGGAAATATTGTACTTTTTATTCTACATTTCCTGAGTTTTGCTTTGCCATAATTTTATTTATCCATTAAAAAATATTTTCATTTATTCAATTTATCATTATATTTTTTGCCAAAATACTATATTTTCTAATATTTTTCTATTTTTGTTTACATAAATGCAATTTTTATAAGTATTCTTCCATATATTTTGACACTTTGATAATTTTTCCATTTTCAAACTTAACTCTATTAAGATTAAATCTTTTTTAGTTTATAAACTTTTTAGTTCTTTATTCGTTTCATACTTAACTAATTAATTTTTATATGGTTTTTAAATAAATTAGATAGCTTATTATTCCATAAGTTTTTATATAATAAAAAATAAAAATCTTAACAAGTGTGAACTTTTAGAGAGAAAAATACTCGACATAGACTATTTTTTTCAGCTATAGATAAATAAATATGAAAAAATAAAGAGGTATCTCAATGGTTGATAAAGATTTAGTGGTGCCACGATATTTAAATCAATTGATGGATATTGTAAAAAGCTATGAAATGTACATTAGGTCTAACATCAAAGATTTAGACATTACTATGGGGGAAGTACCGATTTTACTGGCTATTTATGATGATGAAGGTCTTAATCAGATAGATCTTGTTAAGAAATTCCATGTGACTGAAGCTAATATTAGTAAGACTACAAAACATTTATTGCAAAAAGGATTTATTATTAAGGAAATCGATAGTGACAACAACACTAAAAAATTATTATATGTTACAGAATTCGGTGAAGAGATCTGTAAGGAATTGATTGAATTCTATGAAGTTTGGAAGAATGAAATTATTTCCGATGTTCCAAATGAAAATCTATCAATCTTTTCACAGGTATTGGATACTTTTACAAACAATTCACAGAAATATTTTGAAAAATAGTTATTTTTAGCTATTTTTTCATTTTTTTTACTTATTTTAATATTTTCCTTATTTTCCTAATCTTATTTTTTACTTATTTTACTTATTTTCCTAATCTTATTTTTTATTTATTTTACTTATTTTTCTAATCTTATTTTTTATTTATTTTACTTATTTTTCTAATCTTATTTTTTACTTATTTTACTTATTTTTCTAATCTTATTTTTTATTTATTTTACTTATTTTAATTATTATTATGTATTTTTTTTAACTAATTTACTCATATTAACTATTTTCTTAAGACTTTTTTTTAAAATTTCACAGATTCAAACTATCAAATAATTAAAGACAGCTATAATTTAATGACAAGTTAAACACTAATTGTCCTATTAGGTTAGCCTAAAAATAAGGAAAAAGTGTAACCTAAAAGGTGACACTACAAAAATTTTACAAAACCTTTATATACTATACTATTATAACTATAATTAAGGACGTGAGGCTTACCCTATGATTGTCCTAGGTGTGTTTTTCAATGTCTGTGTTAGATCGACTTAAATCCCTAATCGATGGGGCAAAAGAGGATATCGATAGTAGTTTAACTAAAGAAGCAGAATCTATTAAGGAAGCTGCTGATTCAATGCAGACATCTTCAGAAGAGGAAATTGAGAATATATCTGATTCTGAAACTAATTCTGATGAAGAAACTTCAAAAGTAGAAGATGCTGAAGAGGAGGTAATCATTCCTATTCATGCAGAAGAAGCTGAAGATGCTCCTGAAGAGGAAGCTGAAGAAGTTCCAGAAGAAGCTGAAGAAGCTCCTGAGGAAGTTGAAGAAGCTCCTGTAGAAGAAGCTGAAGAAGAAACTGATGAAGAAGTTTCTGTTGAAGAAATTACCGAAGAGGCTCCTGAAGAAGAAGCTATTGAAGAAGTTCCTGAAGAGGAAGTTTCTTTAGAAACTGAAGAAATTATTGAAGAGCCTTCCGAAGAAGACTCAACTGAGGACGAAGAGCCTTCCGAAGAAGAAGCTTCAGAAGAAAACGAAGAGAGCGATAATATGACTTTATTAAAAGAAAATGATATATATTCAATGGATGATATTGATAAAGAATTTACCCAAAAATTCATTGATGCTGGTATTGAAACTGTAGACCACTGTTTCCAATGTGGTACTTGTGGTGGAGGATGTCCTTCCGGAAGAAGAACTCCTTACAGAGTAAGACAAATCGTAAGAAAATGTTTATTAGGACTCAGAGAAGAAGTAGTATCCGATCCTGCATTATGGATGTGTACTACCTGTTACACTTGTCAAGAAAGATGTCCTAGAAGTGTCAAAATTGTAGATATTATTAAAATGGCACGTAACGAAGCAGCTAAAGCTGGATATATGGCTGACGCACACAAAGCTACTGGTTCTTTCGTAATTAAATTCGGTCACGGTGTACCAATCAACGACAAAACCAAAGAATTAAGAAAAGCTATTGGACTTGACGAATTACCTCCAACAGTACATTCTTACCCAGATGCTTTAGAAGAAGTACAAAAAATCTGTGCAGCTTGTGAATTTGATAAATTAATCGGCTTCAACATGGAAACCGGTGAATTAGAATAGATTGATTAAGGAGTTATTATTATGGAGATTGCATATTTCTTAGGTTGTATTATGAACAACCGTTATCCTGGTATCGAAAAAGCAACTAGAATTTTATTCGATAAATTAGACATTGAATTAAAAGACATGGAAGGAGCTTCCTGTTGTCCTGCTCCTGGTGTATTCGGATCTTTCGACCAAACCACCTGGGCTACTATTGCAGCACGTAACCTTGCTATTGCAGAAGAAATGGGCGCAGACATCATGACCGAATGTAACGGATGTTTCGGTTCCTTACGTGAATGTGACCACTTATTAAAAGAAAACCCCGCTAAAAAAGATGAAATTAACGCTATCTTAGCTGAAACTACTGACAAACAATACAAAGGTGAAACCAAAGTAAGACACTTTGCAGAAATTTTATACAACGACGTAGGTCTTGACAAACTTTCTGAAATGTTCACCAAAGACTTAGGTATTAATGTAGCTGTACACTACGGATGCCACTTCTTAAAACCTACCGCTGAAGTAGGTATTGAAGAATCCGCTGAAAACCCAACCATCTTAGATGAATTAGTAGAAATCACAGGTGCTAAATCTGTAGACTACAAAAACAAGATGATGTGCTGTGGTGCTGGTGGAGGTTTAAGAGCTAGAGACATTGACGTAACCTTAAGTTACACCAAAGAAAAACTCGACGCTATGGCTGAAGCTGGTGTAGACGCTATTGTAGAAGTTTGCCCATTCTGTCACTTACAATTTGACGTAGGACAAACTGAAGTAAACGCAAAATACGGAACTGACTTCGCATTCCCTGTAATGCACTTAGCTCAATTATACGGATTAGCTATGGGATTAAGTGCTGAAGAATTAACCTTCGACGCACAATTAATCGACGCAGCTCCTGTACTTGAAAAATTAGCATAAGTAGTTTAAAACTACTTATTTTTTCTTTTTTTTATTTATTCTTATTATTTTTACTTTAATTCTATTTTTAAATGCTTTTTAAGTTATAAGCAATTTTTCTCTAATTCTATTTTTAAATGCTTTTTAAATCTTAAAGAAAGTTTTTTATCAATTTAAATTTAGTTCTATTCTTTACGAATATTATATGAATTAAAATATTTTTCTTATTTTATTTCTCCCTATGAAACTATTTTTCAGATGATCGAATTTTTAAGTTAATTTTAATATGTACAAATATTTTTATATAATAAAAATAATAGTTATATTATAAAAGATTTTTTACTATCTAATTAAATATGTTTTAGGTAAGGAAATATCCAATTAGATTAAATCTTTGTTTAAAATTTTATAAAAATTGATTTTTTTATAAAAATCATTCTTATTTAATAATGACATTATAATATATTGGAGCGATATTTATGTTTATTGCAATTTTAGGTGGAATATTTAGATTCAAAGATCTTCCAGAAGAATATGGTTCTTATGTACAGTTTAAAGCAGCTATTGAAGGAAGAGATGAAATCAAGGACAATGATGAAATAGCTATTTTAGACATTACAGGCACTGGAAGTCACCATGTTCTATTCTTAGACAGATATAATAACATTAATGAAATCAAGAAAGAATTGAGAGAAGCGGATGCAAAAGTTAATGTCACTACTTTAAAAATATTGGAAGGACATTTATGAGCGATTTGCCTATAGATCAATCTTGGTTAGTTATTGCTAACCTTTCAAATGATCTGCATAAGAGAGGAATTCAAATTCCCAAACAGATTAACAGTGATTTAGGTTTGGTAAAGTCCCAGATTGGATTTTATAAGAAAGACCCTACTCATCCAGACATGATCAATGAGATGGCAAGGGCTGAAATGTCATTGAATCAGATTCAAGGCATCTTATTGTCATTTGCTGAAAATATTGGGGAAGACTATTATAATGAATGGCTGGACAAGCTAAACAGAGCTAATCTGGGAGAGAAGATATATGAGACTCCTAGCACCCAATCCAAATTCCTTATTAATGCACCTCCAGGATTTTCCTATGCAAAGATGACTTTAAAAAAGCCACTTGCTGAAGATAGGGTACAGGAAATCGCTGAATATTATGGTCTTATTCTTGAATTCGATTCAGATGTCACTATAGCGCTATATGGTGATAAGCCTGACATTCAAGCGGCATTAAAGGAGATGGCACCTTTCTTCTCTGAATAGAAAAAACAATTGTTTTTTCTCCTTTTTATTTTTTTTACACTACTTTTTTTACTTATTTTCTTATCATTTTTAACTATTTTTACTTATAATTATTATTTCGAACTTATTTTACAAATTTACTAGTTTTATGATAGCTTATTTTACTTCTATTTTTACTCTTTATTAGCAGTATAAATAATTTTAAATTAAACTTGTTAGGAATATAAAATTAATTTATTCCATTATAACCCATTTCCACTAAAAAGATATAGTTAAATTTATAATATTTAAGGTATTATAATAAATTATAAACTATTTAATAATTTCATATTTATTGAATTGATTATTAATCAAATATTTAGGTTGTTTTATAATGAAAATTTTAGCAATTAGTGATATACACGGTAAAAGAAGTGAAAATTTAATTAATTACCTTAAAAAAGAAGACATTTCTTTAGTTTTGATTGCAGGAGACATTACAGACTTTAAATTGGAAGGTTACGATGACCCATTAGACTTCGTCAAACCATTCATTGACGAACTTGTAGAAGAAGCGGATGTAGATGTATTTGCAATTCCAGGTAACTGTGACCCTGCTGGAATATGTAATGCAATCAAGGAAAGCGGTCCGGATGAAAAGCCTGCATTCTGTTTGCATAATCAATTGATTGCTTATGAAAATGTGGTTATAATGGGTTACGGAGGATCTAACCCTACTCCATTCAACACTCCAGGTGAAATAGATGACGATAAGATCTATCTCCACGTTTATGAGCTTTTAGCTGAGTATGATTATATTGGAAACGATTCCATTCCTAGAGTAACCATCTTGCTTACCCACGCACCTCCATATGACACTAAGGCAGACACTATTGAAAGTGGAGCTCACGTAGGCAGTCAAGGTGTTAAAAAGCCTATTCATGAATTCCAGCCAAACATTAACATTTGCGGACACGTTCATGAAGCTTGCAGCATAGATAAGGTTGGCAATACAACCATTGCAAATCCAGGTATCCTTGAAGAAAATCATGCTGTCTTGATAGAAGTCAATGAAGACGCAAGCTACAATGTAGAAATCGTTGAATTATAAGTTAACTCTTGATTAAGGCTATAATTGTTTTTATTATAGCTTTAACTTTTCTTTTTTTTTAAAATCAGTTATTTAAAATTTATTTAACTCTCTTTTTATTTTAATTATTCTTCTCTATTCTGCTTTTTTTAATACAATTGTCTTAATATAAATGCTTAATTTAGTTATTTAGTAAAACTTATTTATTTTTTATATTAAGTTTATATCTATTTTTAAATTAAAATAGATTAATTTATATGGTTTAAAATTAAATTTAAAATTATGTCCTATCAAGAAAATAATGCATCTGACAAGTCTCTTCAAGATAAAGATATGAAAGCGAAGCAGCGCCAAGATAGAATTGTTAAGACAAGCATAATAGGTATTGTTGTAAATCTAATACTTGTTGCCTTCAAGGCCACAATCGGAATTCTTGTAAATTCCATTGCAATCACTTTGGATGCAGTAAACAATCTAACTGATGCCTTATCCTCCATAATAACTATTATTGGAGCTAAGCTTGCAGGCAGGGCTCCAGATAAGGAGCATCCTTACGGATACGGCCGTATTGAATATTTTGCATCTGTAATTATTGCAGCTATCGTTCTTTGGGCGGGAATCACTGCATTGATGGAATCATGGCCAAAGATCTTTAATCCTGATGTTACAAGCTATACTACAGTTTCATTAGTCATCGTTGCAGTGGCAGTTGCTGTAAAATTCATATTGGGGCGCTACGTTAAGAATGTTGGAGAGGAAATCAATTCACAGGCATTGGTTGCATCTGGAAGCGATGCGTTCTTTGATGCCATATTGTCATTTTCCACTTTGATTGCAGCTTTAGTCTCCATATTCTTCCATATTTCTCTAGAAGGGATCTTGGGAGTGATCATTTCCATTGTAATCATTAAGGCAAGTATAGATATGCTAAAGGAAACTGTTGACAGCATGATTGGAGAAAGAGTGGATTCAAAGCTTAGTCGCGATATAAAGGAGGCAATTTGTGAATTTCCTCAAGTCTATGGAGCATATGGCTTGAGCCTGCATAACTATGGTCCAGATAGCATGGAGGGTTCTGTTCATATTGAAGTGGATGACAGCCTAACAGCTTTAGAGATACATAATCTAACTCGCTTGATTTCAATGAAAATATTTAATGAGTTTTCCATAATATTGACAGTAGGAATCTATGCTAGAAATGACGATTTTAAGGATATTAGAAATGACCTTTATGAAATCACCTCCAAATATGATGAGGTCATAGAAATACATGGATTTTTAGCCTATCCTGAAGAGAAGCTGATAACCTTTGACATAATTGTGGATTTTGATGCTGACCGTGAGGAAGTTAAAGATAAGATTTTAGATGAAATCAAGTCATTGCATCCTGATTTTACTTATTGCATGATAGATGATTATGATTTGAGTGATTAACTTATATATCTTCTCTTTTTTTTAATTTTATCTTATTTTTATAACTTTAAGACAATCTTTTTATTATCATAAAATCTTGCTTTAAGGCAATCTTTTTATAGTTAAAAAATCTGGCTTTAGACAATCTTTTTATTATCCTAAAATCTTGCTTTAAGGCAATCTTTTTATAGTTAAAAAAATCAAATATAAAACTTTATAAAATGTTAAATTTAAATATTAATAATAGTTAATATACTATATTAATTAATATTTTAAAAGCTATTTTTTATATTAAATCCCTATTTGGGTTTTATTTTAATAAAAAATATTTTTTAAGAGCTTTTTTAAAAAATCTAAGAGGTGAAAATATGATTATCGTTCGCGGTTCTGTAAACAGAAAAGAGTACACCAGCCGTTTTTCAAAGGGCATTCTCTCTCGATCACTTATTCGTTCTGAATTAAGCCCAGATAAGGCATATGAATTTGCCTCTAGAATCGAAGAGGATTTGAAAAACAAGGGAGTCACTGAAATAACTACAGATGAGATTGCTGATATTGTAGTTAAGCTCCTTGATGAGGAGGAAGAAAAATCAGTCTCTGAAAGATATCTCAATTGGAGAAAGGTCCGTGAAGCTAAAGATCCTCTAATCATATTGATTGGAGGAGCATCTGGAGTTGGAACATCTTCAATGGCTTTTGAAATATCCAACAGATTGGGTATTAAGACCATGATAAGCACAGACATGATTCGCGAAGTCATGCGAAAGATTGTATCTGAAGACTTGAGCCCTGTAATTCATGAATCCTCATTTTTAGCCTATAGATCTATGAAAGTAGCTCCTCCGCCAGAGTTTGACTTTGTATTGGCTGGTTTTAAAGACCAGGTTGCAACTGTAAGCGTCGGTGTGGAGGCTGTTATCGAAAGGGCATTAAAGGAAGGAATAAGTATTATTATAGAGGGAGTGCATATAGTTCCGGGATTTATTCGAAAGGAATTGATGGAAAAGGATAATATTGTCATGTTTACATTGACCTTAAGCGATGAGGAGATGCATAAGAACAGATTCTACTCTCGTTGCGGAGACATTTGGAATAACAGGCCTCTTGAAAAGTATATGGGTAACTTTGAGGCAATCAGAAAGACAAATGCCTATCTGGAAGATCAGGCAAGAAAGGAAGGCACTCCTATAATTGACAATATTGATGTAATAACAACTGTTGACTTTATAATTGAAACATTGACTGAAACATATGGAGGAATGAAACATGTTAGAAAAGACTAAAGTAAAGGATCTGATGAGCAAGGATGTTCTTACAGTGGAATTGGATGAAGCTACTGTATTTGCATTTGAGAAACTGATGAAGCATAAGATAAGCGCAATGCCTGTTGTCGATGAAGACGGCAAGATGGTAGGAATTGTAACTGCAACCGACTTAGGACATAACTTGATTTTAGACAAGTATCAATATGGTACTAAGGTAAAGGATGTTATGGTAACTGATGTTGCATACGTTTCATCTGACTGCACAATTAAGGAAGCCATTTCTGTAATGTTTGAAAAGGCTCCTGGAGACAGCATCATCAATCAATTGCCTGTCTTGGACAATGGCGAGCTTGTTGGAATCATATCCGATGGGGACATAATTAAAATCCTTAAGGAATAATTATAGTTTTAGTCAACTATAGTTATTCTTGTTCTATTTTTTAATCCACTAATTTTTATTTCCTTTTGTTTGTTTTAATTCATTATGCTTTTTTTTTAATTTTATTATTCTTTTGGTTTGTTTTAATTCATTATGCTTTTTTTTAATTTTTATTATTCTTTTGGTTTGTTTTAATTCATTATACTGATTAACCGCCTTAAAATTCTTAAGTTTAATATAATCAAAAGTTTGGAAATCTAATTTTGTGGCATAAGTTTATATAAGAGTAAATAGATATTATATAGTGGCTAGACTGGAGGGTTAGGAGTCCTCTGTAAGCACAAATCTCCTATGGTGTGGTCGAAATTTAGGAGGCGGCTTTTGGATTTAATTAAGGCCTAAAAGGCTGATATAGAAGCTTCGTCCTGCAGGATCAATGGTGATAGAAGGATTACTGGAGGGTAATTCTTAACTGTCTTTATTGTGGGAACGTGTCAGGCCTGGAAAGGAGCAGCTCTACCATTTACAGCTGATGCTTGTAGAACCGCGAGGTGGAGTTAGTCTTTTAGATAACCTTGATTGATGAAAATTGTCCACTCCTTTATGTGCCGTTTGAATTATTTTTCTAACTGCTTTTTTAAGGAATTTATAAAAAAATTAGAGAATATTGCAGTAAAAAGAAAAAGTATATATACTAAGTTTTAACATAATAATTAATAATTGCATTTTATGTGATTACTATTTTTCATTTGTATGTCGGGATGGCCCAGCCTGGTACGGCGTCGGACTGCTAATCCGATGATCAATAGATCGCCGGGGTTCAAATCCCCGTCCCGGCGCTTTTTCAATTTTCTTATCTATTTTTGTAAATTTATTATCAATTTATTATTCTTTCACGTTTTATTAAATTTTAAGCTATTTTTAACTATTGAAAGACTATGATTTTAATTGTTTGATTTTAAAAAAAAGAAAAAAGTGATTTTAATTAATTTTCCTAAAAATAAATATTTGTATTAAATAGTAATTATCTTTTAGAGATTTAATTAATTAAAATCAAATAAAGAACTTATTTTATAAAAAGAATGTCAATAACGATTAGAAACTAATTGAACTGTATTTTCCAACTAATTTATAGCTATTCACATTCCAATTCTTTACAACACCAAATTTATTTCTATTGCTTGTCGCATCAGCTACAACCCATGTATTGCCAACCAATACTTGAGCCCAAACATGCCCTGAAACATATCCTGAAGAGAATTTACAGTTGTTTGCATTAACATATCTTGCAGGAAGTCCTGCTGCTCTGGATAATGCAACAATCAGGTGTGCATGATCAACACAGTTTCCTCCTCTGGTTTGCAGTGTTTTTAATGCACCTTTTTTAGTGTTTCTGTACTTTTCGTATCCGATATTGTCACGAACCCAATTGAAAATCTTTTCTCCTTTCTTATAATCGCTTTTAAGTTTAGAGGTAAGAGTATTTGCTAAAGTTTTAATTGCTTTGTTGGTTACTTGACAATTCTTACCAACAGCCAAATACTTTTTTAGAGATTCTCCAAGATATTTATCGTTTAATACAGAAGTACTCAGATATTTGCTATTTGAAGAACTTTTTGCAGTAGTGCTTGTGTTGTTTTTAGCACTTGTGTTGGTTTTGCTACTGCTTGTATTTACCTTCTTTGCACTGCTTGTGTTGTTTTTAGTGCTAGTAGTGTTAGTTTTCTTTGCACTGCTTGTGTTGTTTTTAGTGCTAGTAGTGTTAGTTTTCTTTGCACTGCTTGTGTTGTTTTTAGTGCTAGTAGTGTTAGTTTTCTTTGTACTGTTTGTATCTATCTTTTTTGTGCTTGTAGTGTTGGTTTTCTTTGTGCTTGTAGTGTTGGTTTTTTTAGCACTTCCAGAATTAGTGTTCTTTCCACTATTTGTATTGTCTTTAGCACTGATTTTCACATTTACAGTTGAAGAACTGCTTATTTGAACATTTACCTTGCTAGAATTAACGGTAACTGTGTTCTTTTTAGTGCCGGTTGTAGACAGAACTTTGTTAGTGGGATTCAATTTATTTTCTATATTGTTTAAAATAGATTTTATTGAATCTAAAGTGCTTTCGACTAAGCTTTTGTTATTGTTAGTGCTAGTTGCAGTAGGATTGGTCTTTTTAGTACTGGTTGTGTTGGTTTTCTTAGCACTTGTACTGTTTGTCTTAGTACTGCTTGTGTTGGTTTTTTTAGTGCTGGTACTGTTTACCTTTTTACTGCTGTCAATCTTTTGCTTCATTTTGTTTAAATCTAAGTCATTTAACTTAATGGAGCTAGGTAATTTGCCGCTTTTGTTATATTGGTCTAAGCATTTGCTAAATACCAAAATCAATTGGTTACGTGGTATATTGCCTTTAGATGATGCAATCCAATTAGGAGCTCTATGATTCTTTTCAATGAAGCTAACTGTTTTCTTAGCTACTTGTACATATTCAGTTTTATTTATAGTTCCGTTAACTGATTTACAGTCAGTATTGCTGTAATTTGTGATTAGCTTATCTTTAATTTCCACTTTTGTTTTGGAAATATTGCTTACAGCCTTAGAAACCAAATACAAATATTCCGGAGATTTGTATTTCTTTTTGCTGATTGTAATTGGTTCCTGTAGCTTAGCGTTTTTCTCAACATAAGCCATATAACTGCTTGAGCTTTTTGCTAAAGTCTGAGTGTTTATGGTAGTTGTGTTTTGAGTGGCTTTCTTAGTGCTAGAACTATTTGCTGTTGTTTTTGTAGCGGTACTTTTAGTAGTATTGCTTTTTGTAGCATTTGTTTTAGTTGTGCTTTTGCTTGTGCTTTTAGTATTGCTTGCTTTTGCAGCGCCTGTCTGTTTAACATCATTGCTTTCAGCTTTTTTCATATCTGTTAACTTAACAGTATTGGTTGTTTTCTTATTGCTTAAAGCATTTGATTTCAGGGATTTTTGACTTGAATCTTTGTGTAAATCACAATTAATCATCTCATCACTGTCAAATCCATCATTAGCGTAGTTAATATTATCCAAACTTTGAGCACAAACGCTGTTTAAAGTAAAACAGATTAGTATCATCAAAGTTAGGAAAAGGATCTTTTTCCTCATTAATAACACCTCACTTTAATTCAAATTCTATTTTACTATTATTCCTCTATTAAAAAAATCTATCTAGATTAAAAATATAAGCGTAATAAAAATTATTTTAATGCTTTATTCTTAATTTAAAGATAGATAATCATTAATTAGTCTTTTAATATTTATAAAACTATTTGAGATGCGATTTTGTGCAAAATCACACTTTCTTAGTTGTGTTTTTTCATTTTTGTGTTATTTTTCTTTTTCATTTTTTCATTTTTATTTTAATTCACTTTTGTGTTATTTTTCTTTTTCATAAAATCATTTTTTCATTTTTATGCATTTGTTTTATTTCATTTTTTCACTTTTTCATCTTTTACAAAATTACACAAAAACATTTTTGTGTTTTTGTGCAAAATCACAAAAATGCAAAAGTGAAAAATGATTAATAAACTAAAATTTATTATATTTGTATTTACAAAATTTATATTGATTTTAAAAAAGACAATTCATTTCAAGTATTCACATATTTATTTTTAAAAAACTAAAGGACCAATAGCATGTTTTATGAAAAGAATTTAATCAAGAAAAATCCATTAAGAGTGGATATAAGGTTTGGATTAGTCTATCCAAATGTATATAAAACTGCTATGAGCTCTTTAGGCTATCAAATCCTTTATAATTATGTAAATCTTAGAGAAAACACATATTGTGAAAGAATAATCTATCCCTCCTATCGCAGTTTGGAAACCAACAGCCCCTTAGGGGATTTCAACATAGTATCATTTTCCCTTCAATATGAACAGGACTATTTCAATATTTTAGAAATTCTCCGTGATGCAAATATTCCTTTAAGGAGGGCTGATAGAACTTTAGAAGACCCATTAATAATTGCAGGCGGACCATGTGCCACTGCAAATCCGCTTCCATTGTCTGACTTTATAGACATTTTTGTTGTCGGTGAAGCGGAAGCTGTCTTAAACGATCTAATAGATAACTATAATGAAAATAAAGACAAATTTACAAATAAAAACGAATTCCTATCCACTTTTTTAGACATTAAGGGCCTATATATATCTGAATTCAATAACAAAACAGATATTGCCTTGCTTGATGAGATGTCTGATGCCTACCATATAACATGTCCTATAATTACCGAAACCGATGATAAGGACCTTATTCCAGTCTTTTCAAATTCAATTCTATTGAATGTATCCAGGGCCTGCACAAGAGGATGCAGATTCTGCATGTCCAGCTATCTCTATAGGCCACTTAGGGAAACAGATCTTCAACAGTTGTTTGATATAGCAGAAGAAGCCCGTCAAAACACAGGATTGAATAAGATATCCCTAATAGGTGCAGCGGTTTCAGACTATTCCAAGGTCAATGAGCTTACTGAAGGGTTGAAGGATATGGGATTTCAGGTCTCCACACCCTCAATGAGAATAGAATCAATCACAAGGGAAACATTGGTATCGCTTAGAGAAAGCGGCCTTAAGACCTTGACAATAGCTCCTGAATCCATCTACCACCTTAGAAAAAGAATCAATAAGGACATTTCAGATGATGATGTATTCAGAGTAATCAAAGACGCTGTGGATTTAGGTTTTAATCTTAAATTGTATTTTTTAATTGGTTTGCCCTATGAGGATGAAGACGACATTAAAGAACTTGCATGTCTGATGAAGCAGATTGATTCCATGAAGTATTTAATTGATTCAAATTTAAATGAATCCATTAAAAAGGAGGAAGTTTTAACTAAACATAAGTCAAAATCCTCTGGAAAAAAATCCAAGTCAAAGCAAAGGAAAAAGGCCAGGGTTTCAATAAAGTTCAGCGTCAATCCTGTTATACCAAAGCCTCACACTCCCCTTCAATGGGAAGGCTATGACATGAAGAGAATCAAGTCAAAGATAAAATATCTTAAGAAGAACTTAAAGGGATTGGACATTAAGTTTGACAGCGGAAAGATGGGATTGATTCAATATGTCCTATCCTGTGGGGATAGGGATATTGGAGATCTTTTAGAAGAGTCATTAAATAGAAAGATAAGCATTAAGGAGTGGAAGGAAAATGCTCCAAGCTATGAGATTGGGGATAACTTACCTTGGGATTGTATTAATGTAAGTGTGAGCAAGGAGTTTTTAGAGTCTGAGTATGAGAAGATGAAAAGCGGAGAGCAGACTCCATGGTGTGAGGATGGCTATTGTTACGGTTGTGGGGCTTGTAATTAGTTTCGAATGTTTTAATCCTTGTTTGAAGTGATCTTGATTAGTTTATCCAATTCTAATCCTTATTTAAAAATTATTTTTTTTTCATTATGGTGGTTAAAAAGATTAATTTTAATTTTATTAAAAAATATATATTTTTTCATTTTGATGGTTAAAAAGATTAATTTTAATTTTATTAAAAAATATATATTTTTTCATTTTGATGGTTAAAAAGATTAATTTTAATTTTATTAAAAAATATATATTATTAAGGACAATATTATAATAGTAATAATTTTTTATAAAAATTTATTATTTGTATTGTTTGTGTGATTTATTAAAAAAATGTTTGTTTATTTATAAAAACTGTTTTAAACTAATATTGTGTGATTATATTTTTAAAAAATAAATTGTGGTGTTAAAATGTTAAATCCGGCTAAGAGAGTTGAAGCAATAGAACTGTCTCAAATTAGAAAGATGTTTGAAGTGACCAATGAGAATGCAATCAATCTGGGAATCGGCGAACCTGATTTCAATGTTCCTGAAAATATTCGAGAGGCTATGAAGAAGTCAATCGATGATGGGTTCACCAAATACACTTCAAACAAGGGAATCATCGAGCTTAGAGAATCCATTGTTGAAAAGCTATCAAAGGACAATAATATCAAGACAGATTCTGAAAACATTATAGTGACTACCGGTGCAAGCGAGGCATTGTACTGCTGTGCACAGGCCCTATTTGAAAAGGGAGACAATGTATTGGTTCCAAACCCTGGATTTCTCTCCTATTACTCTGTTGTGAATCTGGCTGAAGCAAATATTGTTGAAGTCACAACTCCAATGGAAAATGAGTTTAAGATGAAGGTTGAGGATGTTCAGGAAAAATTGGATAAGAATACCAAGGCATTGATTATAAACTCTCCATCCAACCCTACCGGTGCGGTAATGGATAAGGAGGATGTCAAGGGAATTGCAGATTTGGCAACAGACCATGACTTCTATATCATTTCAGATGAGATCTATGAAAAGATAATCTTTGGAAGAAAGAACTATTCTCCTGCTGAATATTGTGACAATGTAATTACTCTTAACGGATTTTCAAAATCCTATGCAATGACTGGCCTTAGGATAGGATATATGGCAGCAAATGAGGAGATAACTGAAAATCTCCTTAAGGTTCATCAATATTGCGTTGCCAATGCAACTTCAATTGCTCAAATGGGAGCTCTTGAAGCTCTTACAGGTCCTCAAGACTCTGTAGAAATGATGGCTAATGAGTTTTCAAGACGAAGAGACTTGATAGTCTCCAGCTTGAATGATATGGGTTATCCTACTGTTAACTGTGAAGGGGCATTTTATGTCTTCCCTAAGGTGGAAAGGCCTATGGACTTTGTAAAGAAGGCAGCAGAGGCTGGAGTCATTTCAGTTCCAGGTGCACCATTCGGAAGCCTTGGAGAGAATCATGTGAGAATGTCTTATGCTAATTCCTATGAGAATATTGAAAAGGCAATGGACATCTTAAGAGATTTGGAGTATTAGAATGCTTTATTTCTCACGATTTCAAAAAGTTTATATGTTATAATTATAAAACTAATATTTTATAGTTTTAGAATAATTTTATTAGAATTTAATATTTTTATATTAAAGGCTATATTTTATTAATTTAAAAAATTAATAATCTTATATTTAGTTAATTGAGCACAATTAATATTTATTTAATTAATAAAACACAATTAAGCACGATTTAATTAATTAAGCGCAATAATATTTATTTAATTTATTAAGCACAATTAACAATTATTTAATTAAAAAAACAATAATCAACAATATTAGATAAAATGAATAGAGAAGAACGAGATAGAATAGGAACACGTGCATCTGCAGTTGCAATTATTGGAAACATCCTCCTTACTGTATTGAACATCTCAGTGGGACTGATGTCTGGAAGTTACGCTCTTATATCCGAAGGGGCTCATACAATTTCCGATATAGCAACATCTGTAATTGCATATGTTGGATTCAAGATAGGGAGCAGGCCTGCAGATAAGGAGCATCCATTAGGCCACGGAAGAGCAGAAGCAATCTCTGGCCTTATCATAGTTGTATTCTTATCAATAGTTGCCATTGAAGTTATTCAAGGAGCTTTCCATAAGCTCTTCTTTGGAGGGGCTTTGGAAGTGCCAGATCCTATAGCAGTGGTAATGGCCTTTGTAGGTATTTTGGTTAACCTCTTCATGAGCAGCTATATCATTCGCTTGGGGAAAAAGGCTAGAAGCCCTGCGATTGTAGCAGATGGAAAGCATCAGAGGGTTGATATATTTGCATCATTGGCAATATTCATTGGAATAATGGTTTCCCAATATGGCTATCCTATGCTAGACCCAATAATAGGTATTTTCATTGGGGCATTGATTGCTAGGACTGCAGTTATTGTAGCAATAGACAATCTAAACAATATTATGGGTAAATTGCCTTCAGATGAGTTAATCAAGGAAATAAGGGATGTTGCCAATTCAGTTACTGATGTATGCAGTGCCCATGATATTAAGGTGAATTATTTTGGCTCTTATGCAACCGTTGCCCTCCATGTGGAGCTTCCGCCTGATATGAGCTTGAGGGAGGCTCATAAAATCACCCATAGGGTTCAGGATAAGATACTGGAAAATGTGGATATGGTTCAGGCAGTGCATGTTCATCCTTGCCCTGAAGGGGTGCAGTATGATCATAGTCAATTATTGGATGAGGATTCTTAAATTTATAATTTAATGTTTTTTCATCTTCATTTATTTTTTAATTTAATTTTTTTATTTTTCTTCATTTATTTTTTTAATTTAATATTTTCATCATCTTCATCTATTTTTCTATTTGAATTTCATTAAAATTCCACTCTAATTTCAAGCTAGAATTCACCTAAAATTCAACCTCATTTCAAGTTAAAATCCAACTGAAATCTGACCCTAATTTCAAGTTAAAATCCAACTGAAATCTGACCCTAATTTCAAGTTAAAATTCCACTAAAATTATATCCATTTTTACCTAATTTCACCCCTAATTTTTTCACCAATTTTCAATTTTTTTAATAAAAATTATTCATTTTTTAAAAAACAATGTATTATTCTTTATTTTTTATAAAACTCAATAAAATTGACTTAAATTTAATTTAAAAACTATATTAATACATTTAAAAGATATTTTAGCTTAATTTTAACTGGTTTTTAAAATAATTTATTGTAACTAAAAATTTTTAAATTATTTACTTAAATTATTGTTCTATTTTTAGTTAAATAATGTAAATTTGTTATTATTTTATTTATTCATTTAATATTCTATTAAATTTTAATAAAATAACTAGTTTTAAATCTTTATTGGACTTAATATTGTATAATTGCCTTTTTTTAATTTTATTTCGATTCAACTGTTTATTTGTCTATTTAATCCCATTCTTTGTTCATTTATTCAATCGGAAAATTACTATTTTTTAGATTTGAAAATATAAAAATATTAAGGTTCAGATATCAAAATCAACAATTATAATCAATTATTTTTTAAAATTTTTATGGGAAATATTTATATGCTATTAATAATTAATTATATATTAACATTAAAAAAAAATTAATCCTTAAATGGATAAAATTTCAAAAATAAAGATTTTTTTAGTGTATTGAGGTGAAAAAATTTCGTTAGTTAAAAAAACATTTATCCTAGCAATATTCTGCATGCTATTTGTCATGATAGCGGGGGTATCTGCAAGTGATATAATGGATGCATCAGATAATCCAAATAATGATGATTCTATTAATCTAGTATCTCAAGAGTCTGGTAATGATCAAATATCTAATGAAGCCATTTCAGTTTCAAATAGTCTTAGTGCTAATGATGATTCTTATAGTCCGGAATCTGAAAAGATAAGCTCTAAAATAAAGACTTCAAATAATTTAAGTGCTTCAAACAGCACAAAAACCACTACTAAGGCCGCTGCGGCTAAAACTACTAAAACTGGCACTAGTCTACAACCATCTAGCACCAGTATATATTCAGGCCAATATCTTGTCATCACATTAAAGGACAAGAATTCCAAGGCTTTAAGTGGTCAGAAGGTTTTAATTAACATTTCCAAATTCAAAAACACATATACAAAAACTACAGATTCCAAAGGCCAGGTCAAATTGGCTGTAAATCCTGTTGGAAGCTTTAAGTTAGTTGTTTCATATGCTGGAAATGGAAATTATTCCTCTTCAAAGTATTCCGGAACCCTAAAGGTTTCAAAAAGTGATACAAGTCTAACGGTTGCAAGCACTTCCGTTACTATGACTACTCCCTTAGTTGTTACATTAAAGAATAAAAAGACCAATGAGGCCTTATCCGGCAAAAAGATAAAGTTCGTTATGGATAGAGTAAGCTATTCAAGAACTACCGATGCCAAGGGTCAGGCAAAACTTAAGGTCAATATGAAATATGTCTTTAATGTCACAGTTAAATTTGACGGAACAGGCAATCTTAAATCTTCTAAGGTGACCAAGACCATTAAGCCTACCAAGATTCCGGTAAGCTTTGTCTATTCAGCAAACTCTGTGAAATATGGCCATTCCATAACAGTCAGTTTAAAAAATAATTTAAACAACAAGACTCTCTCTGGCAAAAAGATTGTAGTCAAGACTAGCGACTCTAAAAAGTCAACAACAAAGACTACAAGTTCAAAAGGAACAATCAGCGTTCCTATCAATTCTGTCGGGGATGTCACTGTAAGCCTTTCATATGCTGGAGACAGCTCCTATAAGGCTGCATCAAGCAGCAAGAAGATCAAGGGACTTAAGGATTCAAGTAAAATCACTAGCTCCACTGGTACCATTCCTGTTGGAGACAGCTATACAGTGACTTTAAAGGATTCTTCAGGTAAGGCCTTATCCAATAAGAAGATTGTCTTCACTTTCGATGGAAAGTCATACACAAAGACAACCAACTCTAAAGGACAGGCCAGCTTGGCTATCTCTAAAGGTCCTGGAACATATTCTGTAAATGTGAGTTATGGAGGAGACAGTTATCATAGCGGAAGCAAGCTAAGCAAGAATGTCAAGACATCCAATTCAATGATTAGCATTGCCAATGTGATTAAGGCTGCAACTACCTTAAGGGCTCATGTTGACTATACAAACAGGTTTAACAAGTCCTATGTGGTAACCATCAATGGATTGAAGTATTCTCCTGATGAATTTGCATATATGATGTCTCAGGCTATAGTCAAGATTAACAATGGCCAAAAAAGCGGTTATGTGACCTTCAAGAACCTTACTGGAGATTATGATTCTAAAGGATCTTCCATAAACGGCAATTTGATGAAAAAGAATTACATCAGCCTAGCCAATACACTCATTAGCAGCGTAAATAAGAACAATAAGATACCTGCTAACATATCTACCAATTTAGGCAAGATCGAAGCAAACCTTTATATCTTCGGTTTGGCTAAGGCATTGCAGTTCTATGGAGAGGAAAAATACTTGCCTAAGTATTTGATTCTTAAAAACAGTTTCATAAAAGGCTCATCCTCAACTACTGTCACTCAAAAGGCAAAGATTCTAAATTGCAAGGAGGCATTCAATGCCACTGAATTTGAGAAATACCTTAAGACAGGAGGAAAGTCTGCCCTTAACTCAGCGATTGTCGCTAAGGCAAAATCCCTAACAAAAGGATTGACCAGCGATAAGGCTAAGGCAAATGCAATATTCAAGTATGTAAGGGATAAGGTTTCCTACAGCTACTATTCAGACAGTAAGAAAGGAGCCGCTAAGACATATAAGACAAAGTCTGGTAACTGCTGTGACAAGGCAAACCTAATTGTTGCAATGTGCAGGTCTGTTGGAGTATATGCAAGATACTCACATGCTCAGGGCTGTACCTTCTCAAGCGGATTGGTTGCAGGACATGTATGGGCTCAAACATATGATAGGGCTACACAGACTTGGTATACTGCTGATGCTACAAGCTCCAGAAACAGTTTGGGAAAAATAAACAATTGGAATACTAAGAAATATAGTCAAGCAAAGAATTATGTGCTTATTCCATTCTAGCAAACTTTTAGAAAAAGTTTGATCAAAATGTTTAGTTCGTCATTTAGAACTAATTATTTTGATTAACTTTTTATTTTTCCAATTCTTGATTTATAGAATTATATTATTTGAATTAAATTAGAATAATTTTATTATTCTATCAAAATTTCTTTTTTTAAATTTTTCGTATTTTTAATTTTAAGCTTTTTTTATACTTTTATCATTTTTATAGCAATTTTAAGCTTTTTTTATACTTTTATCATTTTTATAGCAATTTTTATGAGTTTTTAATTATTATAACTTTTTTATGTAATCTTAAGAATTTTAATTTCATCTTCAATTCTTCTGACTTTTTCTTGCAATCTAATAATTTTCAAATTTCTCACATTTCTGCCTATTTTTAATCTAATTTTTCATTAAATTTATATAATTTAAAAATAAACTTTAATTGTAGGTTAATAATTTAATCAAATAATCTTAAATACTAATTTTTTTATTAATATACTAAAACTAACTGATTGATAATTATGGCAAAGTATAAGAGAGTGGCAGTTGGCGGAACTTTTGACAAGTTTCATTATGGCCATAGAAAATTAATTTCCACTGCATTTGAAATTGGGGAAAGCGTAGAGATAGGAGTAACCTCAAATCTATTTGCAAGCAATAAAGGAGATGTAGACTCCTGCAACACCCGTATGGCTAATCTTAACGCTTTTTTAAGCAAGAGCCATGACAATTTCCATATATCCCGTTTGGATGATGCTTACGGGCCAACCATTTATGATGAAAACTTTGATGCCATAGTTGTTAGTGAAGAGACTGAGCCAAATGCAATAAAGATCAATGAAATCAGGGAATCTAAAGGCATGAAGCCATTAGATATTGTTGTGGTGAGCTTTGTTTTGGCAGATGATGGAATTCCTATTTCTTCTACACGTATCCGTCAAGGTAAGATTAATCAAAAGGGTGAATTGATTTAAATTAGTTTATATTAACCCTGTAGAAACCATAATCAAATTCTTGGCATTTTCTTTTTTCACGCTTCTCTTTTTTGATTTTTATTTTAAAATTCCTTTTTGAATTGCTTTTAACAGATTTTTAAACAAAATTAATAGTAATACATATTGTCATTTTTTTATTATTCGTTCTATTTAACATATTCTTTTTTTTATTAATTAAGTTAATTATATCATCTAACTTTAAAAAACAGTAATTTTGATAATCATAATTAGGAAAATATAAGATTTTTTCATAAATTTTAAGGTTGGCCTTAAAATTAAATCGTTATGTTTATATATGCATGTCGATAAAATAAGTATAATGATAATTAAAAATAATAATAACTATTAAGTTGTGATTGTTATGATTTTTATTCAAAGAGATGGTGCAGAATCTAGAAAATTATCTTATGATAATAAAGTATGTTTGGCATGTGGTATTTGTGCAGACACATGTCCAACAGATTCCCTAGCCATTGCTGATGTTTTGGCAATTGCTAGAGGTCAAGCTGAGGGAAATAATATTGTATTGGACCAGGATACTTGCGTATTATGTGGTTTATGTTCATTTGCATGTCCATTCGGTGCATTGGAATTTGATATAGGCGGACAAGATGCAAGTGAATTGCCAAACTATCCTAAATGGACTCATGAATCCTCAATCAGTCAGGATGACTGTGAATTCTGTGGAAGATGCTACACAGCATGTCCTCAAGATGCAATCCTATTCAAAAGAGAGTTGCCAGATAGAAATGCGCTTCTAAAGGGTGAAATCTCCATAAATGAAGATGACTGTATCTATTGTCAGGTATGTGCTGAAATCTGCCCTGCAGGAGCTATAAGTCTCACTGCATCTGACGGCAAGATATTAGACACAATCGAAGTGGATGAGGATAAATGTGTATATTGTGGAGTATGTAAGAGAGCATGTCCTCAAGAGGCAATTAAGACTGTATGTTCAACTTGCATGTACAGCGATGAGATTGAAAAGATCGCTATCACCGGTGACATATTCATTACAGAAGACTGCATTAACTGTGGATGGTGTAAGGAAATCTGTCCTGTTGACGCTGCAGAAGTCACTAAACCGTTTGATGGTGAAATCTCCGTCACTGAAGAGGACTGTGTCGCTTGCGGATCCTGTATAGACATTTGTTCATGTAATGCAGTAAGCCTTCAAGACAATGTTGCTGTATTCAATCAAGACTACTGTGTCTTATGTGGAGCATGTGCAAGACTCTGTCCACAAGAAAGAATTGCTATTAATAGAACAGATATGAAATTGACTAATATTAGCTCTGCTTCCTGGAAAGCTAATTTAGAAAAGCTACTTAATTAGATATTGAATTTTATATCTTTTTTATTATTTTTTTTATTTTTTATTTTTATAGTTTTATTAGTTTTATTAGTTTTAATAGTTTTATTTGTATAAAACTGTTTATTTAGTTTTTATTTTTTGATTTTAAAGATAGTTATATTATTTTTATTTCTCATAGTTTTTAAAAATCTAAATTTAATTATTAGTTATTTCTTTTGAGGGTTTTGAACTAACTAATAATTATTTTTAAATTGCATATTTTTAGATATCTTTTTTTACTAATTTTAACCTTATAAGAATTTTATATTCAGTTTAAGACTTAAAATGGCTTTTTATCTATAAGTGTGATGGGATTATTTATAATTTTATTGTCCTAAATTAATAATCGGTGCTTTTTAAGTAATTTTATTGTCCTTAATTAATAATCGATTTTTAAAATGTTTTGTTAATCTTTTTACTTATTTTTAAAATAAATTCAGCTTTTTTAAAATATTGGCTTATTTTATTTGAAAAAAATGAATATCCAATTTAATAATTGACTTATTTTATTCTAAAAATAAATTCAGACCTTATTTAAAAGAAATAACCTGGCCTTAGTCATTGTTTGATTAAACTGGCCGTTTATCTTAGAATTAACATTAAATACATAAGTTCCACAAATAATTGTAATTACTAAAATAGAACCAATCAATAAAATCAATTCAACGCTGGCTTGTCCAGTTTCTTCTTTTAAATCTTTAAACTCCTTAATCAGTGTTTCTTTCATTCTACAGTCATCTCTTGGTTTTCTAATATTAAAATATCCAACCAACAGTTTCATTCTAGCTATTGAACTTCCAAATTTCCTATAAGACATTGCTCATATTGTCTCTGATGGAGTTGATGTCCTGAGTCGCATTCAATCCGCTGGTGTTATTGCTGAAGTAGGATCTATAGATTAAAAGACCTGCTAAGGCAATTACAATAACTCCTCCGAATAGGAGAATATATTCTGCAGCTCCTTGGCCGGAAGTTTCATCCTTCAATTGGACAAAGTTCCTTTTGATTTGCTCAAAGACAGTTTCCCTTGGAAGTCGATTCATTCCATTTCCAGATTCAAATATTTCTATTTCATTAGCGCTCATGGCTTTGATTTGATTTTTCTTAATTTCATCTAAAATATTATCACCTCAAGGCTTTTGTGCTAATAGTTTTTTTGACATTATATTTAAACTATTAGTTTTTCAGCGTTTTTTCTAGTTTAAGAGGGTCAAAATTGTTTTGATTTCGCTATAATATTGATGTGAGTTCGTAAATTTCAGTCTAATTCTCCTATGTTTTTTATTGAGTCAAATCAATATTGATGTCAAGGTGTAAAAATAAGGTTTTTCCTTATAAGGTTTTCCTTTTTGAAATTCTAGTCATACAAAAACCTTAACCTAGATAAAAATATTGACAAATCAATGGCAAAAAATAATTTCAAATAATCTCAAGTTTTGATTTCAATAAAAATATATGTATTTTTATCTAAAATTTAATCATATATTTTAAATTTTATCCATTTTTTTATCAAGTCTATTTATTTAATTATTATTTAGATTTTTAAGATATTCATAGATATTTTCTAATTTTATTAGCATTTTAGCCCTTAAAAAAACATAATTATATAAATGATTAAATCTATAGTAAATATTAATAATAGATAACATGTTATTAATTTCTTTAATTAAGGATAATTTTAATTATTTTGTTATTTTCATTTCAAAAAATATCTTTAATTTGGATTTTTTACTTTTATCTTTTTGTTTAGACAAATTAATTTATTTTCATTGTTTGATATAGTCTCAAAAATTAGGTGGGTACATATTGTCTGATTCATTAGATTTATTTACAGGAGTTTTATTGACAGCCATTGGTTTAGTTCTTATTTATGGAAGTATAATCTACCGTCTAATCGATCTAGTTTTAATATTAGGTGTTTTAGTCACCCTATTCGGTTTATACAAATTGCTTCCAGCATTCTTTATGAGATTGCTAAGTTCAAGAAAATCAAGCTCAAGGAATAAGCTTTCAAAAGCCAATGTTTCTCAAGATTCTCTTTTAAAGGCAGGAATTGAAGAGATAAACAATTTCCTTGACGGCGAAGACAATAAGGAAAATTCAAAATCTGTCTTAAGAGCTCCAAGGGAAAGCTCTCTAGATGCTCCTAATCAAATGACCTTTGAAGAATATATGAGCAAGTCAAAAACAGATTATGCAACCAATTACTCACCTAAGGAAGTAAAGCCTATCTTTAAGGATAGAGACGTTGATGAATCCAAGCAGGTTCTTAGAACAAAGCCTGTCAAAGAGGAAAAGTCTAAATTCAAGCTTCCGTCATTTAAGAGAAACTCTTCCAAAAAGCCAAAATCAAGAAATTTCGCTTTCAGAAAGGATAAGGACACAGAGCGATCTCCAGACAAGCTCTACTTTACTCCAAATTATGAAAATCCAATGATGGTAAGCCCTAAACCTAAAAAGAAATCTGAAAATAAATTAAGGCTATCTGACTCTCCAAAGAGATCTAAAGAAATCTCTGAGGCATTGGCAAGTGTTGGCACTACAGAAACAGTCTATGACAATAATGCTTCAGATGACAGCTATAGCTATATGCCTAAGGAAATGGATGATGAATTAATCGTGCCTATTGATGAGATTGATTTGGATGGCCCTCAAGAGGCTCCTATATACACTCTTTCACAGTCTGAGAACACCCTTTATAATAATGTAATTTATGATGACGTCGATTCAGACTTCTATATTACTCCAATCCATGCAGAAAGCAATGAAGACAACTCTCCTGATGAAGAAGGGGATTATGGTGAAGGAGGAGACTTATATTTAGAAGTAGAACCTGAAGACACCTCTTATGGTAATGATCTTTACATTGAAACAGAGCCTGAAGATAATTATTACGGCAATGATCTTTACATTGAAACAGAGCCTGAAGATAACTATTATGATGATGAAGACATTTATATAGAATCATATGAAGAAGAGCAGTCATATGAAGATGATGATGGCTATATAACCGTTGAAGCAAGTGATGATGACTTGCCTATTCCAAGGCCAAAGGAGATTTCAACTCCTCAAAGTCTTCCAAGACCTACTTCAATTGCTTCTACAAATCCTATTTCTAAAAAGGAAGTTGGTTCAAACTTATCCAGACCTCATAAGAAGGTTTCCACACTTCCAAGGCCAAGCGTATCTTCTAATCTGCAAAGGCCTCATAAAAAGGCAGAATCTACTGATGCAGTTTCAGTGAAAGATGAATCTAAAGCTGCAGAAGCAAGTATTGCTAAACCTAAGCCTATAGCTAAACCTAAACCTGTAGCTAAACCTAAGCCTAAAGAGGCTCCTAAATCTGATGAGCTTATATCTAAAGAGGAATTGGATCAAATCATCCAAGATCCAAAGGATAATACAATTCAAATTGATCCAAACAATCCAGAATCCTTGCCTATTCCAAAGCTCTTAAACAGTTATGTCGTATGTGAAAAAGGAATATTGACCTCTCAGGAAGCCTTTGAAGAGGTTGCAAGTCATTCCAGTCAAGAGATTTTATTGGAAGCACCTACAATTAAGGATATGGGTGAAAGATTCCTCTCAAGCATTGCTGATATTAAAACAAGAATTATCGTTCAGGAATTTGATTTAGCTGACATTTCTTATGTTCTTCTATTAAGCTCTCTTATTAAAAAAGGAGTTGAAATAAAAACATTGCCTATGGTAAATTCATTTAACTTAATCGGCGATGATTCTCATGCTTTAATCATTTCCAATAGTATGGATGAAGATGACTTTGAATATGGTGCTGTATATACTGATAAGCCTTCCATTGATAATATTAAAGAGTTATTTGAATCCTCTTGGTCAATAGCAAATGATTTGGATATTGGCAATTTAAATGAAAGCGAATAAATCTTAAATTTGTTGTAGATTTGAATTAGCAATTTAAATCAAAGCGTAAAATTGAACTAATTTTAATTATTTTATAATTTTTATTATTTTAAAAGTCTTTTTTAAAGCAAATTTTTATTGAAAAAACTAAATTAAGGTGTAAATATGGAAATTAGATGGTTAGGTCATTCTGCATTTGAAATTATAAGTGATGAAGGAGTTAAAATATTAATAGACCCATTCATAAGCAATAATCCTACTTGCCCTATTCCTGTAGAGGATTTTGAGGCAAATATCATCTGCATAACCCATGGTCACTCTGATCATTTCGGGGACGCTATGGAAATTGCAAACAATACTAATGCAACATTGGTGGCAAATCATGAAATCTCCCTCTTTTTAGGGGAACAAGGATTTGACTGTGTTGGCATGAATACTGGAGGAACCGTTTCCATTTTAGGAATCAATATAACCATGCTTGATGCAAGGCACTCCTCTTCAATCGACTTTACAGAGGAAGTCCGTCCTGGAGGAGACCCTGGAAGCTTTTTAATAACCCTTGAGGATGGAACTAAAATCTTCCATGCAGGAGATACAGGATTATTCGGCGATTTGGAAACTGTAGTGGGAAACATATTCAAGCCAGACATTGCTATGGTTCCTATAGGGGACAGATTTACCATGAATCCATTCCAAGCAGCTTTAGCAAGCATGTGGATATCTCCTAAGGCAGTTATTCCAATGCATTACAATACTTTCCCAGCTATTGAACAGGACCCTGCAGTATTTTCTAATTTTGTATATCAGCTAAATCCTAATATAGATGTAGTGATTATGAATCCGTTAGAAACTTATGCTCCAGACTTTGATAAAGAATAATTGTTCATAAGCTTGGATTTTTCTAAAAAAAGCATTTTTATTATTTTTTTATTTTTTTCTACTTTTTATTGTTTTTTAAAAAGAGTTTATTTTATCATATTTTTTCTAATTTTAATTATTTTTGTCTTCTTTTCTTAAAAATAGTTTATTTAATATTATTTTTTTAATTTTAGTTATTTTTATCTATTTTTTTTAAAAAGAGCATATTTAATATTATTTTTTTAAAAATAGTTTATATAAAAAATTTAAAAAGATAAAAGATTTAAATAGCCCAAATTATTATTCAACAGTTCTAAATCTAATATCCTTTTAAATAAATAGTTTCATTAGTTTTAAAGGCTTAATCTAAACCTCTTTTCCAATTAACTTTATCTAAAGATTCTCCACTGGAACGTAGTCTTTTTGCATAGGAAACGCTCCTATATAAAGAACCAACTCCTCTTCTGCTTTTTTCATAATTGGCAGAACGTGTGCTAGGAATTCCAAGGCTTGCAGCTTCTTCATAAGAGTCTATGTCCGCTCCAATGAATATGAAATTCCAGTTATGGCTTCTTATAAGCTTCTTAACGTCCTCTCTACTGTATTCCTTGGAATAGTTTTCAAGTCCGTCTGTAGTGATTACAAAAAGGACCTCATCGCAGACTTCCTTCTCGATTCTATTGATGGTAGTTCCAATTGCATCCAAAAGTGCAGTGCATCCGTCTGCGTAATAGTCTTCTTCTGTAAGCTCTTCAACTTCTTCAATTGGTTTTCTAGTGTATAAGACCTTATACTTATGATCAAAAAGAACAAGAGTTACACGAGTTTTCACTTCCTTTTCCTTTTCCCTTTTAATGAAAGAGTTAAATCCTCCAAGAGTGTCATCTATGATACCAAACATTGATCCGCTTTTATCTAAAAGGAAAACTATGTCCATTTCATCAATAACTATTTCTTCTTTCTCGGTTTTATTAAGCTTTGCGCTGACTTGGTCAAAGGATTCTATCTTTTCAGCGTTTTTTATTTCATCCATATTCAATTCTCTCATCATTTTCTTTTCTCCTCGTGAGTTTTTTTATTTCAATCTTTATTTTTTTCTCTTAGTGAGTTTTTTTATTTCAATCTTTATTTTTTTCTCTTAGTGAGTTTTTTTTATTTCAATCTATTATTTGTTTAAGCGGTACGGGAAGGATTTGAACCTTCGACATAGAGTTCCCAGCTATCCACTAGGGCCCTATGCTCTCGGTAAAAGTCACCGAGTGCTATACCAGGCTAGGCTACCGTACCAATAATACATAAAAATTATAATTCTAAATCCTTGTTAAAATATAGATTTGATTTATATATAAATCGGCTAAAGAAAAAACTTTATCCCATTTATAAAAATAAATCTATAAAAAAGTATTTGAAAGAATATTGATAATATTCAATTTTAATTATTGGAGGTTTTAAATGACAACTGTAGCTGAAACAGTATATAAATGTCCACTTTGTGGATTTGCACATACAACTGACTGCATGACAAGCACAAGTGCTTTTGGAGCTCCAGATTTAGATGGAAGACCTTCCCCTATGGCAAGACTAACAATCTATCTATTCATTAAGGAATGTCCAAATTGCGGCTTTACAAGCTATGGCTTTCCAGAGCATACAAGTGTCTCTAGAGAGTTCATCCAAAGCGATAATTACCTAAACTGTGATAATATTGATTTCAAAACAGAAAGGGCTAAACTGTTTTATAGGGTCTATCTAATATCAAAAGAAGAAGGGATGATGAATAGGGCACTTACAGATCTTGTCCATTGCGCTTGGGTTTGTGATGATGACGATGATGAGGAAAATTCCATCAAGCTAAGACTTCTCATAAACGACTTATTCAATGAGCTATATGACTTTAAAAGTGATGAAGAGGACTACGCCCATTTGATTAAGCTTGATTTTATGAGAAGAGGACATCTATTCGATGAGCTTATTGAAGAAGTTCGCCATAAGACCTTTAGCAAATCCTTTTATAATAAGGTTAAGGACTTTCAAATGGAAAAGGCAAAAAACAGAGATGCCGGTAAATACACCTTTGATGATATTGAAGGCTATGAAGAGTATAAATATGGTTAATGATGGGGGAATTGAATAAAAAAACAGTTTTTAATTAAAATAAGAAAAAATAAGAAAAAAATAAGTATATTGCTTGTTTGAAATTTAAAAATTAAAAAATAGTTTTTAGGTTTTAAAAGAATATAAATGATTATATTCTTTAAAACTCTTTTTTATATTAATTAGACAAAGTCACATTTACCGCTAGGCAATACCCTAACAACATCATCCAATTCAATAATATTGTCCTCATTTATTCTAGAGAGTATCTCTTTAGCTATCTTCTCTTTTTTAGTATATCCTGGCTTTATTGTAACATACTTTTCAGTATATGCCTTAAGTGCATCAACCGGGCCTGCCATAATTCTCTTTTCACCATCATAATCAACAATTCCAATTGCTATCTCTAGCTTAGCCCCTCTGATATAGTTTCTTTTTCCTCTTATTATGAATGCAC